>JAPPKD010000250.1 GCA_028820215.1 Spirochaetaceae bacterium | reverse complement strand
AAATCGGCGGACGCGCCTACTTTTTCTCCTCTCCTACACGAATAAGCCGGGTTAAGGCATCGGCGAGCTCGGCCGCGCGGCGATCCGACGCGATTCGGTGCTGAAGCCGGGACAGGACGTCGGCCGGGTCCACGTCGGTTTCACAAACGGGACACTCCTCGGGCGAGAACTCCTCAAAGTAGCCCGAGGCCTTCCGCGCGAGCTCATAGTACTGTGCCAGTTGATTGTCCTGCCGTACCAGTTCGTCGCGTTCTCTGAGCAGTTGCTCCTTTGTTGCGGCTCCCAAGGCGTTCTTTAGGTCAAGCTTGCACGATTCGACTGCGGCCTGTGCCGTCGAGAGTTGTTCGGTAAGAGCCTCGAACGACTGCTTGGCGTTCGCTATCTCCTGAAGGGCCGCCCGTGCCTCAGCCAAATCATGTTGCACGGCGTCCTGGGTCGTCGCGGACAACTCGTGTATCGCCCGCTCAGCCTCCGCTAGGAGCCACTCGCGGGTCACCGCGCCGCCGTCCGTGCGTTCTAGGCTGCCTCCGCACTCCTCGACAAAGGCGCGGATCCGCGCATCGGTTTCAGCGTTGGTGGGGATGATCCCGCCCGGCCAGGGAGCAGCAGCAAGGATTTCATCAATGCGACTGCGCAACTCCTCGACCTCCGACCGTAGCGACTCCTCTGCATCCTCGACCTCCTCCGCCAGCTGCCGCTCGATTTCCTCTTGCTCTTCAAGCTCCCGGTGCATCCGCTCGAGTAGGTCCGGCACGTCGTCGATCCGCAGGTATGAGTAGAGCACCTTGTCGAAGTTGGTGATGTCGGCCTGGGGGCGACGGTGGGACGACTGCTGCGAGGCAAAGATGATGTGCGTACCTTCACGCGGTCCGAGGCGTGCCATGTGCGGGAAGACCTGAGAACGCTGCACGGTGGTGCCGCTCGGATCCTGAATAGTGAGATCAGAGCGACCTGAGCCGGGACGCAGGCGGCGCTGGATCCTCCAATGTCCGCCGGGGCCTTGAAGCTCCAGCTCAACCTTGCACTCACCGGTCGAGTAGAAGACATTGCGGACTTCCGCTTCCGGCCGGTCGGCTAAGCCAAACAGGCACCACCGGATCGCCTCAACGACGCTCGACTTGCCAAGTCCGTTCCTGCCAAATACGAACACGTGGCCGCCGATCTCGAAGGACTGCGGCGCGGCAAACGCCTTAAATCCTTCGATACTGAGGCGATGGATCCTGAATGCGGCTCCCTCCGGCATCTCCCTCGTCCCTACTCGACGTCCTTGGCCGTCTCGAGTTCAGTCCGAAGCCTGGTGGCGATCTCGTCGAACTGCGAACGCAGATAGCTGATCGCCGATCCCGGTCCGCCGGTCGCCAGCTCACTGTCGATGCGACGCCAGAGGGACCGGGCTTCTTCACCCTTCAGCTTGGCCGGCACCTGAACCAGGATCGAGCGAGTGTTCACGTCCTCAAACATTTCGGCCTCTCTGTCAGTCCTCCGGATTCTAATCTAATGCAGCCGGAGGGTCGCTGTCCTCACCCTTGTCGCGGATGACGGGATTCGCGTGGCGTGATGACCTTCAGCCCAAGCAGGCGCTCTGTGATGCACGAGGCCGTAATCGCCTAAGGGATTCACGTCCGTATGGCCGACAGCGGCGGCAAGTTGGGTATCTGGAGATAGGAACCCCTTTCGCGGACGTGTCCGCCGGCCGTTGATTGAGCCACATTGAGCAGGACATGAGGCGGGATTGTCGCGGCCGGCGGTGATGCGGCTCTGCGCCGGTGAGCTGACTATGTTGCTGCGCGGGCCGGGTCGCGAAGTCCGTGCGGGCCTCCAGGCTCATGGAGGGCGGCGCGAGGCTTTGCCGCGCACCCGCTACACGAGGCCGTCGCCGACTTTCTTGCCTGCGGTCCGGTCTGACCCATCCCCTGTCGCTTGCGCGTCTGGGCCATCAGACCCATAGTCTCCGAGCCGGATGACTTCGCCCGATCTGCAGCGCGTTCCCGACGGCTACCGCCGCGAGCTGGACCGGCTGTCCGAGATCGAGGAGCGTCTCGATGCCGAGGTGCGGATCGACGACCAGCGGTTCGCCGGCCTGCGCGACTACCGGACCGTTCTCGAGCTCGCCACCGTGCGCCTGCATCTGGCCACCCTCGCGGTCTCCGACGGCGGCGACGCGGAGCTGGCCCGCGCCAAGGCGCTCGCGGCGCTGCAGGCGCTGGACGACCTGCGCGGGCTGTCGCTGTCCGACGACCAGTCCGAGCTGATCCGCGGCTCGGACGCGTACGCCGCGGCGCAGGAGCAGCTCCAGCGCTTCCTGATGGCCGGCGGCGGAGCGCTCCTGGAGGACCGCGTCGAGGATGCCGAGCGCTGCCGCAAGCTGGCGCGCATCGTGGCCTCGGCGGTGAGCAAGCACGCGCACCGCGACGACACCTATCGGCCCCTGTTCCGGACCGAGAGGCTGCCGGAGCCGCTCCGCGCGCTGGTCAACATGCTGCTGCCCATGCTGGCGTGGGAGAACCAGGCGGAGCCGCCCTACGGCCTGGAGGAAGGCGAGGAAGAGGTCCGGCGCGCGCCGCGCATGACCGTGCCGCTGCCGCAGGCCATCCACTACCTTGCGGAGGAAGTGCTGCCGGCGTACCAGGAGGCGCTCGACTCAAGCCCGGGAGATGCCGGCCTGCAGGCTTCGATCGCCACCCTGGAGCAGCGCATCGAGCGCCTCCAGGCGCTGCGCGTGTACCCTCGCTCCACGCCGCTGCCGATCGAGCCGGGCGTCCAGACCGACACGCTGGTCGGCTTCACGGCCGACGGCGTCCCGCTGGTGACGCTGGGCATCGGTGTGGACGTGCGCTCCGGCACCAACCTGGACCGGATGCGCGATCTGATCCAGTCGGAGGTGGTGCGGCGCTGCGCTGGCGGCGGCTTCGCTGTCGAGCTCGACCAGGAGTACCGGCGCCTGGCGCCCGCCGGCGGCGACCACCGCACCGGCACCCGCGCGCCCAGCCTGCGGCTGAATGCCAGTCGGTTGTTCCCGGCGTTGCGCCGCTCGTATCCGGTGCTGCGCCACCTGGAGGATCGCGTGCAGCTCGCCCGGCTGCTGGAGCATTGCCGCCTCTATGGCGAGGCGGCGACGCGGCGGCTGATCGAGCTGGAGCTGGCGGCGCTGCCGGGCGGGGGATCGGGCATCGCGGATACCGCGGTCCGCGACCAGCCGTGAGCGCGGGCGGCCCGTTCCGCATCGCCTTCCTCGACGGCGAGCCGCCGGAGGCGGCCCGCCGGGCCGCGGCGCAGGGGACGGTGGAGCTGGTCGATCGGCGGCATGAGAGCGATCCGGCATGGGTCGACGGCGTCGTGATCGACGGTCCGCTCGAACGCCGCTCGGAGCGGGTGAGCGGCTGTCTGCGCGACGGGGCAGCCGTGCTTGCCGCCGCACCGCTGGCAGACGATGCCGCCGTGCACGATGCGCTGGTGCGCGACGCTGAGGCGGGCGCAGGCCGGCTGCTGCTGGCCTACCGGCAGCGGTGGCGTCCGGAGGTGGCCGCGGTCTGCGCAGCGGTGGAGGCAGGCGAGCTGGGTCGAACCGGGCTGATCCGGCTGCACGCCTGGCGCGCGAGCGGCCCGGAAGGCGATGCCGCCACGGCCGCGCTGCGCGACGCCGTCGACACGGTGCTGCGGATCGCCGGGACGGAACCGGACGTGGTCCATGCCGCCGGCGACGGCGCGTGCCTGCTGGCGCACCTGGGCTTCGCCGGCGGGGGCATGGCGCTGCTCGACCTGGCGACCTCGCACGGCGGGCCGTACGACTCGCTGACCGTGATCGGAGCCGACGGCGCCGCGCACGCCGAGGACCATCGCAACGTCCAGCTCCTCTACGACCGGCGCGGGCTGCAGGGCGTGCCGCTGCGCGGCGACGGGGAGCTGGGTCTGCTGCGCGCCTTCGCCGCCGGGGAACGCAGCGGCGCCGGGCACGAGCGTGCGGTAAGCGCGGTGGCCGAGGCGATCACCGTATCGCGCCGCAACGGTGAGGCGATCGCGGTGGCAGCGCCGTGATCCCGGTCATCGCCCTGGGGGGCGCCAGGCACTGCTACTTCGCCCATGCCGCGGCCGGCGGCCATGCCCGCTTCCGGCTGGTGGCGGTGGCCGACGCGGCAGGCGCGCCCGACTGGTCGCTGGCGCGGGCACGCCGGCTGGCAGCGGAACTGAAGGTCCCGTTCGAGGACGACATCGATGCGGCGATCTCCCGCTACCGCCCGCAGGCGGCATGCGTGAGTCCCGCCACGTCCCGTCACGCGGAGCTGACGGAGATCGCCTGCGCCGCCGGCCTGCACGTCATCCAGGACAAGCCGATGGCGCACACCCTGGAGGACTGCACCCGCATCGTGCGTGCGGTGCGGCGCGCCGGCACGCGCTTCCTGCTGTGGAACCGCAACGGCGCCCCGGCGATCCGGCAGGCGGGCGAGCTGCTGGAGCGGGGCGCGCTCGGCACGCTGCGGGCGGTCCACGTCGACTTCTACTTCGCCAAGGATGCCGGGCCGCGTATCGGCGCGGGGCGGCCGGCGCCGCCGGATCCCGGCTGGGAGGCGCTCGGCGAGCTTTCGGTCGAAGGGATCTATCCGCTTGCCTACGTCGCCCATCTGGCGCGGTCGCCGGTGGCCACGGTGTTCGCGCGCGCCACCAGCCACTTCCACCAGCGCCACCGCGACCGCGGCATCGAGGACCTGGCGTCGCTGAGCCTGCGCCTGCAGGGCGGCGTCCTCGCCTCGGTCAGCCTGGGACGGATCGGCCGGGCCAGCCACCCGGACCTGGGAGAGATCGCGCTGCGCCTGGTCGGCAGCGACGGCAGCGCCGTGATCGCCGAACCGCGGCCGGAGGTGGCGGTCTACCGCCGTGGCGCGGCGCCGGCCGCGTTCCCGCACCGGCGGGTCGCCGCGGAGGACGCACGCTTCCTGCTGGACGACCTGGCGCGCGCCATCGACACCGCCGGGCGCACGGTCTGCGACGAGGTGGACGGGTGGCGGGTCGCCGCCACCGTGCACGCCGCGCTCGCCTCCGCGCGCAGCGGCCGCGTGGAGCGGGTGCCGGATCTCAATGTTACGAAGCCTTAACATTCCGTTATTTCCCCCGTAACCACAGCCTGACGATCATCTATTCACCTACATGGCAGAAGGTCGCAATGAAATGACGATGAACATTCACGGAAATCTCACCGGTCTGCTGCGTCAGGCCGCGCTGCTCGCGGCTCTGAGCGGGCTCATCGCTGCCTGCGCGGTCGGAGACGGAGGGGAAGCCGCCAGTGATGGGGCGCCCAGGCCGCTGGCCCACACCTCAAGAGACCCTGCGATCAGACTGGTCGCCGACCAGCCGTTCGACACGATGGCTGCCGCGCTGGCCCTGCAGCAGGTGTTCCGCGACGTGGCCGGCGCGTCGGTGCCCACCGTGGTGCAGATCGACACCACGCAGACCAGGCCGCGGTTCGGCTCCACGTTCGAGCAGCCGAGCGGCACCGGCTCCGGGGTGATCTACGACCGCACCGGCAATACCTACTTCGTGCTCACCAACGCCCACGTGATCCAGAACACGGACAGCATCAGGCTCACCCTGCACGACGGGACCGAGATCTCCGAAGGCGTGCGCCTGGTCGGAGCCGACCGCAACCGCGACGTCGCGGTGCTGCGGTTCCCCTCGCGGGAACCGCTGGCCGTGGCGATCATGGGAGACTCGGACGCCCTGCAGGTCGGCGACCAGGTGCTGGCGGTGGGCAGCCCCTTCGGCTTTCAGTCCACGGTGACCTCCGGAATCGTCAGCGGTCTCGGCCGCGAGCAGCGCCGGACCCCGTGGGCGGAGTACATCCAGACCGACGCATCGATCAACCCAGGCAACTCCGGCGGCGCGCTGGTGGCCCTGGACGGCGCGGTGGTCGCCATCAACACGTGGATCGCTTCCAACCGGTGGGGCACCAGCGTCGGGGTCGGCTTCGCGTTGCCGATCAATACCGCGTTGCTCGTCGCCGACCAACTGCGCGAAGGCGGCGTGCGTTACGGGTATCTCGGCGTCCAACTGCAACCCGCCGGCGACGTCGGGCAGTGGAGCGACGGCGCGCTGGTCACCAGCGTGTACTCGCGGTCGCCCGCCGCGCGCGCAGGGTTTCTGGCCGGCGACGTGATCATCGCCGTGGATGGTCAGGCGGTCACCGGCACCGGCGAGGTCATGCGCAACATCGGCGGCGCCGGACCCGGTACCCGGCTGACGCTCACCGTGCTGCGCGACGGCGCGGAGCAGGAGATCACGGTGCGGCTGGGCGAGCGGCCGGAGTCCGGGGACGATACGGGAACCGACTGGCCGGGGATCTTCGTGGTCGACGATCCGCCGGGTCAGGGCGTGGGCGTGGAGGGCGTGTCGAGGACGTCGGCCGCGCGGCTCGGCGGCCTCAGGCCGGGAGACGTGATCATCGAGATAGACGGCGACAGCGTCGCCGGCGTGGAGGATTTCTACGCCGCGCTGCGCGAGGCCGATTCGGCGGAGCTCACCGTGTTGCGGCCCGGGTCGAGCCGCTCGCGTACCTTCACCGTGACGATCGACCGCTGAGGCGGTCGCGCGCTCAGTAGCCGAAGTCGGCGGCGACGCCCGACAGGCTGCGCGGCCCGCTCTCGATCAGCCGGCGTCCCTCGTCCGCGATCGACTCGAACGCGTGCCACCACGGCCGGCTGCGCGCGGTGGCCAGCTCCCGCATCTGGCGTACGCGCGGCAGCGCGATACGCCGGAATGCGTCAACCAGCCCGTCCCAGGTCGTGGCCTCGGGAGCGGTGAACGCCTCCTTGAAGTAGGCGCGCCCGCACATCGGCGCCGCCACCAGGTCGGCGACCAGCGCGTACTGGGCCGCGTATTGCGAGAAGTCCACCGCCGCGCTCAGCAGGAACAGCGGCCGCGGGCAGGCCTCGGCGATGCGCCGGCAGGTCCCGCGTACCACCTCCGCGCTGGAGGCGGGCTGCACGCTGCCGGACCCGTCCTCGACCCAGAGGAGCGGGATCTGCGTCTTGTAGAAGGCGCCGAAGGAGCCGAACTCCTCGGCGATCTGCACCAGCGCCTCCGGCAGGCGCGCGGCGAACGCGGCGCGGTCCTCACCCGGCCTCTCCAGAAGCAGCGTCTCCGAGAACAGCGGTTTGCCGAGCTTCCGGCAGCGCTCGTCAACGTCGGCCAGCCAGTCGCGGTTGCGTTTCCAGCTCTCCGGGTGGTCCGGGTCGAGGTTGACCAGCGTCTTGAAGCCGTCCAGGTGCTCGGCCGCCTCTTCCGGCGGCAGCTCCAGCACCGACAGCTTGCCGGCGCCGCCGTCCATGATCTGCCCGGCGGAGGACTCCAGCCGGCCGATCAGGTAGGTGCCGCCCAGCTTCTCGCGAAAGCCGGCCGAGGTGAAGGCAAGCCGGTTGAACAGCGCGGCGCTGGCAGTGCCGCCGAGCGCCGCGGCGAACTCGTGCGCCGTGCGCCGCACGTCGTCGTCCTCGGCGGCACGCGGGTCGCGGGTGTTGGCCAGGAACGAGCTCAGCAGTCGCAGGTAGGAGCCGTGCTGGTCGGAGGCGAACACGTCCAGCACGCCGTTCGGCGCCGCGGCCGCCAGCCGCTCGAATGCTTCCTTGGTGATCGACAGCCCGTCCGCATAGCGGGCCCAGGGTTCGTTCATGCTCGTCCTTATCATCATTGCGTGATCAACAGCACCTGCAGATCGCCGACGTTCGTACGCGTCGGCCCGGTACGCAGCAGGCCGCCGGCGCGGTCGAAGAAGGTATACGAGTCGTTGCGATCCAGGTACTGACGGGGACTCAGTCCCAGATTTCGGGCCGCATCATATACCGCCGGGTCGGCGAACGCACCCGTGGCGTCGGTCGGGCCGTCCGTGCCGTCGGTGGAGGCGGCAAGGAAGTGCAGCCGGCCGCGTTCCGGGTGGTCGGCCGCCTCGGCCAGGAAGGCCAGTGCCATCTCCTGGCTGCGGCCGCCCGCGCCGTCGCCGCGCAGCGTGACCGTCGTCTCGCCGCCGCCGATCACGCAGCAGGGTGCGGAGGCCGCCAGCCCGTGGCGGGCGACGTCGGAGCCGATCGCCAGGTAGACCTTGGCCACCTCGCGCGCTTCGCCGACGATCTGCGATGACAGCGCCAGCGTCGGCCAGCCCAGCGCCCGCGCTTCCGCGCGCGCGGCCTCGAGAGCGGTCAGGTTGTTTCCCAAGAGGATGTTCTGGACGCCGGCCAGCTCCGCCACGCCCGGCTTGGGCGTCTCCGGCAGGCGGCCGTCGCGGCCGGCCTCAAGCACCCGGCGGGCCGGCTCCGGCAGCGCCGCGGTCACGCCGTAGCGGTCGGTGATCTCCAGCGCGTCCGCGTAGGTCGTCGCATCCGCCGCGGTTAGCCCGGAGGCAATGGTGTCCAGGCGGTCGCCTGTCACGTCGGACAGGATCAGGTTGAGCGAGCGTGCCGGGTGGATCAGCGCCGCCAGCCGGCCCCCCTTCACCTGCGACAGGTGCTTGCGCACGCAGTTCATCTCCTGGATGGTCGCGCCGCAGGCCAGGAGCAGCTCCGTCACCCGCTTCTTGTCGTCCAGGTCCAGGCCGGGCTGACCGCCGCCGCTCTCCAGGGGTGCGGCCAGCAGCGCCGACCCGCCGCCGGAGATCAGGCCGATCACCAGCGTGCCGGCGTCGGCATCGCGGCAGTGACGGGCGATCGCGTGCGCGGCCCGCCGGCTTTCCTCGTCGGGCACCGGATGGCCGGACTCGATGACCTCGATACACGTCAGCGGCTCGCCGTGGCCGGCCTTGGTGGCGATGGTGCCGCCGGCGATCCGATCGCCCAGCAGGTCCTCCAGCGCCAGCGCCATGCTGGCCGACGCCTTGCCGGCGCCGATGACCACGATCCGCCGGACGGTGTCCAGGTCGACCTGGCCGTCCCACCCGGCGACCCGCAGCGTCCGGCCGGCGACCGTCACCCCGTCGCGGATCAGACGGTCCGGCCGCACCGGGTCCAGGCCAGCGCGGTAGATGCGCTCCAGAACCTCTCTCATCGGCTTTTCCTCTCGATCCAGGAGCGCAGCGCGTCCACGGTGCTCGGGAACGCAAGCTCCTCCCACGGGATGGAGGCCGGTTCGGCCCAGACCGCCTCGTCGCATTCATCGCCGGCCGTCAGGGCGCCGCCGGTGACCGACGCGGTGTAGACGATCAACACCACGGTCACGTCGGGGTAGGAGAAGACGCCGTGCAGCGCCTCGAGGCGCACGCGCAGGCCGGTCTCCTCCCAGGTCTCGCGCACGGCGGCGCGATCCACCGGCTCGCCCCGGTCCACGTAGCCGCCGGGAAACGTCCACTTGCCGCGCGCCGGGTTGATCGCCCGCCTGATCAGCGCGATGCGGCCCTCATGGACGACGATGGCGCCGGCTGCCACCTTCGGGTCGAAGTACACCACCGCGCCGCACCGCTCGCACACCGGCCGCTCCCGGCCGTCGATCTGGCGCGATGCCAGCGGAGCGGCGCACGCGGCGCAGAACCGCGTCGCCGATCCGTGGACGTGATCGGGCGTGTCAGCCATGGCTCGCGTACACTCGAAGAGGTTCCCTGCCCCGGTCTACCGCACCGAGGGCTTGATGTCGACCCCGGTTTCCGCAATCGTGAGTCGCCGTGTCTGAATCCCGATCGCGCTCGCTTCGGCTGTCGAAGCTCAACGCGCACGACTGGGCGTCGGAGGCGCTCCTGTGCGTCTCCTGCGGGGAGGAAGTGACCGGCGACCGGGCGCGCATCAACGTGGCGGGGGCGCACCGGCACGACTTCTTCAACCCGCAGCGCGTCCACTACGCGATCGCGTGCTTTGCGCCGGCCGATGGCTGCCGCTCGGTCGGCCAGCAGACCGACCGCTTCACGTGGTTCGCCGGGTACTCGTGGACGATCGCCCTGTGCCGGCGCTGCGGGACGCACCTGGGCTGGCGTTTCGTCTCCGCCGGGGGCGGCCACCGCTTCTTCGGGCTGATCGAGTCGCGCCTGGTGCGGCTGGGGCAGGGCCGGGCCAACTGAGCGATGCGCGCATGAACGGCCGCGTCGACGGGCCGCGCGGCTGTCGGCCCGATGAGCTGCCGCAGGTGGTCGAGCTGATCGACTCGATCTTTCGCGCCGGCTCCGATCAGCGGATCGCGACCGACTACCCGCTGGTCTTCACGCCCCGGCATGCCCGGCGGTCGCGCGTGCTGGCCGTCGACGGCCGGATCGTCGCCCACGTGCCGGCCGCGCCGCGCATCGCCGCGGCGGGTCCGGACCGGTTCGGCGTGGCCATGATCGCGCCGACCGCCACCCATCCCGACTACCGCCGCCACGGCTACGCCACGCGCTGCCTGCGCGACGCGCACCGCGTGATCGCCGGGCACGGCTGCGTCGCAGCGGCGCTGTGGACGGAGCGGGCGACGTTCCCGTTCTATCGCCATTCGGGCTGGGAGGCGGTCGCCTCGCAGGGCGAGGCATTCGTGCTCACCGCGGCGGACCGGGACCGGTTCCGGCCGGCTCCGTTCGCGGTCAGCACGCAGGGCGACGACGAGCAGGGCATTGCCGAGCTCATGGCGCTGCACCGGGCCGAGCCCTGGCGGCTCGAACGCGATGAGGAGCAGGCATGCGCGCTGTTCCGGCTGCCCAAGATCACCGTGTTCCGCGCTGACGACACCGGCGCCCGGCGTCTGCGTGCCTATCTGGTGCTGGGGGCGGGCACGAACAAGCCGGGCATCATCGAGGCGACGGGCGATCCGGTGGCGGTGGAGCACCTGCTGCACCATGTGCTCCGCAGCCGCGCCGGCGGAGAGCCGGTGCAGGTGGTGCCGCCTCCCGCCCGGCCCGACGGGATCCCGTCGACCCTGTCCGCCGTGATCGCCGGCCGCGGAGCGGGGCGGCGCATCACGCTGGAAGAGGCCGCGGGCGTCGGCTTGCAGATGATGCGGCTCTTCAGCCTGCCGCGCTTCCTGCAGGCGATCGGCGGGTACCTGCGGCAGGCGGCGGCGTCCGGTGTCGAAGGGGCGCTCACGCTGGGCTGCTGGGAGGACGGCCAGGCGGTCCGTGTGCGGCTGGCGGGCGGCGGGGCGTCCGTCGAGCAGGCAGCTCCCGCCGCGGCGCAGATGCTCGGCCGACGGCAGCTCGTGCAGGTGCTGTTCGGCCACCATCCCGGCGACGAGCCGCCGCCGCTGGTCGACGACACCGGCCTGGCGGCGGCACTGTTCCCCTACCGGCTCCCGCTCTGGGAGCTGGACCACTGTTGAAGAGAGAGGAGCGACCATGGAACGACGAGAGTTGGCCGGCACGTCCGACAGAGTCTCGGTCATCACGCTGGGGACCATGCTGTTCGGGCGTCCCGTGCCGAAGCAGGAGGCCATCGGGCAGGTCCACGCCGCCCTCGATCTGGGCGTCAACCTGTTCGACACCGCCGACATCTACGAGGGCTACGACCGCTTTCTGGGCTCGCCCGGCGGGGTGGCCGAGACGATCCTGGGCGAGGCGCTGCGCGGCCGGCGCGACCGGGCGTACATCACCACCAAGGTCGGCAACCCGGTCGGCAGCGGGCAGGACGGCGGCCATCCGGCCGGCGCCGACTACGCCGGAACCGGCCTGGGGCCGGAGCACGTCGAGCAGCAGATCGACGCCAGCCTCAGGCGCCTGCGCACCGACTACGTGGATTACTACCTGCTGCACATCGCCGACGCGGACACGCCGCTTCAGGACACGCTCGGCGCCGTCGACCGGCTGGTGCGCGCCGGCAAGGTCCGGCACTGGGGCTTCTCCAACTTCGACGCGGCACAGATCGACACGATGCTCGACCTGTGCCGCGCCGGCGTGGCGCCGCCGCCGGTGATGGCGCAGCCCTGCTACAACTGGCTGGAGCGGGACGTGGAGTCCGGCTACCTGCCGGCCTGCCGGCGGGCGGGCATCGGGATCACCCCGTACCGGCCGCTGGCCGGCGGCCTGCTGAGTGGCAAGTACCGTTCCGGCGGGAAGCCGCCGGCCGGCAGCCGCGCCGCGGAGTCGGCCTGGATCGACGCGGCGGAGATTCCACACGAACGGCTGCGTCCGTTCGACGAAGAGGCAGCGGCCGCTGGCGTCCCGCCGGCCTGTCATGCGGTTCGCTGGTTGCTCGCGCGCGACGGAGTGGTGTCGGTGGTGACCGGGGTGAAGTCGACCTCTCAGCTCGAGGGGCTGGCGGCGTGCGTGCCGGGGCCGGGGGCATGACCGCCCGGGCCGCGGGTGGCGCGGTCGACCAGGACCGTCTGTTGGCGACCGCCATGTCGCTGATGGAGGTCCCCAGTCCCACGGGAGAGGCCGGAGCGGCCGCCGACCGGCTGGCCGAGCTGTTGGCGGAGGATGGCTTCGCGGTGGAGCGCATGGCCGGGGGCCATCCGGATGCCGCGGCCGTGATCACGCGTCTCGCCGGCGAGCGGCCCGGACCGACCCTGCAGTTCGACGGCCACCTGGACACCGTCCACCTGCCATACCGGCCGCCGCGGCTTGCGGGCGGCGTGCTGGCCGGGAGCGGCGCGGCCGACATGAAGGCCGGGATCGCCGCGGCCGTGGAGGCGCTGCGCGCGGTGCGCGACGCCGGCGGCCTGCCGGCGGGCGGCCTGCTGTTGACCGCGCACGACCTGCACGAGGCACCGTGGGGATACGGCGAGCAGCTCGACGCCATGATCGCCGCGGGCGTCGCCGGGGACGCGGTGATGCTGCCCGAGTACGAGGGCGCGGAGTTGCCGGTGGCCGGGCGCGGCAACGCGGTGCTCACCGTGACGGTGCGGCGCGACGGCGCGCCCATGCACGAGGTCCTGGGCGGCGCGGAGCAACCCGACGTGATCGCCGCCGGCGCCGCGCTGACGCTGGGCCTGAAGGAGCTGGCCGCCGAGCTCGGGGCCGAAGGCGAGAGCGTGGCCGGCCGCGCCAGCGTGTTCATCGGCACGGTCGCAAGCGGGCAGATGTTCAACCAGTCGCCGGTCGAGCTCACCTTGGAGGGGACGCAGCGCTGGCTGCCCGGCACCCGCCCGGAAGCGGCCGAACGGCGGCTGCTCGACTGCCTGGCCCGGCACACGCCGCCGGGGATCCAGGTAGACTGCCGCTGGCAACTCGTCCGCGGCGGCTTCGAGCTGGACTGCGGCCACCCGGTGGTGGATTCCTTCGATCGGGCGGTGGCCTCGGAGCTCGGCGCGCCGCTGCCGCGCGGCCCCAAGCGCTTTGCCGACGACGGCAACAGCTTCAGCGACCTGGCCGGGATCCCGGCCATCACGCACGGGCCGCGCGCCACCGGCGCCCACACCGTCGACGAGCGGGTGCCTGTGGACGAGCTGACGCGCGTGGCGCGCGTGTACGCGGCGACGGCCCTGCGCTACTGCGCCGCCACCGGCGCCGGCGCCGGGGACCTGCGGCGGTAGAGCCGGTAGAGGACGATCGCCAGCACGGCGGAGACGCAGCCGGCGGCGAACACCGGATCGTAGCCCCAGGCGGCGATCACCGGGCCGCCGCCGAAGCCGACCGCGATGAAGGACAGCGCCGCCGCCGTCTCGGTGGCGCCCGCCATCTTGGTCCGCCAGCGTCCGGACACGGTGCTCATCGCGGTGAGCAGGATGGCGGTGCGGGCGATGTGGGTGATGCCGTTGAAGCCGACCAGGGTGACCAGCGCGCCGGGGCGCGAGTCGAACAGGGCGATCGGCAGCATCACCAGCGCCACCGCCGCCATGGAGACGTACAGCGTGCGGTCGGCGCCGAAGCGGCGGATCAGCTCAGCAGACGCCAGCACCAGCGGGATGGCGAGCGCCATGGAGGCCGACCACGCGGTGCCGATCGCCTGTGAAGTGGCGCCCTGCACCTGGTCCAGGAACACGCTGCCGTAGGTGTACATGATCGCGCCCGGCGTCACGCGCAGCCACATCATCAGGAACATGACCGCGATCGCCAGCAGCGACATCCGCTCGTCCGACGGCGGAGCGGCCTGCCCGGCGCGCGCGGCCGGCTCCGGGCCGACGTCCGCCGCGCGCGAGATCAGGTAGGCCGCAGGCATCGTCGCCACGCCCACCAGCAGCAGCGTCAGGGCGAACGGCTCGGCGTGCTGCTGTGTGAGCCGCAGGAGGTCGGCCGAGGCAGCCGACAGGAAGCCGCCGACCAGGCTGCCGACCAGGCCGCCGGCCATGCCCGACGCCGCCCACGCGGCATAGGCGCGGGCGTGGGTGCTGGGGGTCGAGGCGGCCATCAGGTACGGCTGCAGCGCCACCGTGTACAGACCCAGTCCCAGCGAGCGGAACAGCATGATGCACAGGACGAACGGGGTGCGCCCCGCCGCCGGAATGAACAGCGCGAGCGGGACCAGCACATTGCTGATCTGTGCCAGCAGCGACCCCAGCATCATCGCCGTCCGCGGGCGCATCCGGAACGGCAGGCCGCCGGCGCTCACGGCCACCGCGCAGGCGGCGTACATCACCACGCTGACCGCGTGCAGGCGCCCGACCGCGGTGACGTCGTATCCCAGGCGCAGCAGGAACAGGTTCATCACCGCGCTCTGCACCCCGAACACGGTGGTGGAGATCATCAGGTCGGCGCCGAGCACCCACCAGATGTCGCGGCCGAGCCCGGCGGCGGAGGGCCGCAGGCGAGCGCTCAGTGGAGTTAGCTGACGACGTTGCGCGGCTCGCCGCGCAGGAACGCCAGGATGTTGTCGACCGCGCCGCCGTTCAGCAGGTCGACCCCCTCGGGGGTGGTGTCCGCGCAGTGCGGGGTGAGCACCACCTGCTCGCAGGATAGCAGCGGGTCATCGGCCGGCAGCGGTTCCTCGGTGAAAACGTCGAGGCCGGCTCCGCCCAGGTGGCCGGAGTCCAGGGCGGCCTTGAGCGCCGCCGCATCGACGATCGGACCGCGCGCGGTGTTGACCAGCAGCGTACCGGGCCGCATCAGCGCCAGCTCGCGCGCCCCGATCAGGCCGCGGGTCGTCTCGGTGAGCTTGATGTGGATGCTCACCGCGTCCGCGGTGGACAGCAGCTCGTCCAGCTCCAGGAAGCGCACCTCCAGCCGCTCCGCCCGTTGCGGCGACGGATGCGGGGTCCAGGCCACGACGTCCATGCCGAGCGCCCGCCCCAGGCGCGCCACGGCGCCGCCGATGTCGCCGGCGCCGATCACCCCCAGCGTCTTGCCGTTCAGGTAGAAGTTGTCCATCCGCTCCCAGCGGCCCGCCCGCATCGACTCGGTGAAGAAGGCGGCGCGCTTGGCCACGGCCATCAGCAGCGCGACGGCGTGCTCGGCGACGATCGGGGCGGTTCGGCCGGGCTGGTTGCAGACCAGGATGCCCAGCTCCCGCGCCACGGCCAGGTCGATGTTGTCGACGCCGATCGAGCAGGTCGCGATCAGCGCCAGCTTCGGCAGCCGGCGGAGGGAGTCTTCGTGCCAGGACACCTGCGCCCGCGAGTTGAGGATCACGTCCGCGTCGCTCGCGCGCTCCACCTGTTCCTCGAGTCCGCCGGGCAGGTCGGTGAAGACGGTGACCCGGTGCGGATCGAGCCGGCGGAGCTGTGGGGAGTCGGCGATATGCGGGGGATGATCCCCCGGGATCACGATATGCGCGGGCTCTCGTGCGGTGCGGTACGGAAGGGCAGGTGCGCTCATCGCGGCGACAAAGTAGGCGTTCGGCGCATCGCCGACAACTAGGACCGGCGGGGCGCCCGGATTTCGTCCTCGTTCAGGCCCAGTGAGGCGAGCATGCGCTCGAAACGTGCTTGCGGCGCACCCTGCCACTGCAGGTCGGCGACGGATTCCGCGATCGGCACGTCGGTCACCAGGGTGGCCAGTCGCTTGTAGAGCAGCGCCCGATCGCGCTCCGCGTTGAGGTTTCGCGCCAGCGACTCGGCGCCGCGGGGCCGCACCGACCACTCGCCCGGGTCCTCCGGGATCGCCTCGATGCTGCCGTAGCGGGACAGCACCGTCGCCGCCGAGCGGGCGCCCCAGCGCGGGATGCCCGGCAGCCCGTCGGCGCCGTCACCGACCAGCGCCAGGAAGTCGGGAACGGACGCGGGCGGCACCCCGAAGCGCTCGCGCACCCCGGCCTCGTCACGGCCCGCGCGCCGGATGCGGTCGAAGGTGACGATGCGCTCTCCGTCCACGACCTGCGCCAGGTCCTTGTCCGGCGAGCAGATCACCACCTGCTCGACGCGCGGTTGCGCGGCACAGCGCAGCGCTGCCGTGGCCAGGGCGTCGTCGGCCTCGTACTCGTCCATCGGCCAGGTGACGATGCCGAGCGCCCGCGACGCCTCCTCGGCCTGATCGAACTGGGCCAGCAGCTCCTCCGGGACGCCGGCGCTCGACTTGTACGGACCGAAGAGCCGGTTGCGGAACGACTCGATGGGGTTGTCGAAGGCGCAGGCGACGTGGGTCACGTCGCGCTGCCGGAGCAGGGCGGCCAGCGAACGCAGCAGACCGGCCACCGCGCCCACCTCCTGTCCCGACGGCGCGCGCAGGGGCGGCGCGCCGTGGTAGGCGCGAAACAGCTCGAAGGTACCGTCGACCAGGTGGACCCGCACCGGTCCGTCAGATCAGGGGGATGGCCCCCTACCACCACCCCATCTTGTCGCGCAGCGCGTTGACGTGGGCGATATGGTGCCGCCCGTGCCACGCGTAGCTCTGCACGATCCGGCTGATGGTGATCACTCCCTGCTCGGGGTGATTCAGGGTGCGCTTGAACGCTCCTTCCTCCGCGTCGCGCAGCGTGGCCACCCAGCGGGCGTGCAGCGCCTCCAGCAGGCTCATGGACGATTCGATCGGGGCGGTCGAGCCGTCGGGCAACTCCGCCCAGGCGGCCTCGTCGTAGGGCTTGATGGTAGGCTCCTCTTCGGTGAGGGCCAGCTTGGTCCGCACGTAGGCGTTCAGGTGGCTGTCGGCGATGTGGTGCACGACCTGCCGCACGGTCCAGCCGTCCGGCCGGTAGGGGGTGTCGAGCTGCCGCTCGGACAGATCCTGAACCAGGGCGCGCAACTCGCCGGGAACCCGGCCGATCTGGTCGATCCAGCTCTTGTGCTTGGCGCGGGTAGGCTGCGGATCCTCCTCGAACCTGCCGATCGGGAACCGGAGGGCCTCCATCCGCGAGTCGTCGATGACCGCGCCGTCGCTTGTCGTATCGTTCGCGTAGTCTTCCACTAACAAGTTTATACTGCCGGAGAGGGCCTTCCGTCGAGCCGTGCTATCGTCAGGGCCGTCATGGCACACCTGTTCGGACGGACCTTCACCCGGGACGAGCTGCTCGATCTGGTCGGCGACATGAGCCAGGTGGCGGCCGTGCGGCGCGCGGAGCTGGTCGAGGGCAACGAGCGCGGCTCCGGGCTCATCGAGGTCACCAACGCCTCCGGCCTGTCCTTTTCGCTGCTGCCGGGGCGCGCCCTGGACATCGCCTCCGCCTTCTACCGCGGGATGTCCCTCTGTTTCCGCGGCAACACCGGCGACGTGGGGCCGGCCTTCTACGAGCCGCCCGGCTACGGCTGGATGCGCGGGTTCTACGGGGGGCTGCTGACCACCTGCGGCATGACCTTCGTGGGCCATCCGGAAGTGGATCCGGAGGAGGAGAACGAGGAGCTCGGCCTGCACGGCCGACTGTCCTTCCTGCCGGCCAAGCAGGTGCGCGCCGGCGGCCGCTGGCAGGGCGACGACTATGTCATGGAGGCCTCGGGCACGATCCGCGAGGCGGTGGTGTTCGGCACCTGCCTGGACCTGTCGCGCACGGTGTCGACCACGCTCGGCGAGCGCAGCATCCACGTCCACGACCGCGTGGAAAACCTGGCGGCGGAACGGTCACCGCTGATGATGCTCTACCACATGAACCCGGGGTTCCCGCTCCTGGATGCGGGCACCCGGCTGGTGGTGAACAGCGAGCGCACCACGCGGTGGCAGGACGATGTCGAGGTCGGGCCGGACGTGTACGCGGTGGCTCCGCCGCCGCAGCCGGGCGGGGGTGACGTGGTGTACGTGCACCGGCCGGTCGCGGACTCGTCCGGCATGGTGACCGCGGCGCTCGTCAACGAGCGAATGGGCCTGGGGCTCTGTTTCCGTTTCCCGAAGGCCGAGGTGCCTCTGCTGACCCAGTGGCAGCACTTCGCGACCCGCACCTACGTAACCGGTATCGAGCCCGGCAACTGCAGCCCGTTGGGCCGCGCCTGGAACCGCGCGAACGGCTATCTCCAGCACATCGAGCCGGGCCAGGTGCGCGAGTTCCACCTGGAGATCACCGTGCTGGACGGCATCGGGGAGCTGGCTGCCGCGGAGCGCGAAATCGCCGGGTGACGCCCCGGCGTCACACCGTCAGAGGTTGGCGGCTCCGATGTCGGTCGGCAAGCCGACTCCTCCGAGCGATCCGTTTCCGTTGTGTCCGTTGTGGGTGCCCGTGCCGTGCGGCGCGACCGGCCCGTTGGGCACGGGCACGCGCTCGATCTCCGCGCCCAGTGAGCGGTACACGGCAAGCACGTCCGGGTAGCGGCGGCGCAGGATGTCCGTGCCGTGGATGACGGTCTCGGCCGGATCGGCCAGCGCGGCCAGGAACAGCGCCTTGACCGACTGGATCACCTCCGGCGGAGTGACCTCTCCGCCGTGGAAACGGGCCGGCGGCTCCGGTACCACGACCCGCTGCGAGTCGAGCAGCTCGATGTCGGCGCCGAGCTGGTTGAGCTGATGGACGAAGTTCAGCCCGTGCTCGTACATCCAGTTCTGAAACAGGATGCGCCCGTTCATCTTGCACGCCAGGGAGACCATCACCGGCAGGACGTCGGTCGGGAACCCGGGCCAGGGACGCACCGCCAGCTTCGGCAGTCCGGGGGCGGCCGACGGCAGCAGCTCCGCGTTCAGGAACAGCTCGTCGGTGCCGTCGGCGATCAGGTCGGCGCCGTCGCGGGTGATGGCGAGCCCGAAACGCTCGAACCAGTCGATGAGCCCGGTCATGATGTCGGGCAGGTTGGCGCCGCGGATGCGGATCCGGCCGCCGGTCATGCCGGCCGCGACGATGAAGCCGGATATGTCCACGTGGTCCGGGGACGGCCGGAAATCGACGGTCTCCGTCCGGCCGTCGATACCGCCGGTCACGGTCACCCGGTTGGTGTTGATGCCTTCGATCTGCGCGCCCAGGTCGCACAGCAGGTCGAGCAGGTCCCGCACGTGTGGCTCACAGGCGGCGTCGACGATCTCCACCGTCGTGCCGGTGCCGGCGGCGTACATGGCGACGTTCTCGGTCGCGGTGACGCTGGCCTCCGGCAGCCAGACGGTGCGCCGGGGCCGGTCGCCGCGCGGTGCGGTGAACCGCAGGTAACCGTCCACTTCCTCGACGGTGACGCCGAGCGCCCGGAACGCGGCGATATGGGTCTCCAGCGCGCGCTGCCCGAGGCGGCAACCGCCCGGCATCGGCAGCTCGGCCACGCCGAAGCGGGCCAGCAGCGGCCCGACGAACAGCACCGGTGCGCGAAACCGGGAGCCGAGATCGGCGTCGACCCGATGCGACGAGACGGGACGGCAATCGATGGTGACGTCGCGGCCGGCCTCTTCCACGGCCGCCCCCCAGTGGCGGTAGATGGACAGGAACGTCTCCACGTCGCTGGTTTCCGGCAGGTCGCGAAAGCGCACGGGACGATTGCACATTACCGCGACCGGCAATGCCGCCATCAGAGAGTTCTTGTTCTGGATCGGCAGGACCGTCCCGCTCAGCCGGTGACCGCCCACGATCCGATACGTCCCGTTCATCGCACTCCCCTCCCCAGGGTAAGATGCCACCATACCATGACTTGCGTAGATGGCACAACGGGCGCCGGAAGCGCGTTCCGTACGGTCAACGACGGCTCCCTGCGTGCTCGGCCGTGAGCTCGACAACATGTTTCGCCCTCCCGACTTTCATTGTCGGCAGGGATCGATGAAAGCTGTTGTCCCGCGCGCGCTTTCCAGGGCAACTGCGGCGCCGCTCGCCGGGCGTGCGTAAGAACCACCGGCTCCGAGCGGTCCAGACGGCGATGATGAAGTTTCAGTCCTCCCACGCGCGTGTCGCGTTCGCCATCGTCGCCGTTGCGATCCTGGCCGTCGCCGGGGTCTCGATCGCCGGCCCGCGGGCGGAGACCTCCGCGACGCCGGCCGATGCCGGGAGCGTCGAGCTGCTTCCCGAGGAGTCGGCGCCGCCGGGCGCAACCCGGCAGTTCCGGACCGACTTCAGCCGCCACACGGTGCCCTACTCGCAGATCCTCTCCGGCGGTCCGCCCAAGGACGGCATCCCCGCGGTTGACAACCCGCAGTACCTGTCGGTCGCCGACGCCGATGCCTGGCTCGATCCCCTTGAGCCGGTCGCCGTGATCGAGGCCGGCGGGCGGGTGCGCGCGTATCCGATCCAGGTCTTGACCTGGCACGAGATCGTCAACGACCAGCTCGGCGACCTGCCGGTGACGGTCACGTTCTGCCCGCTCTGCAACACCGCGATCGCCTTCGACCGCCGCTTCGACGACCAGGTGCTGGATTTCGGCACGACCGGGCGCCTGTATTACAGCAACCTGATCATGTACGACCGGCAGACCGAGACGTGGTGGCAGCAGGCCACGGGCGAGGGGATCGCCGGCATCTACGCTGGCAGCCGGCTGCGCTTCGTGCCGCTGGCGATGATCAGTTGGGAGGACTTCAAGGCTTCCTTTCCCGAAGGGGACGTGGTGTCCAGCGACACCGGCCATCGCCGCCAGTACGGGCTCAACCCGTACCAGGGCTACGACCGGGAAGGAAGCCGCCCATTCCTGTATCGCGGTCCCGCCACACCAGCCGCGCTCCCCGCGATGGAGCGGGTGCTGACCATCGAGCTGGGAGACGAGGCGGTGGCCTACCCGTATGGGCTTCTGCAGGAGCGGCGCGTCGTCAACGACCAGGTGGCCGGCACGCCGGTTGCCGTACTGTGGTCGGCAGGCACCGCGTCGGCACTCGACCACTCGGTGATCTCCGAGGGCCGCGACGTGGGCGCCGCGGTGCCATTCTCCCGCCAGGTGGGGGACCGCGTGCTGGAGTTCGAGCTGCGCGACGGCCACATCGTCGACACCGCCACCGGGTCGGTCTGGAACCACCTGGGGCGGGCGGTGGAAGGCGAGCTTGCCGACACGCAGTTGGTGCCGGTCGTGGGCGTGAACCACTTCTGGTTCTCCTGGGCGGCCTTCCGGCCGCAGACACGCGTCTTCAGCGGCTGATCCGCGGCTCGGCGCGTTGACCGCCGCACGGCCGGCGGGTATGTTCTGGCCTCTACGGCGCCTGTGTGAAGCGGGCGCCGACCGAGCGGCCGCATGCGTCCGCGGCAGGATAGAATCGCGGCAGGATAGAATCGCGGACGGGGGATGACAGGTTGAAGGCGAGCAACGACCGATGGCGAGCGGCCCTGGCCGGCGAGGTGCCGGCCGAGCTGGCCGCAGAGATCGACGTCTTCGAGAGCGAGATCGCGCTCCGCAAGCAGAACCGGATCGAAGAGCGGGTGTTTGCCGAGACCCGGCTGCGGCGCGGCGTCTACGGCCAGCGCTACGACAACGGACACCGCCACGACGGGCGGACCGAGCGCACGCTCGACTACCCGTCGGGGGAGTTGACCAAGGGCCCGGACACGGCGTGGGACGCCCCCGGGATGCAGCGCATCAAGATCCCGTACGGCGGGATGAACGCCCGCCAGTTGGAGGTGATGGCCGACCTTGCCGAGGAGTACTCGGACGGGATCGCCCACGTCACCACGCGGCAGGACTTCCAGCTCCACTTCATACACGTGGACGACACGCCGGCGCTGATGCGGCGGCTGGCGGCGGTGGGCATCACCACGCGCGAGGCGTGCGGGAATTCGGTGCGCAACGTCACCGCCTGCCCGATCGCCGGTGTCTGCCACGACGAGGTCTTCGACGTCACCCCCTACGCGAACGCCTGCGCGCAGTTCCTGCTGGGCCATCCCGACGTGCAGGACTTCGGGCGGAAGTTCAAGATCGCCTTCTCCGGCTGCAAGGACCAGCCGTGCGGCCTGGTGATGCTGCACGACATGGGCGCCATCGCCACCGAGCGCACCCGCGACGACGGCACGGTCGAGCGCGGGTTCGAGCTGTACGTCGGCGGCGGGCTTGGCAGCGTGCCCTTCCAGGCCAAGCTGTTCGACGGCTTCGTGCCGCCGGAGGAGCTGCTGCCGCTGTCGCAGGCGATCTCACGTGTCTATGCCCGCCTTGGCGAGAAGAAGAACCGCGCGGCGGCGCGCATCAAGTTCCTGATCAAGAAGCTCGGCATCGACGAGTTCCGGCGTCTGGTGCTCGAAGAGCGTGCCGAGCTGCCGGACGATCCGCGCTGGCTCGAGTACATCGAAGAGGCGAAACGGTTCGAGGAACGGCCGCTGAAGGCGGGGGCGCCGACCAACGGCGTGCAGCCGCCGGCCGGCTTCGCGGTCTGGCGCGACTCGAACGCCTACCCGCAGCGGCAGCCCGGATACGCCACGGTCACCATCACGCTGCCGCTGGGCGACATCACCGCCAGGCAGCTCCGCAAGCTTGCCGACATCTCCCGCACCTACGTCCGGGAGACGGTGCGCACCACCGTGGAGCAGAACATGGTCCTGCGCTGGGTGAGCGAGTCGGATCTGCCGGCGCTCTACCGCGAGCTCGCGGAGGTCGACCTGCACGCTCCGGGCGCCGGCACCATCGTGGACATCACCGCGTGCCCGGGCACCGACACCTGCAAGCTCGGCATCGCCTCCTCGCGCGGGCTGGCCGGCGAGATCCGCGAACGCCTGCTGCGCCGATCGATGGAGCTGGACGAGGTGATCCGCGGCCTGCGCATCAAGGTGTCGGGCTGCTTCAACTCCTGCGGCCAGCACCATGTCGCCGACCTGGGCTTCTACGGCGTGAGCCGCAAGCGCAACGACTACACCGTCCCGCACTTCCAGGTCGTGCTGGGCGGCCAGTGGACCAACAACGCCGGCTCCTACGGCCTGGCGATCGGGGCGGTGCCGTCGCGCAACATTCCGGAGGCGGTCGACCTGATCACCGGCCGCTACCTGGCCGAGCACGAGTCGGGCGAATCGTTCCAGGACTTCATCCAGCGCATCGGCAAGGCGTCCTGCCGCAAGATGCTCGACGAGCTCACCAGCGTGCCGACCTACGAGGATGACGCCGCCTTCTACAGCGACTGGGGAGACCCGCGCGTGTTCACCATGGGCGACCACGGCGTCGGCGAGTGCGCGGGCGAAGTGGTGGCGCCGGTCGACTTCCAGTTGGCGGCGATCGAGCGGGAGGCGTTCGAGGCGCAGCTCCACCTGGAGGCGGGACACCTGGCAAAGAGCGCCCGCACCGCCTACCTGGCGATGGTGCACGGCGCTGAGGCGCTACTGCGCTACAAGCTGGGCAGCTTCGCCGGCGAAGAGGATGACGCCGTCGCCGCGTTCCGGCAGGAGCTGTACGACACGGAGCTGTTCTTCGACCCCTACGCCAGGGGCAAGTTCGGCGCCTACCTGCTGCGCGCGCAGGGCCGTGCCCCGGAGGACTACGACGCCGAGGGCGCCCGGCAACTCGCGGAGGAGGCCTCCCTGTTCGTGGAGGCCACGCACGCCTGCTACCAGCGCATGGCATCCGAACGGGAGAGGCAGCCGGCCTGAGCGCCGCCGTAGATCGACATGGAAATCACCTCACTGCAGCACGTCAACGTCAAGATAGCCGCGGCCGGCGCCGGCGGCTTCGATCTCACCCGCATCATCCCCGTGTTCCACCGCTGGATCCAGGACGGCGTCCTGACCGATGAGCTGGCCATCGACGTCGCCGACTACCGTCACGTGCCCGAGGGGCCCGGCGTCATCCTGGTCGCGCACGAGTCGATCTACGGGCTGGACCTGGGGGACGGGTTCCTGGGCCTGCTCTACGACCGGCGCACGGCGGTGGAAGGGACGCCCCAGGAGCGGCTGCAGCAGGCCGCGCGGGCGGCGCTGCACGCCTGCCGGCTGCTGGAGGAAGACCCCACGCTGTCAGGCGACCTGAGCTTCGACGCCGGCCGCATCCAGGTGAGCGTCAACGACCGCGCGATCGCGCCGAATACCGACGAGACCGACCGGGCGCTGCGCCCGGAGGTGGAGCGGCTGCTCGAGTCGCTCTGGGGCGCCGGCGACCACACGATCGAGCGGCTCGGCGAGCCGCGCGAGCGCTACCGCCTGGGCGCCTCGGCCGGCCGGCAGATCGCGGTCACGGAGATCCTCGCCCGGCTCTGACGCGTCGGCGTTGGCTGCCCATGCATGTTCGGCGATCTGCCTGCGTGCCCCGGGCAACCTGTCGTGAACTGCTGCTATCCGGGGCCTTCCAAGAGGTCCTTCAGGAGGTCGAGCTTCTCGCCCACCTCGGAGGGAATCGAAGTCGCATCGACGGAGCGAATGAGTCGGTGCAACTCCCCCTTCCGTAGCAGCATCGCGTGCCCGAATCGTTCGCCGATGCGCCGAAAGAACTCCTCGGCAAAATCGCTCAGTTTCAGGGTATCCGTTCGGGCGTCCCACAGCAGCCGAGCCGCATCGGCGTCGAGGCGCTTCCAGGTCGAGAACTGCCGGTCATCGAAGATTCGTTCGCGGATGAGCGCATCGAGCACGCCATCGGCCGCTTTCGAGAACAGTCCCGATCCGTAGTGGGCGGAGACGTGTCCGCTCAATAGCTCGGGGGTGATGAAGTAGTTCTCAGCCTCATAGCGCTTCCAGTAGGCGATGCGCAGACCCTGTTCATCAGTGTCGTGCCGACCCCGTCCGTCGTTGTCCAGCACGGCGAGGCCGGTCAGCCCCGGAACCATGCCGCGCATTGCGAAAAAGTGTTGCTTCGGTGTCAGTCCGTACCCGCGTTCGACGCGTTCGAGCTCGGCGTCGAGATCGCGGTCCGGATGGCCGTTGGCGACGTAGAACGCGTTGATCCGCTCGTCCCACCGCTCCGCGACCGGATGGCGGAGCATCTTGGCAAACTCGCGCAGAATGTCGAGATCCGTTCTGCCCTCGACATAGAGCACGTAGCGGCACTGGAGCGCGCGGATGTAGTGCTCTGCGCCGAAGTACGTAAGCGCGTTGCGGATCTCCGGCTTGGCCGCCAGGTCATCCGTCCTGCCGCCCATGAGCAGCGTGAGGTTATGGTCCAGCGCTTCGTCCAGTACCACCTCAGAGTGCGTGACCAGGACGACCTGAGATGCGTTCTGAGCCGCGATTTCCCGCAGCAGCACGTAGACCTGTCTCTGCCTGAGTATTTCGAGGTGCGCATCCGGCTCGTCGATCAGTAGCACGGCATTCCGGCGCGAATAGAGGTAAGCGAAGATCAGAAGAAGCTGCTGGAGCCCGCGCCCCGCGACGGAGACGTCCAGCGGTTCCTTGACGTCCGGCTGGCGGTAGAAGAGGTCTATGCTGCCGCGAGCGGTTTCCGTCGGATCTTCCATGAGGACCGCGAAGAGCCTCGACATCAGAGCGACGATCTCTTGCCAGTCGTCCCTGGACGTCCGAAAGACCAGCAGGCACAGATTACGCAGAACCTGGGCAGTCTGCCCCTGTCCTAGCAACACGTCGATACGTCCGGGCTGCAAGATCGGCTCTTCGGTCTCCATGCCCGACATCGGGTAGAGCAGGTGGACGTCAAGGCCGGCCGCTGTCCGGATCGCCTCTGGGTTCTGGAGGGTAGCCTCATCCGGCGTGCAGTAGACGAGATCCTCGCCTTGGTTGCGGAAGCGCATGGTCACGGGCTCGACAGCGTTCTCGTGCTGGACGCCTACGGTGATCAGGAGCGGAATGTCGCGATTGCCGGTGCGCACGGCGGTGTTATGCCAGAAGTACCGCGTGCGCTGAACCGGAACGGAGACGATGTTCAGGCGGTTGAGCGACGTTGCGGTCCGCTCTTTTGGCCTGGACTGTCCTTTGGCCTCGTACCAGGTCTTGACCGCTTGCGACCACAGAGCGATCGCTTGGATCGCGGTCGTTTTGCCGCAGTTGTTGGGCCCAATCAGTACGGCAGGATGGTCGAGTTCAATGCGCTGTTTGTCTCCGAAGTGCTTGAAGTTCTGGATGTCGAGGTAGTGAAGGAGTCTCACGGAGAGCCTTCCCGGGCGAGCGGCGCGGCCAGGCTCACCTCTCTTGCGCCCCGCAAGCGCATCGAGCGACCGGGGTGCAAGAGAGGCTCCAGAAGCTCCAGCGCGCTACTTGCGGCCGGCGACCAGGTCGTCGACCACGTTCGGCTCGGCCAGGGTGGAGGTGTCGCCGAGCGCGCTGGGCGACACCTCGCCCTCGGCGATCTTGCGCAGGATGCGCCGCATGATCTTGCCCGAGCGTGTCTTGGGCAGCGACGGCGCGAACTGGATCTTGTCGGGCGAGGCGTGCGGCCCGATGTGGGCGCGCACCTCGCGGACGATCCCCTTCTCGACCTCCTCCGAGGGCTCCTCGCCGGTCATCAGCGTCACGTAGGCGTAGATGCCCTGGCCCTTGATGTCGTGCGGGTAGCCGACCACGGCCGCCTCCGCGACGGCGTCGTGCTGGCCGATCGCCCCCTCCACCTCGGCGGTGCCGATGCGGTGGCCGGAGACGTTGAGCACGTCGTCGATGCGGCCGGTGATCCAGTAGTAGCCGTCCTCGTCGCGGCGTGCGCCGTCGCCGGTCATGTAGTAGCCCGGGAAGGTGTCGAAGTAGGTCTGCCGGAACCGTTCGTGGTCGCCGTAGACGGTGCGCATGATCCCGGGCCACGCCGCGCGGATGCAAAGCGCCCCGGTCGCGGGATTGCCTTCGACCTCCTTGCCTTCCTGGTCGAGCAGCACCGGCTCGATGCCGAAGAAGGGCAACGTGGCGGAACCCGCCTTGAGCGGCGTCACCGCCGGCAGCGGCGTGATCAGGATGCCGCCGGTCTCCGTCTGCCACCAGGTGTCGACGATCGGGCAGCGTCCGGAGCCTACCACGTCATGGTACCAGCGCCACTCCGGCTCCTTGATCGGCTCGCCGACCGTGCCGAGAAGCTGGACCGATGACCGGTCGTGCTTCTCCACCCAGGTGTTCCCCTCCTTCATCAGGGCGCGCAGGGCGGTCGGTGCGGTGTAGAACTGCTTGACCCGGTGCTTCTCGCACACCTGCCAGAAGCGGCCGTTGTCCGGGTGGTTGGGCACCCCTTCGAACATGATGGTGGTCGCCCGGTTGGAGAGCGGGCCGTAGATGATGTAGGAGTGGCCGGTGATCCAGCCGATGTCGGCCGTGCACCAGTAGATGTCGCCCGGGTGGTAATCGAAGATCATCTGGTGCGTGAACGAGGTGTAGACCAGGTAGCCGCCGGTGGTGTGCAGCACGCCTTTCGGCTTGCCGGTCGACCCCGAGGTGTAGAGGATGAACAGGGGATCCTCCGCCCCCATCTCCTCCGGCGCGCACTCGGCGGAGGCGCCGGCCATCTCCTCGTGCCACCAGACGTCGCGGCCGGCCACCATCGGCACCTCGTCGCCCGTACGGCGCACCACGAACACGCGCTCGATCGACGGCGTCTCGGCGACCGCGGCGTCGGCGTTTGCCTTCATGGGCAGGCCGCTGCGCGGGCCGCGAACCGCGGTGTCCTGCGTGACCAGCGCCTTGCACTGCGAGTCGTTGATGCGGTCGCGCAGCGATTCGGCGGAGAAGGCTCCGAAGACGATGGAGTGCACGGCTCCGATGCGCGCGCAGGCCAGCATCGCGATCGCCAGCTCCGGGACCATCTGCAGGTAGATGCAGACGCGGTCACCCTTGCCGATGCCGTTGGCCTTGAGCACGTTGGCGAAGCGGTTGACCTCGGCAAGCAGGTCGTCAAAGGTGTAGCGCCGGTCGTCCCCCGGGTCGTTGCCTTCCCAGATGATCGCCGTCTGATCGCCGTGCCCGGCCTCGACGTGGCGGTCGAGGCAGTTGTAGCAGGCGTTGAGGGTGGCGCCCTCGAACCAGCGGATGTTGGCGTTGACGAAGTCGTACTGGCGGACGTTTTCCCAGCGGCGGGTCCAGGTGATGCGGTCGGCTACCTCCGCCCAGAAGCTCTCCGGGTCCGCGATGGAGCGCCGGTAGCGGTTGCGGTACTCGTCGATCGACCGGATGTGCGCCCGGTCGATCGGGAAGCGGCTCTGCTCGGGAGGGTAGATCTTGGCCATGCGCGAAAGTATACCAAGGCCCGCGCCGGTGCGGGCGATCCTCACGGAACCGATCCGCGGTATGATCGGGCCGAGAACCCAAGTTACGGGGGCAGAGCAGGGAGCATGACAATCAGAGATGCACTCGGGCCGATGGTCGTGGCTGTGTTGCTGGCGATTCCGGTGGCGGCGACCGCGGAGTGCCAGACCGTGCTGGACCAGGACGGTGTGACGGTCGATACCTGTCCGATCGGGAGAACGGGCTACAGCCTGGTTCAGACCGCCACCACGGCGGCCGGAACGGTCGGGGCGGTCGTCGCCCTGTTGCTGACGGACGAGGAGCGTGACGAGGGTGGCGCTCCCGGCCACGAGTCGCTACTGCACGTGGCGGCCGGGGAGGGGTTCCGGCTCCGCGTGTCCGTCACGCGGCGAGCCTGGTGGCGGCTCGACGGCGGCGGAGTGGTGCTGGATGTCGTGGGCGACGACGATCTGCCGACCGAACTGGAGGGAACCCGCCTGCTCTGTCTGCGCTCGCGATGGACGATCGCGCCGGCCGACACCGCGAGAACGGTCGACATCCTGCAGCAGTTCGTGAGCGATTCGCGCCCGCCGCTGGGGATGAAGCGCCGCGCCACGCAGGCGACGGTGCAACGCCGGCATGCCTCGGTGGCCGATCTGCGGCAGCGGCTCGCCGGAGCGCAGGACGCGGGCGAGCCGGACCTGGCGGCGTGGCCGCTGCTGGAGGGGCCGTTGCCCGATCTGTCCGAGAGCTTCGCGGAGTGCTACGACGGAGGTTGACGCTCGCAAGCGGCTGCCGGCTCGTCTTGACGCCTGAGCCGGTCAGGCGGGCGGGTGCTCCTGCTGCCGCGGCGGCGGGTGGCGCTCCCCCGTGATCGCGATCCGGAACCGGTCGTCCGGGCTCGGCAACGGATTCATCACGACGTGCAGCTCCTGGTCCGGCGGCTGCATCTCCACGTGGAAGTGGCGGAACAACACGGCCGAGACGATCAGGTAGAGGAGATCGGCGGTGGTGGCTCCCAGGCAGGTATGGGGACCCAGCCCGTACGGGCAGTACACGTTGGGCTGCGCGTGCTCCTTGCGCTCCGGGCCGTAGCGGCCGACGTCGAAGCGTTCCGGTTCGGGGAAGAACTCGGGCAGGTGATGGGTCACCGTGTTGGCGATGAGGCAGTACTCGTCCTTGGGGATCTCGTAGCCCTGAAACTGAAAGGGGGCTACGGACGTACGGGCGAGGACGGGCGCCGGGGGATGCAGGCGCAGGATCTCCATGGCAGCGTGCCGCGTCTGGATCATCTGGCGCAATGAGTCGCGATCGGGATAGCCGTTGGCGAACGCCAGGTCCGCTTCCGCCACGACGGCGCGGTGCAGTTCCGGATCGCGCAGGATGTGGTACAGCAGGAAGGAGGTGGCGCTGGCCGCGGTGTCCATGCCCGCGATGAACGGGCCGATCAGGGCTGCCACGGCGTCCCGTTCGCTCATCAGCCGCGGGTGCTCGGCGTGAAACCTTCGGACAAGGTCGACGAAGTCGCCGTCGTGCTCCAGGTGATCGCGCACGTGGTGCTCGTCCCAGATGCGGCGGACCATGGCCAGCACGGAGCGCCTGGATGAGACGTAGCGGGGCAGGTACTTCATGAAGCCGGGCCGCACCTTGCGGATATGGATCTGTACGAGCGCCCGGAAGAAATAGATGAGGTCGTCCATGATCTCATCCGGTTCTTCGTTCGTTGCCATGTAGCCCAGCACGGACGAAACCAGTCGCTTGACGTAGGCGAAGGCGGGAATGGGGACCCCGCGCGGCCAGCCCTGCAGCAGGTTGAGCTGGCTGTGGATCAGCTTCTCCATCTGCGCGTATAGGGTCCTGCCGGAGTAGCCGTCCTTGAGCCCCGCGCGCATGGTGCGGTGATCGGGGCCGTCCAGCTCGATGAGCGTCGGGTTGTCGCCGCCGATCACCTGGTGGATGTCCTGCATGACCGCCCCGGACGCGAACAGGCGGTGGCCCTGCTGCTTCATGAGGGCGTTCGCCTCGGGGCCGGCCAGCACCAGCGGGCGGTGGTTCAGGATCGGCACGCGGAATACCGGTCCCAGCCGCCGGTACTGGGTGGTGAGGAAGCTGCCGAGGGCGGTGAGCATCGGCCGGACGTTGCCGACGATCGGGGGCCCCGGGGCAAGAGGGATGGTCAGAGCGGATGCGGCAGCCATCAATCGGCAAGGTACCCATGGGCTGACGCACCCGACAAGCGCGGCCGCCATGGAACCGGCCGCGCTATCATCGAAGCAGGATGGCCAGACGCGCGACCGGACCGATCCTTGCGGCGGCCCTGCTCGTGCTGCCGGCTCTGGCGAGCGCGGAGTGCACGCCCGAGGTGGTCGGGGAGGACGTGACGGTCGAGTCCTGCCCGATCGAGCACACCGGCTATCGGCTCGTCGTCAGCCGCACCACGGCCGCGGGAACGGTCGGCGGGGCCATCCTCCTGCTTCAGGAGGACGCCGAGCGCGACACCGGTGCGGGCGCCGTGCCCCGCTCGATCCTGCACGAGGTCACGGGCGCCGGATTGAGTCACCGCGTGGTGGTCAGCCGCCGGTCATGGTGGCGGCTCGACGGCGGCGGGGTGGTGCTGGACATCGTCGGCGCCGACGACCTGGAGACGGACCTGCAGGGGACCCGCGTGCTCTGCCTGCGCTCTCGGTGGACGATCACCCCGGCCGGCGCCGCGGACAGGGTCACGATCCTTCAGGAAACCGTCAGCGACCCGCGCCCGCCGTTCGGCCTGACCGGTCTGGTCACGGCGGAGACGTCACGGATCATGCACGAGATGCTGACGGACCTGCGCACGCAACTGGCGAGCCCCGAGCAGCCCGAGGATCCCGGCCTGTCGCTGTGGCCGCTTCTGTCGGAGCCGCTGCCCGACGTGTCCGCGCAGTTCGCGGCCTGCCACCTGGACCGGTGAGCGGCGCCGGCAGCGCGGATCAGGCCCGGGAGGTCGCGCGCTGCAGGTCGGCTTCCGTGTCGATGTCGAGCTCGCCGCCGGGAAAGTCCACCACCGCAAGCGGTGCGCAGCCGCGCAGAACGCGCTTCGCGCCGCTGTCACCGGTGAGCGCCGACAGCCGGTCGAACAGCGCCGGTGTGAACAGGACCGGCGCGCCGACGGTGCCCCCGTAGGCACAGGCGACCGCCTGGGCGTCTCCACGGCGAAAACGCTCGATCAGTCCCGCCAGCACGCGGGCCGTCAACCGAGGTTGATCGCACGGAAGGACGATACAGCCGGCTGGCCGGTGCGCCGCGGCGGCGCGCATCCCGCACGCGATCGAGGTGCCCACGCCGTCCGCCCAGTCAGCGTTGCTCACGGGCAGGACCGGAAGAGCCGCAACCGCGGCCCCCACCGAGTCCGATTCGGCGCCAAGGACCACCGCCACCGGCCGGCAGCCGGCGTCCAGCGCCGCCCGAGCGGCGCGGTGCACCAGCGGCTCGCCATCGATTGGCACCAACTGCTTGGGGCGGCCGAGCCGGGCCGATCCGCCGGCCGCCAGTACCACTGCGGCGATCGGCACGTCCGCGTTCACGGCGGCCGGTCGTGGATCGGGCCGGCTCGGTCGCGCAGGTGGCCGGCCGTGCGCGCTTCCAGCACGCCCAGGATCTCGGCGATCACCGAGAGCGCGATCTCTTCCGGCGTCTGCGCCCCCACGTCCAGGCCGGCGGGACAGTACAGCCGGCCGCGGTCGGCCGCGTCCCAGCTCGAGTCGGCGATGAGCCGCTCCGCGCGGGAGCGGGGGCCGACCACTCCCACGTAGGCGGCCGGCGTGGTCCGCAGTTCGCGCAGGATGGCCGCGTCGCGCAGGTAGTCGTGGGTCACCGAGATGCACGCGGTGCGCGCTCCCGGGGCGACGCGGCGAACCGCCTCGGCCGCGTCGGCGACGTGCAGCACCTCGCTGGCGGCTGGATGGCGCTCCGGGTCGGCATACGCCGGACGGTGGTCCACCAGCGTCACGTGCAGGCCGACCTGCGCGGCGATCTCGGCCAGGGGAACGGCGTCGTCCCCGGCGCCGAACACCGCCAGCCGCCGTTCCGGCGTCAGCCCCTCGATCATGACCTGCACGGCGTGCTCGCCCACCGGGTACGGGTTGACGTCGACGCGCTCGGAACCCAGCAGCGACCGCGCGTCCCGCTCGACGGCCGCCTCAAGGGCGGCGTCGCCCAGGGAGCCGCGCGGCGCGCCGTCCCCGGTCACCAGCAGGCGCGCGCCCAGAGGCGCCCGGCAGCCGCCGCTCCCCGGATCCACCACGGTGGCCAGCACGGACGGCTGGCCCCGTGCCGAAGGCTCCAGGCAGGCGCGCAGGGACGGCCGGTGCCCGTCTTCGACCGGCGCGAGCAGGATGTCCACCACGCCCTGGCAGCCGCTGCCCGAGCCCATCAGCACGTCCGCGGGGCCGGTGGTGTCGAAGCGGTGCACGGAGGTTCGACCGCTGTCCATCACGCGCCGCGCCCGGTCGTCCAGGTCGAAGCATCCTCCCGAGAGCATCCCCACGCGCTCTCCGCCGGCGCCGAACAGCATGCGCGCGCCGGCGCGGCGGTAGCTCGAACCGTCGACCTGGACGACGGTGGCCACCGCGCCGGGCCGGCCGTCCCGCTCCAGGGCGCTCAGGTGGTCGAGCAGCCGCTCGCGTTCGGTCATGTCCTTTCTCCCGCTATGCGCCGGGGGCGTACAGCAGCGCGTAGATCAGCACCCCGGTGACCGACACGTACAGCCAGATGGGGAGCGTCACGCGGGCCAGGGGGCGATGGCCGGGGTGACGGGTCCAGCCGCGCCTCAGCGTCACGAGCGCGAGCGGTACGATCGCGATGGCGAGGATGATGTGGGTCACCAGGACGGGGTAATACAGCCACGGCGCCGATCCCTCGTAGGGCTTCGCGCCGCCGGCAGCTCCGTGATAGATCAGGTACCCGGTGAGGAACAGCGTCGAGGCCGCGAACGCGATGAGCACGAGCGCCCGATGGGCGCCGACCGCGCCGCGCCGGATGGCGATGAAGGCCGCCACCAGCAGGACGGCGGCGATCGCGTTCCAGGTCGTGTTCACGGCCGGCAGCGCCGACACGTCGAGCCGCGACGCCGTACGCTCGCCGGTGACGACGAAGGTGACCGCCGCCACGGCGGCCACGCTGAAGATGGCGATGATCGTCAGCCAGAAACGGTCAGCGGCGGCGCGCTCGGCCGCGGTACGGGGCATGGATAGATGAGTATACCGGCAGCAGGCGAGGGGACATCAGGCGAGGGGACAGTCGTGCGGCGCGCGCTGGTGATCACCGATCGCGCGCTGGCGGCCGCGGGCGGCGAGGCGGCGGTGCGCAGGCGTTGCGAAGAGCACGCGCTGGACATGGAGTTCGCGCTGCGCCGCGAGCACGAGCGCGGCGGCCTGGACCTGCAGGCATCGTGGCTGATCGACGGCCGCGCGCGCGGCTTCGTGGTGGCGCTGGGCGCCGACCGGGCGGCGGATGCCGGCTTCCACCTGTCCGTATGCGGTTCGATCGGCGCCGTGCTGAACCACGTGCGGGCGGTGTGGGACGAGCGGCCGACCTTCTCGTCGTGGCGCGCCGCGGCGGCCACCGTCGCGCGGCTCCGCTCCCGCGGCCGGCTGGTGTTCACCAACGGCGTGTTCGACCTGCTGCACGCCGGCCACCTGCGGTCGCTGGAGCATGCGCGCGGCCTGGGCGGGGCGCTGGTGGTCGGCCTCAACAGCGATGCCTCCGCGAGGGGGCTGCGGCCGGCCGGCCGGCCGGTGATCGGCCAGTTCGCGCGCGCCGAGCTGCTGGCGGCGCTGCGCTGCGTGGACGCGGTCATCGTCTTCGACGAGCCCGATCCACTGCGCCTGATCGAGGCGGTGCGCCCCGACGTGCTGGTCAAGGGCGGCACCTATATGGCCGATCGGGTGGCCGGCGGTGCCGAGGTGCGCGCGGCCGGCGGGGTGGTGGCGCTGTCGCCGGTGCTTGCCGGCACCTCCACCAGCGCCATCGTCGAGCGGATCACCGGAGGAGGCGCCGGCACGCGCTGATCACCGGATCGACGCCGATGTCGTCCATCGATGCGCCGGCCGGCGGCGCCGGCAGGGCTGCGCAGCGATCGCCCGGGGCGATCTTCGACGGCGTGACCACCAGCACGGGGCTGCCGGACGGGGCCGGCGCCCACACCACGGCGTCGCTGACCGCGAACAGCGCCACGACCGGCACCGACAGCGCGGCGGCGACGTGAGACAGCCCGGAATCGTTGCCCAGCAACAGCGCGCAGGAGGAAATCGCCTGCGCCGTGCGCGTGATCGGCCGGCCGCGCACGACCAGGTCGCCGTCGGCGGCCGGCGGGCGCAGCTTCTCCTCGGCCGGGCCGAGCAGCCACATCACCTCCGCGTCCGGGCGGAGAGCATCCGCGACGGCGGCGAAGCGGTCCAGCGGCCAGTTCTTGCGAGCGCTGCCCGATCCGGGCGCGATGCCGACGCGGCGGCGGCTCCGCTCGGCAGGAAGCTGAAGCGCTGGCGCGCGATCGTCGGCAGGTGCGGCGCCAACCGCCCGCAGGTGATGCCCGACGATCGGCTCCCGGCGCGCCGGCAGTGGGGGCACCACGCTGACCGGGCCGGATACCGCCGCGGCCAGCGCCTGCTCGATGGGACCGCCCGGCGCCGTGAACGCCAGCGCCGCGTCGATCGGCGCCGGAAGGGCAGGCGGCGCGCCTCGATACGCGCTGGCGAACCAGGCTGCGCCGGCGTCCCAGCGATCGCCGACGATGCCTGCCGCCTGCAACAACTCGCCGGGACGCCCGCGGCCGAGCAGCACCGGCCGCCCGGCGCCGCGGTCTCGGACCCAGTGCTCGATCGCCGGCACGGCGACGATCAGATCGCCCAGCGCGCCGGTGTGGTAGACAAGCGCCGTTCTCACGCCTGCAAGACGATAGACTACGCACGCCATGGGAAGCGGCGACGCGGGGACGGCAGGCGAAGGAATCCCCCGGCCGCGCGGCGTCGCGTGGGCGTCCCTCACGCTGGTCCGTGGAGTGGCGATGGGAGTCGTCGAGCTCGTGCCCGGCGTAAGCGGAGGCACCATAGCGCTGGTCCTGGGCATCTACGGAGAGCTCATCAACGCGGTCGACAACACGTTCGCGTGGATCGGACGGGGGCTGCGCCGGCTGCTGCCGGGCGGCGCCCGTGTCGCCGGCCGTGGGGCCACGCCGCCCTTCCCGTTCCTGGCACTGCTGCTGATCGGTATGGCGGTGGCGGTACTCACCGGCAGCCACCTGGTCACGGAGTTGCTGACCAACGCGCCGGGGCCGACCTACGCGTTCTTCTGTGGCCTGGTGCTGGCATCGGTGGCCACGCCGTGGCGGCTGATGGAGCGGCGCGGCCCGGCCGAGGTGGCCGTGATCCTGTGCGCGGCGGCCGCGAGCTTCCTGGCCACCGGCTTGCGCGCGGCGGAGGCCGGCACGCCCACGCTCCCGTTCCTGCTGGTCTGCGGGGCGCTGGCGGTGGCCGTGCTGGTGCTGCCGGGGGTGAGCGGCTCGTTCGTGCTGCTCGCGCTCGGATCCTACGGCTACGTGATCGAACGCGTGCGCGGCCTCACCGCCGGCGAAATCGGCGATTCCGTCCTGCCGCTGGCGGTGTTCGGGATCGGCGTCCTGCTGGGGCTGGCCACGGTCACGCGGATCATCTCCTGGCTGCTCACGCGCCACCGGTCGCTCACCCTGGCAGCCCTCACCGGGCTGATGCTGGGATCGGTTCGGGCGCTCGCGCCCTTCTACCGGGACGGGCAGGTGGTGCCGCTCCGAGAGGTGGGGACCCTCGGTGCCGAGCTGGTTCCCCTGGCGGTTGCGGCCGCAGCCGGCGCGGGCGTGGTGATCGTCATGTCGCGGGCCGTCCGCCGTGGCGGGACCGGCTCGGCGTTGCTGCGGTAGGACGCCGCCGTCAGTCCAGGTCGATGCGCGTCCCGCTGCGCGCGGACTCGTGGGCGGCCTCGATCACGCGCAGGGTGCCGGCGGCGAAGTCGGCGGTGAGCGGTTCGTCGCCCGGGGCCGCCAGGCGGTCCTGGAAGTGGGCGATGGCGGGCGCGAACGCCGGGCGGCCGTTGTCCAGGGTGATCACCTCGCGGCGGTCGCCGCAGGTGAGATGAATCATGCTCTCCTCCGGCGGGTGGTAGGGCTCCGGCACGTGGATGGTACCGGCGCTGCCGGTGATGGTGACGCCGCGGTGCCGGTGGTCGTCGAACCCTCCCATCGCGACCGCCTGCACGCCGTCCGGGAGCTCCAGAAGCAGGCTGGCGGCGCCGTCGACGCCGAATTCGTCGTCGTAGCGGACGGCCGCCTGCACGGTGAGGGGCTCGGCGGCCAGCAGGTGGCGGATGTAGGCGATCGGGTAGCACACCACGTCCAGCATCCCGCCGCCGCCCAGCGCGGGGTCCATGCGGATGTCGGCTGCGCGCTCGACCCGGTCGAAGAAGAAGCTCATGTGGCCGGTGACCTGGCTGACCGTGCCGATGCGGCCGTCCGCGATCAGGTCGCCGACCACCCGCGTCTGCGGGTGGTAGCGGAAGACGAACGCCTCCATCAGCGGGACGCCCAGCTCCCGGCAGCGCGCGGCCAGGCGCGCGGCGCTGTCGCTGGCATCGGTGAGCGGCTTCTCGCAGAACACGGGAATGCCGCGCTCGGCCGCCGCCAGCGTCCAACGCTCGTGCTCGGAGTTGGGAAGCGGCACGTACACCGCGTCGACGCCGCCCGAGTCCAGCAACTCCCGGTACGAGCCGAACGCACGCCCGGCCCCTTGGTCAGCGCCGAGGACGTCGGCGGCGAACGCCTCCGCTCGCCGGAGGTCGCGGCTGGCGACGGCGGAGAGCTCGGCGCCGCGCACCGTGCGCAGCGCCGGGATGAAGACGTTGGCGGCGATCTGCGCGGTTCCCAGGACTCCCCAGCGCACCGTGTTCATGACGCCTCCAGTGTACCGTGTTCTGGGCGCCGGCCGGGAAGCAGCGACCGCAGCCGGCTGCGGCGCCGGAATCGCCTGACCGTGGCGGCGGCGCGCGCGGCGCCTGCGACCTCGGTCGTGGTGGGTTGGTAGCCGGCGTAGGCGACCCGCACGAACAGACCGACAAACTCCCGCAGGGCGCCGGCGGCTTCCGGAAGGCGTGCGCCGAAGGACCGTTCCCACGACAGCCAGCCGGTCGCGTCCGGAAGCGGGATGCCGGCGCGGGCGCCGAGCCTGACGTAGCGTTGCGCGACGCGGCCGATCGGGCTGGCGCGCAGCGAGGCGCGGGCCGACCGGACCAGGCGGACGGCCACCCAGACGACGACGGCGAGCATCAGCGCCGCGGCGGCGGCCAGCACCGGCTGCGTGTTCAGCGCACGGCGCTCGGCCCGAAACTCCTGGCCGAGCATGGAGGAAAGTTGCCGCGCGGTGGCCGAATCGAGCCGTATATCCTCGGCAACCGTCGGCACCTCTTCGGCCTCCGCCTGGCCCAGGTTCGGCACGAAGCCGGGATTGACCGCCGGGGTCGCCTCCCAGGTGGTCCAGCCGTGTTCGCCCATCCACACCTCCGCCCAGGTGTGCGCCGCCAGGCCGGTGACCACCGCTTCCGTAGTGACCAGCTCCGCGGCGTCCAGATCCGGGTCCTCCAGCTCGTCGAGACCGGTCACGATGGCGTCGAGCGACGTCACCGGGAAGTGGACGAGGTAGCCGGACACGTAGCGGGCATGGATGCCGTGGAGGCGGGCGAAAATGGTGAAGGCGGAGGCGAAGTGGACGCAATAGCCCTCCCGTTCGCCCGTCAGAAAGTGGCCGATGAAGTCCTCGCCACGGGACGGTGTCGGGGGTGTCAGCGAGTACACGGCGTTCGACTTGAGGAAGCGCTCGATGCTGCGGAGCCGCTCGGTGGTGCTGTCGGCTCCCTCGGTCACCTCGTGCGCCAGTGCCCGGACCTCCGCGGGCAGGCTGGCCGGTACCTGCAGGTAGCGGTTGTCGGTCGGCGGAGCGAGAAAGCGGGTGAGCGGATCGCGCCGGAGCGTGATCGACAGGCCGCGCAGGATCGGCTCCTCCGGGAAGAAACCGCGGGCGTAGTCCGCGACGGCGAGCCGTGGCGCGTACGGGGTGACGCCGAAGTCGACCGTATCGACGGTGTGCGGCAACCGGTCGTACGCGTCGGCGAGCAGCTCGACCTGCACGTCCGAGTCGCTGCCTTCGCGGGGCGGCGGAAAGTTGATGAAGCGCGCCGTGTCGCCGGCGTCCGCCGGCTCCTCCCGCGTGAACGCCCATGTGGTGCCGTCGTAGTGGTCGAACACCTCCGTGCGCAGGTAGATCGTGCGCCCCTCGGGCGAGTAGACGCGCAGCAGCGGCAGCGGCGACAGCACCGGCGTGCCGCCCAGGCGGCGCTCCTCGTGCTGGGTGCCGAACCCGGGGATGGAGTACAGCAGCGGGAAGCGCGGGAAGGTGGCGGAGATCGCCCCGCGCATGCGCGGGTGCAGCACCAGGTCGACGAAGTAATTGCCGCCGGCCGCGCGCGGGAACAGCAGGCCCACCCCGGCGGCCAGCAGCACGATGACGGCGGCGAACAGCACGGAGCCGCCGGTGCGCTCCACGCCGCGGCTGCCCAGCACGACCAGGGCCAGCACGACCGCCGCCAGGGTGAGCAGGTTGAGGAGCGTCGACTGCACGATCAGCGCCGCCAGGCCCACGCCCAGCACCGCCAGGACGGCCGCCGCCAGGCCGAAGCCGCTCGACAGCACCACCCCGGACGCGGACGAGAACGCCCAGGCGGCGATCAGCGCGAACAGGTTGGACACCGCTCCCTGCTGTTCGCCGGCGTGCACCTCCGCGAACCAGAGCCGGTAGGAGGAGAACGGCGTGATGAGGATGCCGACCAGGATCGACACGCCGAACAGCGCCGAGGCGGCGGCTGCGGGACTGCGGAGCGGCGTGGCGGCCGCCGCCCGCCCCAACGCCGCCGCCCTCAGCAGGGCCCCCACCGCGCAGGGGCGGCCGAGCAGCAGCACGACGGACAGGTTGGCGCGCAGCAGCCACCAGACGGCCAGCGGCAGCGCCAGCGCGGTCGCCGCCGCCGCCGCGGCCCGCAGGTGCTCGGGTTCAGGCCGAACGGCCGAAAGCCACCGGCGCAGCCGTGCGGAGATCTCCACCGGCCAAATCCTCCTCGATCGTGTCCGTGCCTCGCAACAGCATCACCCGCCCGCCGCGGTTGCGCACCGTGTTGAAGTACTGCTCGGCGTCGTGCAGCGCGCGCGGGCTGCGGCCGGTGCCGTTGAAGATCACGCCGGTCACCTGCTTGGAGCTCACCGACGCCTCGATGATCGTGAACAGCTCCGGATCCAGGTGATGGGTCAGGAACATGACCGCCTCCGCGTCGTCGGCGCGCGCCTCCCAGTCGGCCCAGAACAGCCGTGCCGGCGACACGCTGTCGCCGAACGCGAGCTGGAAGTTCTCCTCGTACAGCCGGTCGAACTCGTCCAGGTGTTGTCCGGCGAACGCGTACACACCGTGCCGGACGGCCGCGCGGACCGCGGTGGGCACCCCCATCGACAGGAAGTGGCGGACGACCGCCAGCAGCGCCTCGATCGTCACGTCCTCGACCGCCAGGACCGGCGCGTCGCCGGCGTCTTCGGCCGGCATGCGCAGGTCGACGTAGATCGTCACCGCCGGCTCCGAGCTGGCCTGGTACTGGCGGACGAACGGCTTGCCGATGGCCGCGAACTTCCGCCAGGCGATGTGGCGGGCGGGCTCCCCGTGGCGCGCCTCGCGGAGCTGGGTGAACATGGCGTAGTCGGGCTCGCCTACCATCGATTCGCGCCGGCCCGCGTGCGGATGCGATTCGTCTCCGGCGGCCAGGCGGGCGATCTTCAGCACCCGCGGATAGACCCGGAACTCCCGGAAGCTCACGGCGGGCCGCGCCGTGAACAGGCGCAGCGGGTCGCGCAGGGTGACGCGCCGCATGCCGATCGTGTAGACGCCGCGGTAGGGGAGCTGGATCGGGTAGTCGCGATCGATCACGGCGCTGCCGCCCAGGTACATCGACAGTTCCGGGAGCACGGTCTCCCCCAGCGGGCGAACCACCTTGAACTCCACGTGGAGCTGCGAGATCGGGATCACCGAGCGGTTCTCGAGCCTGAACGAATAGACCATCTCCTCGCCCTTGACCGGGTGCGCGCTGGAGAACTGCTGCCCAAACGCAAGGGACGAGGCGGCCACGTGGAGGGCCACGAAGGAGAAGAGCGGCACCAGCAGCAGCATGATCGCCAGCGCGACGAAGAACCCGCCCAGGTAGGCGGCCGCAAGGTAGGCGATGACCAGGGTGGCGGCGTAGAAGCCGAGCGCCCGCGTCCGTTGACCGACCGTGAAGGACCGGGTCATCGCGTGTGAATCTACCACGCCCCGGTCACCGTCGCCTGCCTGCGCTGACTCATTGCCGGTGGCGGTGATACGATGGCGGCTTGTCATGCAGGACGCTTCTCTGACGCTCGAAGGCAAGTCGTTCGTGGTCACCGGCGGCGCGCTCGGCATCGGCGGCGCCATCTCCGACGCGGCGGCCGCGGCCGGCGCCAGGGTGCTGGTGGTCGACCGCGATGCCGGCGCGGGCGCGGCACGGGTCGACCGGATCACCGCGGCCGGCGGCACCGCGGTGTTCCTTCAGGCCGACCTGGCCACCCACGCCGGCTGCCGGGCCGCGGTGGCGCAGGCGGTCGCCGCCTTCGGCACCGTCGACGTGCTGTGCAACAACGTGGGCATCCAGCCACCCGCGTCCTACCAGACCGCGGAGGACACGACCGAGGAGATGTGGGACCAGATCATGGCGGTCAACGTGAAGAGCTACTTCCTGACCGCCAAGTACGCCATCCCGCACATGCGCAGCCGCGGCGGCGGGGCGATCATCAACATCGCCAGCGTGCAGGGTCTGCAGTCGGCGCCGCTGGTCCCGGCGTATGCCGCCAGCAAGGGCGCGGCCCTGTCGCTGACCCGCCAGATGGCGATCGACTACGCGCGCGAGAACATCCGCGTGCTGGCTGTCTGCCCGGGCAGCATCGACACGCCGCTGCTGCGCGCCGCGGTGGCCATGGAGGGCGGTGACCTGGAGCAGTCCGTGCACGACGTGGGACTGGGCCATCCGCTGGGGCGCACCGGGCAGCCCGAGGAGATCGCATCGGTCGTGGTGTTCCTGGCCGGCTCGGGCGCGTCGTTCATGACCGGCGAGTACGTCTGCGTCGACGGCGGCTACAACGCGCTGGGCGCCTGGGCGCAGCCGCGCGATCCGGGCGCAGCGACTGCGGGCGCAGCGGCTGCGGACGCAGCGACTGCGGGCGACGCGTGAGCGACGGCCTGGACGGCCGCGTGGCGGTCGTCACCGGCGGCGCCGGCGGCATCGGCCGTACCGTGTGCCGGCATTTCGCGGAGCGCGGCGCACGCGTGACGGTCGCCGACCTGGACGCCGACCGGGCGGCGGAGACGGCCGCCGAGTGCGGCGAGGAAAACGCGATCGGGGTGCAGGTCGACGTCGTCGATCCCGGCTCCGCGGCGGACTGCATGGCAGCCACCGTCGAGCGCTTCGGACGCGTCGACTGCCTCGTGTACTGCGCCGGCAACAACATCAAGGGACCGGCCCTGGAGCTGAGGCTGGAGGACTGGCGCAGTGCGCTCGACATCCATCTGACCGGCGCGTTCGTCTTCTGCCAGGCCGTGGGACGGCGCCTGGTGGCACAGGGGGAGGGGGGCCGCATCGTGCTGCTCTCGTCCGTGGCGGCGTGGGCGCCGATCCCGCAGCGCGGCGCCTACAGCCCGTCCAAGGCGGGGCTGGTGAGCCTTGCGCAGGTGTTGTCGGTGGAGTGGGCGGAGCACCGGATCAACGTCAACGCGGTCTGCCCCGGCGTGGCCAAGACACCGATGACCGATATGGTGTATTCACGTGACCCAGAGTTGAAGCGAACCCGCCGGAACCGGATGCCGATTCCCCGCGAGGTGCTGCCGGAAGAGATCGCCGACCTGGTGGTCTTCCTGTGCGGCGCCGGCTCGGCCTACATCAACGGGGCGGCGATTCCGATCGACGGCGGCTTCCTCAACTCGGGCTTCATGCCGGAGCGGAACCGCGACGAGACCTCTTGAGGAAAATCCATAGGGAAGGAGCTAAGAACATGGCGGACAAGGACAAGAAACTACAGGACCTCGACCAGCGGCTGATCGGCGTGATCATCGGCGCCGTCGGTCTGGTGCTGTTCGTGCTGGGCGTGGTAGGCGCGCTACGGGTCACCTTCTTGGGGGTGATCGGCGTAGTCGTTGGCGTCATCGTCTACTTCGTCGGCGTCAGCAACAAGAAGAAGTGGGAAGAGGTGAAGAAGGACCTGTACCCGGAAGGTGAAGACGCAGGCGGGGAGAGCAGCTAGCGCCCCGAAACCGTCACGGCCATGGTGGGGAGTCCGCTTCCGCCGCCGGAAACGGCCATGGCCGTATACTCCCAGTGATGACCCAGGCAGGCGCGGTGCAAGGCCTGTCGGTCCGCCCGGCGCGGCGTGCCGACATGCGTGCCTTCGTCAGGTTCCCGTGGACGATCTACCGGGACGATCCGCATTGGGTGCCGCCACTGATCCGGCGCGAGCGGCGGCGCATGAGCCCGGCGGCCAACCCGTTCTTCGAGCACGCGTCCATCCAGCCGTTCGTGGCGATTCGGGACCGCCGCATGGCCGGCCGCATCGCCGCGATCATCGACGATCGCCACAACGAGTATCACGGCGAAGCAGCCGGATTCTTCGGCTTCTTCGAGTGCATGGACGACGCGGACGTGGCCGCGGAGCTGTTGCAGGCAGCGGGAGACTGGCTGCGCGTCCGCGGCATGACCGTCATGCGCGGGCCGTTCAACCCGGCCACCAGCGACTCCCTTGGCATCCTCGTGGACGGCTTCGGCAGCCCGCCGGCCTTCCTGATGGCCTACAACCCGCCGTACTACCCCGGCCTGCTGGAACGGGCGGGACTGGGCAAGGCACGGGACCTGTACGCCTACTACATGCACTCATCGGAATCGGAGATACCGCCCAAGATCGCGCGCGTGGCGGCCGCGGTGCGCAAGCGCCAGGGGGTGAGCGTCCGCGGCGGGGACCCGCGGCGCATTCGCGCCGAAATGGATCTGATCAAGCTGATCCACAACGAGGCCTCGGGCCGCAACTGGGGATTCGTCCCAAAGACGGAGGCGGAGCTGGACCGCATGGCCCGCGATCTGAAGCGTCTGGTCGATCCGGAGCTGGCGCTGTTCGCATTCGTGCATGGCGAGCCGGCCGGCTTCTCGCTGGCCCTGCCGGACTGGAACCAGGCGTTCCGCAACCTCAACGGCCGCCTGTTCCCGTTCGGCTACCTGAAGCTGCTGCGTGACCGGCGCCACATCAACCTGCTGCGCGTGTACACGACCGGCGTGCGGCCGCGCTTCCGCAACCTGGGGCTGGACGCGATCTTCTACTACGAGACCTGGGTGCGCGGCGTCGGCCGGGGCCTGCTGGGCGGCGAGTTCTCCTGGGTGCTGGAGGACAACGTCAACATGCGCAACACCCTGGAGAACATGGGCGCACGCAGGCACAAGACCTACCGCATCTACGAACGCCCGCTGTAGCCAAGGCCGCTGCCTCCGCAGTCGTCGCTTGCGATTTGACCGCCGGGGAGCGCGCCGGTAGCATCCCGGCCTCATGTCGGTACTGGAAACTATCGCCGAACGGCGCTCGATCTTCGACTTTCAGCCGACGGCCGTGCCGCGCGAACGGATCGAGCGCGCGCTGCAGGCGGCGGTCTGGGCTCCCAATCACAAGCTGACCGAACCGTGGCGGTTCATCGTCGTGGGACCTGCGTGCAAGCGCCGGCTCGGCGACGTCTATGCGCGCATCAAGCAGGAAGACGTGCCGGTCGACATCGCGCCGGAGGCGATGAGCGAGATCGGCCGCAAGGCGATCAAGAAGCTCATGAGCAAGCCGACGGTGATGGCCGTGACCTGCACCGTGTCGGGCGATCCCTTCCTTGACCGGGAGGACTATGCCGCCACCTGCTGCGCGATCCAGAACATCATGCTGGCGGCGTGGGAGGACGGCATCGGCATGCAGTGGAGCACCAGCGGCCTGATCGCGGACGAAGAGGCGCTGTCGGTGCTGGGCGTCGACCCCGAGCGGGAACAGGTGGTCGGCCTGCTGTACGCAGGCTTCGCCGAACGGGTGCCGACCTCGGCGCGCAAACCCGCCGCCGAGCTCACCACCTGGCTGTCCTGAGGTCCATCTGAACATGAACGCAACCACTCCGATCGGACTGCCCGTCGCCGAGCTCGACACGCCCGCCCTGCTCGTCGACCTGGACCTGCTGGACCGCAACATCGAACGCATCGCCGGCGTCGTGATCGACGACGCCGGAATCGGCTGGCGCCCGCATACCAAGGGGCTGAAGACCCCGGCCCTGGCGCACAAGCTGATCGCGCGCGGCGCGCTGGGCGTGACCTGCGCCAAGCTGGGCGAGGCGGAGGTCATGGCCTCGGCCGGCGTCAAGGACATCCTGGTCGCCAACCAGGTGGTGGGACCGGCCAAGACTCGGCGCTTGGCGCACCTGTGCCGCGGGGGCGCCGACGTGGTCGTCGCCGTCGACTCCGAGATCGGCGTACGGCAGATAGGCGAGGCGGCCACCGCCGCCGGCAGCGAGGTGCGGGTCGTGGTCGAGCTGAACGTCGGCATGGACCGGGCCGGCGTCGCCCCGGGGGAGGAGGCGGTGCGCATGGCGCGCGTCGCCGCCGATACGCCGGGCGTGAAGCTGGCCGGGCTGATGGCGTGGGAGGGCCACACCCTCGGCATCGAGCCGATCGAGGCGAAGCGCAAGGCGATTCAAGCGGCGGTGGGCCTCCTGACCGACAGCGCCGACCGCTGCCGCGCGGCGGGAATGCCCATCGACATCGTGAGCTGCGGAGGCACCGGCAGCTACTGGATCACCGCCCGCCAGCCGGGCGTGACCGAGATCCAGGCCGGCGGCGGCGTGCTCGGCGACGCCATGTACCGCCAGCGGTTCGGTGTCGACCACGACTGCGCGCTGCGCATCGCCGCCACGGTCACCAGCCGGCCGACCCCGCAGCGGGTCATCTGCGACGCCGGCCGCAAGACCATGAGCGTGGAGCCCACCACGCCGCAGGTGCAGGGCATCGCGGTCACGGAAGCGAAGTTCTCCGCCGAGCACGGCTCGCTGACCCTGGCCGAGCCGTCGGCGGAGCCCGGCGTCGGCGACCGCCTGGAGTTCATCGCCGGCTACTCGGACACCACCGTCTTCCTGCACGACACCATCTACGCGACGCGAAACGGCGTCGTGGAGGCGGTCTGGCCGCTCTTGGGCCGTGGCAGGTTGACGTGAGGAGCTGCGCCGACGCGCATTGAGGCCGGCCGCCGGCCTGCTGTGGAGAGCGGCGTGCTTGGCACCGTCGCACGCCGCGGCTGTCACGCGACGATCTCGCCGGTCATCAAGACGCCGGCGGAGGCTGCTGCCGGCAGTCTGCTGTTTCTGGACATGATCGAAGACCTGCGCCTGCCGCTACTCGGCTGCGGGCGGTTGACCTGAGGAGTTGGGCGGGCGTCTATTGAGGTCGGCGGTCGACCGTTCATGCAGCCCGGCGCGCCTGCCGGCCTCGGCGAGCGACAGGCAGAGCGCGCGGAGTTGGCTCATGCGCTTGAGCCGCGCCGTCACCGCACTCGACGAGAGGTCAGGCGCCTCGTTTCCGTCGTCCGCCTTCACGTCACGCTCCTCAGCTTGTTTATGTCATCCTGATCCTGGCCGCTCCCTCGGAGGCGTTTCAAGGCGATGAGCCCGTCGCGCGAGACCGTGGAGATGCTGCCGTGCTCCCAGGGAAGCCGCTGCCTGCCGTCCCACACCTGCTCCAGCGGACGGGTCGCGTGCAGGAGGTCGACGATGAGCGCGTCCTCCGAATCGGGGTCCGGTTTCACCAAGCGGGAGATGATCACCGCTCCCCCGGCGAAGTTCATGTCCGCGCCGGTCAATCGGTAGCCCAGGGAATCGAGCGCGCGGCGCGCGCGATCCACCTCCGCGACACGCACCAGCAGATCGACGTCAAGGGTGGCGCGCGGGATCCCGTGGATGGCCAGCGCGACGCCGCCGCACAGCGCGTAGTCGATGTCATCCGCGTCCAGCGCGCCGACGATCAGGCGCAGCTCGGCGAAGAGATCGATCATGGCTCCGCGTTACGCCTGGCAGACCTCCCGCACCATGCGGCGGTAGACGTCGACGGCGCGGTGGAGCTGCGCCAGCTCGATCCATTCGCCGTCGGTGTGGGCCTGGGCGATGTCGCCGGGACCCATCACCACGAGCTGCACGCGCTCCTTGAAGGCGTGCGCGTCTGTCCCGTACGGGACGGTCCTGGCGCGCTCGGCGCCGGTGGCGGCCAGCGCGGTGCGCACGACCTCCGAGTCCGGGTCGACCTGGAACGGCGTGCCGGCGTGGGCGTCGACCTCCAGGCCGTGCGCGCGGGCGCGCTCCGACACCATCTCGAGCACGTCCTGCGTGCGGTCGCCGGGCGCCGGGCGGAAGGACACGGTGCAGACCGCCTTGGGTGCGCTGACGTTGGGACGGGTGCCGAAGTCGGTGTAGACGACGTTGAAGCCGTTGGTGGGCGGGTCGAAGTCGCGGTTCCAGAAGCTCTCGTCGGTGCGGAAGGTCTCCGCCAGTCCCGGCAGCTCGGCCAGGAAGGGCGCCATCAGCAGGTTGGCCGACACGCCGCGGCCGGTGGAGGTGTGCGCGGCGCGTCCGTGCGCGGTGACGATCACGCGCGCGCCGCCCTTGTGGGCGTATACCGGCACCATGCGGGTCGGCTCGGCGATGACCCCGCAGCGCGGCAGCTCGGCGTTGTAGAGCTCCGAGTCCTGGTCGATCTGCCGTGCGCCGCGGCCGGAGATCTCCTCGTCCGCCGTGGCCGCCACGTACACCGCGCGTTCGAGATGCTCGTCCCGCAGCGCCGCTGTCGCGCACAGCGTGGCCGCCAGCGGTCCCTTCATGTCGCAGCTTCCCAGGCCGATCAGCCGGTCGTCGCGCACCACGGGGCCGTGCGGGTCGGTCGACCAGCCGTCGCCAGGCACGGTGTCCACGTGCGAGTAGAACGCCAGCCCGCCGGCGCCGCTTCCCTTCTTGCCGATCACGCTGTCCTTGCGCACGCCGGCGTCGTCGCGATAGGTCAGGCGCTCGATCTCGAAGTCGTGGCGCTCCATGAAGCGCTCGACGACGTCGCATACCGGCGCGCTGGAGACGCGGCTGACCGAGTCTACCGCGACCAAATCCTTCGTCAGGGCTACGGGGTCCGCCCCAAGGGAATCAGACATCGCCGCCACTCCCTGCCGGCGCGACCGGGCGGCCGATGCGCGCCGATTCGTAGAGCGCGTCCATCAGCTCGCTCTGGCGCACGCCGTCGGTGGGGCCGGTGGCCGGTTCCTCCGTCCCGCGGATCGCCGCCACGAAGTTGAGCGCCGTGGGCGTCGCCTCGCCCGTACAGCTCAGATCGCCGACCTCTCCGTCGCCGTCGTAGGCGCGCAGCCAGCTCCCCGACCAGCCGTCGATCGCCACGCGGCCGCCGGCGAAAATGAACTCCATGCCGGAGGCGGACGCAGGGCAGTTGCCGGAGATGACGATGGTGGCCAGCACGCCGCTCTCGAAACGGGCCACCAGCGCGGAGTTGATGTCCACCGGCTGGTCCATGAAGTCGACCATGGCGTACACCTCGGTGGGACTGGACTCCAGCGTCCAGATCAGGCTGTTCAGCAGGTGGGCGCCGGAGTCGTAGGCCTGCCCGCCGCCGGCCAGCACCGGGTCGCGCTTCCAGGGTCGGCCGCTGGAGGTGAGCTTCAGCCACGGCTGCGTCAGGTAACCGGTGACCAGCTCCAGCTTCCCCAGGCGCTCGCTGCGCACGATGGAGCGCAGCCGCTGGAAGGTCGGAGTGCAGGGCGTGTTGTAGCCGATCAGGAGCAGCTTGCCGGCCGCTTCCACCCGGTCGCGCAACGCGTAGGCGTCTGCCACGGTGGTGACCATCGGCTTCTCCACCAGCACGTGGCAGCCGGCGGCCAGCGCGCGCGAGGCGTGCTCGCAGTGCAGGCTGTGTGGCGTGGCGATCACGACGCCGTCCAGGCCGGACTCGGCGTAGAGCGCCTCCTGATCGGTGAACAGGGCCGGGCGCGGCGCGTCCGGGATGTGCTCGGCGATGAAGCGTTCCATGATCGCGGTGTCGACGTCGCACACGGCGGCCAGCTCGGCGCCGTCGGCGGCGACCAGGGACTGGGCGTGCCGGCGGGCGATGCCGCCGCAGCCGACCAGGCCGATCCGCAGGGGAGATTCGGGTGTCATGGGGCGGCATGGTAGAGGGAGCGCGCCCGGCTGCCCAGTGCGCCGAGGCAGCAAGGGCGATCGCGGCCTGCGCCGTGGCGTGATATGAATCGGTCGATGAAGATGCCGCTGGCAACGCCGGAGGAAGGCGGTTTGGAGGCGCGCCGGGTGGCGGTGATCGACGTGCTGAAGGATCGCTTCGCGCGCGGCGAGATCGAGCTGGCCGAGTACGAGCGGCGCGTCACCGCGGCCGCCGAGGCGCAGCGGGCGAGCGACCTGGCCGCGCTGGTGAGCGATCTGGGCCGGAGCGCCGTGCCGCCGACCGTCCCGGAGGAGAAGCAGCAGCTCGTGACGGTGATGAGCTCCCGCGAGCAGCGCGGCGACTGGCTGCGTGCCGATGCGGTGGAGGTGTTCGCGTTGATGGGGTCGGTCAGCCTGGACTTTACCGAGGTGCGGCCGGGTGACCGCCCGGTCGTGGTCGAGCTGCGCACCATGATGAGCGAGGTGAGCGTCAGGGTGCCGGCCGGCATGCCGGTGCAGATGGACGTGAACACGATCATGGCGGAGGCGTCGGTGCACCGCAGCGTGACCGGGGAGCCGGTGACCGGCAATGGGGTCATCGTGCGCGGCGTCGCGGTGATGAGCTCGGTCAGCGCCCGCGCGCCGCGCTGACGGCGGGGCGTCAGCCGAAGACCGCGAACACGCTGATCAGGTAGTAGCCGGCGATCGCCAGCATGGCCGCGCCGGCGACGCGGTTGATGATGCCCTTGTGGCGTCCCAGGAAGCGGACGATCGTCTGGCTGAACGCCCCCGAGGCGAGCGCCAGCACCAGCAGCGGCGTGCCGATGCCGATCGCGAAGATCACGAAGTTCAGCATGTTGACGCCGAACTCGCCCACCGACACGGCGAGCTGCTTGGAGAAGAAGGCGCCGATGAAGCCGGGGTTGCACGGCAGCACGATGAAGCCGAAGAAGGCGCCGTAGCCGAACGCGGCAAGCACCGGGTTGCTGGCGGTGGGCGCGCGGACCACCGGCAGCAGGCGGCTGAAGTCGACGTTGAAGATCAGGAGCACGCCGATAACCGCCAGCACCGCGAAGGCGATCGGCGAAGCGACCGCGGTGACGCCGGTGAGCGACAGCTCCAGCAGCGTGGAGAAGACCAGTCCGATGCCGATCATGGCGGCGGTGACGCCGGCCACCACCGCCAGGCCCATGACCAGAGGCGCGCGGCGGGCGCCTTCCCGCTGGCCGGCCAGGAAGGCGATGAACCCCGGGTAGAGCGGCAGCACGCAGGCCGCCGTCAGCGGTGTGGCCAGCCCCAGCAGAAAGCTGGTGGCCAGGTTACCGAGCGTGGCGGAACCTCCCGGTCACCGGCCGCTCACGCGGAGCCGGCATCCGACCCGCCCTCGACTGCCGGACAGGCCGCGATCTGTTCCTGCAGGAAGTCCGGCCGCTTGACGCCGCGCTTCGACAGCAGCGTTCGCTCGGTCTGTCCGGGGCAGATCAGGATCACCGGCGCCGACGGCGGGTTGAGCACGGCCACGCCGAACTCGTCGCGCAGCGACCGCGACAGCTCCACGGGGGAGACTGCGAACAGCCAGTCGAAGCCGTGGCGATCCAGGTGGCGGACGACCTGGCTCTGCGTCTCGTTGGGGTCGGTGTTGATGGTGACGGAGATCACCGCGTCGCCGACCTCTTCGTGCAGGGCGGCGAGCTGCCGCTGCTGGCTGGTGCAGGTCGGGCACCAGACCGCGAAGGTCTCCAGCAGGATCGGCTTGTCCGCGAACTGCGCGAGCGTAAACGTGTCGCCGGTGCGGATGTCGGTGAGCTCGACGCCGAGCCAAGCGACGACCGGCTCGGGACCCGTCGATTCCTCGGTCGACTGCTCGTCGGCCGCGTAGGCGACCGCGCCGAGGGTGAGGAGCGCGCCTGCGATGAGGCTGGTAGTGGCGAGTCTGCGCCTGGTCCGTTTCATCCGTTGCATCCTTCTTGTGGTTCTACCGGTGGTGATCGTCCGAGGCATGCGGATCTTACCGGTCAATCGGGATGTCCGTCAGACTCCGCATTGCCTCACCAGAAATCTAACCCTGCCGAAAGCGTGCCTCATCTAAAAAT
>JAPPKD010000349.1:3439-7077 GCA_028820215.1 Spirochaetaceae bacterium | reverse complement strand
GGCCCCAGCCGTCGTTGCGTGACAGATGGTTCAGCTTCTCGCCGAGATCGCCGAGGTCATGCTGCTCGAGCACGGGCCAGTAGGCCCGGGTGCTGCCGTAGAAGCCGATCCGGTAGCGCACCCACTCCACCATGCGGTCGACCGTCTCGTCGTCGGGGCCGGTGCAGATGAACCCGCCGCCGGTGATCCAGAAGTCGCTGCGGCTGCGCCCGGCCCGGTCGAGGCCGGTCTGCAACTGCGGCATGACGTGCTGTCTCAAGTATTCGGGCGTGCAGAAGCCGTGCAGGCGGACACCGTCGCAGTGCTGCCCGGCCACCCGCAGCATGGCGGGGCCGACCGCAGCGATCATGATCGGCGGCGGTTGATCAAGCGGCTCGGGCGTGAAGTTGGGCGTCATCAGCGAGAAGCGGTAGTGCTCGCCCTCGTAGCTGAGCGGCTCACCGGTGGACCAGGTACGCCAGATGGCCCGGATGGCCTGCACGTACTCGGCCATGCGGGGCGCCGGCGCCGACCACGGTACGCTGAACCGCCGCTCGTTGTGCCCCTTGACCTGGCTGCCGATGCCGAGCACGAACCGCCCGTCCGAGGCCCCCTGCAGATCCCATGCCGTCGACGCGGTCACCATCGGGCTGCGGGGGAAGCTGATCGCCACGCTCGTCGCCAACCGCACCCGCTCGCTGTGCACGGCTGCGATGCCCAGCGGGATGAACGGCTCGTGCCGGTTCTCCATGGTGACCACGCAGTCGTAGCCGTCGGCTTCGATCCGCCGCACCTCGTCGGGCACGGCTCGCAGGTTGTGCTGGGGGAGCGTCGCGCTCACATGCATATCGGGCTCCTGTTCGGCTCTCCACGGTGCAGCGCCATCATGCTGCACCCCGCAGCATGGCCGCTGGCTGGCTCGGGAGCGGTGGGGACCGGATGACTTTTGCGTTGCGCCGCGCCAGAACAGGCGAAACAAGTGCCAGTCTGAACGACAATTGATGGCACCGGGGCTAGGGTGGCCGGCGTGAGCGACACCACCGCCACGCTGACTGTCCCGGCACCGGCCGCCGAGGTGTGGGCGGTGCTGGCGGACTTCGGCGGCATCGTTCGCTGGGCTCCCGTCGTGGATCATTCGTGCCTGCTGAGTACCCGGCGGGAAGGTGTGGGAACGGTGCGGCGGATCCAGTCCGGCCGCAGGACGCTTGTCGAACGGGTCGTCGAGTGGGTTGACGGCGAACGGCTCAGCTATGTCGTGGAAGGGCTGCCGTCGCCGCTCCGATCGCTGCGCAACACCTGGCAACTCGATGACGGGGACGGCTCGACACAGGTCACGCTGACCAGCTCGGTGGATGTCGGGCAGCGCCCGCCGCAGAAGCTGGTGGCGCAGGTGCTGGCACGTCCGCTCTCGAAGGCGTCGCACCAGATGCTGCATGGACTCGAAGAGCACGTGCAGAGGATTGCTCGCTGATGCGGTGCCACTGGCGTCGGTCTGCCTCGCCGGTGCCTCTCGGTGTGCCGAGACTTGACCACGGCGGGAGGGCCCGATGAGCACTCGGCCCGACGTCGTGATCCTGATGACCGACCAGGAGCGTGCCGCGCCCCCCTACGAACCGCCCGAGGTCAGTGCCTGGCGCAAGAATCTTGCCGGCGCCGCATGGTTCACCGAGCATGGCGTGTCGTTCAGCCGCCACTACACCGGCTCGCTGGCGTGCGTGCCGAGCCGGCCGACGCTGTTCACCGGTCAGTACCCCGACGTGCACGGTGTCACCCAGACGAACGGCCTCGGCAAGATGGCCGACGACAGCCGCATGCGCTGGCTGAGGCCGGGCGAAGTGCCCACGCTGGGCCACTGGTTCCGCGCCGGTGGCTACGACACGCACTACCAGGGCAAGTGGCACATGAGCCATGCCGATCTGGTCGGCACTGCAGGCCTCCCGCTGGCAACCAACGACGACGAGGGAGCCGTCGACACGGACGCCGAGCAGGCCTATCTCGACGCCGACCCGCTCGACGAGTTCGGATTCTCCGGCTGGATCGGGCCCGAGCCGCATGGCGTCGGGCTGGCCAACAGCGGCCTCGTGCGCGACCGCCTGTTCGCTAACCGGGTCGTGGCTTGGCTGGAGGATCGGTATGCGCGCCGGCGGGCCGGCGAGGCGGACGCGCTGCGGCCGTTCCTGCTGGTGGCCAGCTTTGTGAATCCCCATGACATCGTGTACGCCCCGGCGTGGCTCGGCCCGGCGTGGTTGCGCCGCGGCGAGATCTCGTTGACTGCTGCCGAACCGCCGCCGATTCCGCCGTCGCCGACCGACGACGAGGATCTGTCCACCAAGCCCGCAGCGCAGATTGCCTACCGGGCGTCGTACCCGACCACTTACGGGCTGGCGCCGGCGGTCGAGCGGGTGTATCGCAACCATGCGGCCGAGTACCGCAGCCTGTACTACCGGCTGCATGCCGAGGTCGACGAACCGCTCGACCGGGTGCGCCGCGCGGTGACCGAGGGCGGGTCGCCGGAGGCGGTGCTGGTGCGCACGTCGGATCATGGCGAGCTGCTGGGCGCCCATGGCGGGCTGCACCAGAAGTGGTTCAACCTGTACGACGAGGCGACGCGGGTGCCGTTCGCGATCGCCCGGGTCGGGTCGGGGGCGACGGCTGGCCGGGCTGTCGATGCTCCGACGTCGCACGTCGATCTGGTGCCGACGCTGCTGTCGGCGGCGGGGATCGATGCGGCGTCAGCCGCCGAGGAGCTGCGGGGCAGTCACACCGAGGTGCATCCGCTGCCGGGCCGTGACTTGATGGAGGTGGTCGACGGCAACGCTGAGCCCGACGGCGACCGCTCCGTCTATCTCATGACCCGCGACAACATGCCCGAGGGCGACTCGGGGGCCAGCGGGATGGCCCGCCGGATCGGTCGGACGCCGCCGCCGCTGCGCATCCAGGTGCCGGCGCATGTCGGCGCCAACTTCGAGAGCCTGGTGTGCCGGATCGGCGACGCTCGGCCTGCTGCCGATGCCGGCGATGGCGATGGCGGCGATGGCGATGATGGCCGTGTCGACAGCGACGGCACCGAGTCCTCCGGCGCAGGGCATCTGTGGAAGATCGTGCGCACGTTCGACGATCCCGAAACGTGGACCGAGCCGGGCGTGCGGCACCTGGCGGCCGACGGCCCTGCGGGAGAGGTGTACCGCACCGAGCCGCTGCCGGACCAGTGGGAGCTGTACGACCTCGACGCCGACCCGATCGAGGCCCACAACCGCTGGGCGGATCCCAGCGCGCAGGTTGTGTTCGCGGAGTTGACGCGGCGCCTGGCCGACGAGCGAGCCCGGGCCGTGCCCGAACGCAACACGCCGTGGCCGTACGCGACGCGGCTGCCCAGCCTGATCCCGGCCTTGAGCAGCACAGCCGCGAGCGGATCCGCTTCGACGGAGGTTCGCACCGGGCCGGACGGCCGCTCCGCATCTCCGCCTTCGGCGGCGAGGGGCACTTCCTCGAAGAAGGTTCCCCCGCCGGCCCGTGCGCTTCGCAAGGTGCTGCAGCGGCTCGGCATGCACCCGGAAGACACCGAGACGACTGACGCCGACGTCGCCGGGCGGCGGGCACTGATCGTCGCCACGAATCATGGCGTGCTGGACATCGGCAAGCCGACCGGGGTGTTCGCC
>JAPPKD010000349.1:0-3429 GCA_028820215.1 Spirochaetaceae bacterium | reverse complement strand
CTACGCGTTCGCCGATGCCGGCATGTCGGTGGATGTCGCCAGCCCCAAGGGCGGTGTCATCCCCGTGGAACCGCAGTCGCTGCGCGCCCCCCTGCGCACCGAGGCCTGCGACCGCTTCCTCGCCGACGACGTGTTCAAGGGCAAGGTGCAGGAGTCGCTGGCCGTCGGCGACGTAGGTCATTACGACATCATCTTCCTGGCAGGCGGCTGGGGTGCAGCATTCGACCTGGGATTCTCCGAGGATCTGGGCCGCAAGATCACCGAGGCCAACCGGCGCGGCAGCGTGATCGGCGGCGTGTGCCACGGCCCACTCGGACTGCTGAAGGCGAAGGCTGCCGACGGCAGCCCGCTGGTGGCGGGCCGCAGGGTGACCGGGGTGACCGACAAGCAAGTCCGGGAGCTGCGGATCACCGCCACGCCGCAGCATCCCGAGACCGAGCTGCGCAAGGCCGGCGCGCTGTTCGAGAGCGTGACCCGGTTCCGGGACCCGTTCGCCAACCACTGGGTGGTCGACGGCAATCTCGTGACCGGCCAGAACCAGAACGCCGCCCCCATGGTCGCCCGCGAGATGCTCCGGCTGCTGAGTCATGACTGACCTCGTGCCGCCCGCTGTGGAGGTTGAGTCGCCCGATGAAGCGGCACACGTGGACGGCCGGGTTGCCCGGCGCGAACGGAACATCGATGCGGTGCTCGACGTGGTGCTCGAGATGTTCGCCGAGGAGTCGTTGTTCCCGACCATGGAGCAAGCGGCGGCCCGATCGGGACTGTCGCTGCGCTCGCTGTATCGCTACTTCGCCGATCCGGGCGAGCTGCTCGAAGCCACGATCAGGCGCAACCGTGAGCGCACCGCTCCCCTGACACGCCTGCACGCCATCGGCCAGGGTCCGCTGGACCGCCGCATCGACGACTTCGTGGCGATGCGCCTGCGCTTGTACGACTCGATCGGTCCGGAATACCGGGCAACCCTGGCGCATGCCCACCGGCTGCCCCGTATCAGCGAGCAGCTCGCCACGGCCCGCGACGAGATGCGTCAGCAGTTCAGGCTCCAGTTCGCTCCCGAGCTTGAGTCAGGCGTGCCGACGTCAGGCACGGCCGCAGACGGCGACGCAGTGCTCGCGGCAGGCGACCTGCTGACCCAGCTCGATTCGATCGACTACCTCCGCCGCCACCGCGGCCTGTCCGCCACTGAGACCAAGGCTGTGCTCACCTCGAACCTGAACACGCTTCTCGCCTGAACCGGCCGTCCATGCGCCCTCGGCAGGATTCGAACCTGCGACGCACGGTTTAGGAAACCGACGCTCTATCCCCTGAGCTACGAGGGCGGGGACTCCCTCGAAATGTACTGCTGGCTCTGAGCTGCCGGACTCGGGGCGCCACGGCGCCGAACTGCCTGGTTCTTCGGGCCTTCATGGGCGGGGTTGCGGTGTTGCGGCACCGAACGAACGGACCGGCTGGCTAGCACCGGCTGCCGGCTGGGCCTTCTGGGGCGCCGGCTGGGCTGTGACCGGCCGCCAACGTGGGCCATGTGAGGCGCGGGGCTGGGCGGCCCCGCCGGATTCACGGCACCCGAGGCCCCGGTGGACTTCAGGGGGCTCTGGCTTGCCGTTGGGCCCGTCGCGGAGTGGTCGTTGGCCTGGCGTCTGATTCTTGAACGGCGAGCCAGGTGCCGTCGGGCTGGGGGACCATCCGGTAGCCGTGCTGGTGAAGGAAGTGGTGGTGCCGGCGGCACAGCAGCACGAGATTGTCCAGATTGGTGGGTCCTCCGTCGAGCCAGTGCCAGATGTGGTGCGCATCGCAGCGTGACGGCGGTTCGTGGCAGCCGGGCCAGCGGCAGTGGCGGTCGCGTGCGACCAGCAGGCGACGCAGCCGCAGTGACACCGTGCGGCGGCACCGGCCTGCATCGGCCGATCCGCCCGAGCCGCCCAGGATCATGGGGATGATCTCCGCGTCGCAGGCCAGGCGGCGCACGACTTCGGGCGGCAGCTCGACCCCCGCATCGGTCAAGCCCATCTCGTCGGTGTGGCCGCGCAGGGCGTCGAGCCCGATCAGCACGCTGATCTGCGCCGGCTGCAGCTGCCTCGACGGGTCACGGGCTTCGTCTGGCAGGTTGTCGCTGCGGGCACTGGCGCGGGCGTGCAGCCGGCCGACGGCCGCTGCATCGGCGTCGGTGTAGGTGAGGCCTGCGAGTGCGTAGGACAGCACATCGGCATCTCGTTGGGCAGGGGTGCGCCGCCCGCTTCGCACCTGCTTGTCGTCGATCCAGTATTCGCGGCACAGCGCCGCGAGCGCGGCCTCGACGTGGGCGCCGGCGTCGGGGTCGAACTTGGCCCACAGCCGCAGCATCCCCTCGTGATCCCGCCGCCACCCAGCGCCACGGGCCTTGCGCTGACGCTCGAAGCGTTCCATCGAGGTCTCGACGGAGTGCTCGGCCTCGGCGCGCTGCACCCGGCGGCGGGTGGCGTCGGTGTCCTCGCCGGCTGCAGCCGCCACCAGCTCGGCTCGCACCGGGTCGGGCACACGTGCGTCGCACAGCATCTCGGCCTGGACGGCGTTGATGTCGCCGCCCGACAGCGCCTCCAGCACAGCGCCGTGCTCGCGAGCTTTCTCGGCGGCACGAACCATCCGGCGGGCGTCACGTTCGGACACTCGCGCCGCGTCGCGCAGCGACAGATGCGGGCTCGCATCGGGCGCCGCACCTGACCGGTTCAGCGCGTCCAAGGCGCCCAGCACTTCTGCCCGATACCCGGCCAACCGGTTCGCCAGCCGCTCGATGTCGCCCAGCACGCTCAACAGCTCGCCCTGCTCCAATCCCGCCAGCGCGCCGGCGCTCAACCGAGGCATCACCAACGATTCGGGCGGGTCGGGAAGGGCGCGGCCGACGGCGTTGGGGGAGATGTAGTCGGCGGGCCCATCTGCGGATGTGTCAACGGCACCGTCGGCAACGCCGAGAGCGCCGGCGTCGTCGCTGCGCCTGGCCCCGTCAGAACCGTTCCTCAACATGGGAACAACCGTACGGACGGGGTGTTACACGTATCGGGAAGCGTGCAGCCGCAGCGCAGTCGGAATGAGCCGCTGGCCGATTCGGTGATTCGCCGCGGTGCCGCCAGCATCGTGTCGTGAAGGCTGGCTATCCCTGCGAGCAGGCCGATCCCGCCCGAGGTGCCGCTCTCTCTGCCTCCAACGGCGCTGAGGCGGGACCGCAGACGATTGCCGGCGGCCGTTCGCCGGCGGATAATCGCCGGAGCTCACCCAGCCTCCTTGCCGCCGCCGCTGGGAACCAGGTCGATGATCCCGATCGACGGCCGCACACCCAATCGCAGCTGCGGGGCGTTGCCTCGCTCACGCCCCACGCCGGTCGACACGTAGATCGGCGTGCCGTACAGCTCATGCAGCCCGCCGGCGGCGACATGCCGGGGCACGCCCGTCAAC
>JAPPKD010000039.1:1921-7095 GCA_028820215.1 Spirochaetaceae bacterium | reverse complement strand
CTAGCGCTCAATCACAGTTGACACAGGGACGGCTCTCGATGTAGAACGGGAGCAGTGCGGGTTGGACTCCGCATCTTGAAGCCGGAGACGGCGCAGTGGCTGCGCCGGGAGTTGCGGCGCGGGGAACTGTCGCGGGCGGCGCTGGGGCGTGGGCTGTGCGAGCAGGATGGCTGGCGCAATCCGCGCGGGGAACTGTGTGCGGCCTCGGCGCGCAAGGCCTTGCCGCGACTGGCGGCTGAGTTGGGGCTGGAACTGCCCCCGGCGCAGCCGGGCCCGCCGCGCAGTGGCGGGCGCTGGAAGCAGGGCGTGTCGGCGCTGGCGGGGACGGCGTTTCGGGGCGAGTTGGAGGAGTTGGGCGAGATCCGGCTGCGGGTGGCGGCCAGCGGGGCCGAGCGGCAGCTGTGCGCGGGGTTGTTGGAGGCGGCCCATCCGCTGGGGCGGGCGCGGGCGCCGGGTTGTCGGCTGACGTACCTGCTGGAAGCGGGGCTGGGGCCGGTCGGGGTGCTCAGTTTCGTGGCGGCGCCGCTGCGGCTGGGGCCGCGCGACCGCGAACTGGGCTGGGACGCCCGCACGCGCGGGGCGCAGATTCGGCACGTGGTGTCGAATGACCGCTTCTTGCTGCTGCCGGGGGTGCGGGTGAAGCACTTGGCGAGCCACGTGCTGGGGCAGGCTGCGCGGCGGCTGGCAGCGGACTGGGAGCGGGCCCACGGGGTGCGGCCGGTGCTGGCGGAGACCTGCGTGCAGGGCTCGCGGCCGGGCACCAGCTACAAGGCAGCGGGCTGGCAGTGCGTGGGGCGGACAGCGGGCCAGCCGCCGGGGGCAGCCGCTGCGACCGAGCCGAAGAGCGTCTGGCTGCGCGGTCTGGAGGCGGGCTGGGAGCAGACTCTGCGCCGCCCGCCGGAGCGGGAGCCGGGCCGCTTCCCGGTCATGCAACTGGGCGCAGAGGACAGCTGGGCGCGGCGCGAGTTCGGGCGCTCGGACCTGGCCGACGGGCGCTTGCGGACGCGGCTGGAGAGCATGGCGGCGGCCTGGCAGCGGCATCCGGGGGCGCCGCTGCCGGCGATCTTTCCGGGCTCGGCCGAGCAACAGGCGGCCTACCGCTTTCTGCACAATGGCAAGGTGGCGAGCGCAGACATCCTGCAGCCGCACCGGGAAGCCCTGCTGGAGCGGCTGCGGCAGGAGTCGACGGTGCTGCTGGTGCAGGACACGACGACGCTGAATTACACGGGGCTGCGTGGCAGCGCGCAGGGTTTGGGGCCGCTGAAAGAGCGGGCCAGCAGCGCGCGGGGACTGTTCGTGCACGCGGCGGTGGCGTTCACGGAAGGGCGCAGGCCTGTGGGGGTGAGCGGGCTGGAGAGCTGGGCGCGGCCGGAGGCCGAGCCGGCCGCGGAGCAGGAGAAGGAGAGCCGGCGCTGGTTCCGGGGGTTCGACCAAGGGCGGCAGCTGGGGCGGTTGAGCCCGGGCACGCGGGTGGTCGTGGTGGGCGACCGCGAGAGCGACATCTACGAGTTGCTGAAGTGGCAGAGCGAGCACCGCCAGGAGGCGGGGCTGCTGGTGCGGGCCAATGCCAGCCGGCAGCGCAAGGTGAAAGTGCGGGACCCGCAGTTGGGGCAGCTGATCCGGACGCTGCAAGCGCAGCCGGACTTCGAAACGCCGGTGGTGACGGGGCGGCAGGTCGTGATCGACTCGCAGGGCGGCCAGCGGGCGCGCGGCAAGCGCACGGCAGTGACGGAGCTGTGCATCGGGCAGGTGGAGTTGCAGCCGCCGCAGGAACGGGCGCAGGACGGGCCGCTGCAAGTGTGGGTGGTGCGCGTGCTGGAGACGGAGCCGCCAGCCGGGCAGGAGCCGTTGGAGTGGCTGCTGGTGTCGAGCGAGGGCGGTGCGACGGCCGAGTGGGCGGAGCGGATCGTGGGCTGGTACGAGGCGCGCTGGGGGATCGAGGAGTACTTCCGGGTGCTCAAGACCGGCACGCGCATCGAGGACCGGCGGCTGCAGGAAGCGGACGCGCTGGTGAAGTGCCTGGCGTTCGACGCAATCACGGCGTGGCAGGTGTTCAGTTTGGAACGCTACGCGCGGGACGAGCCCGACACGCCGGCGGCGGAGGTTCTCAGCGAGGGCGAGCGGGAAGTGATCAGGATCGTGGTGCGGGCCGAGCGGCTGCTGCCTCCCGCCGAGCGTGAGCGGCCATTCCCGGCGGACATCCGGAGCTGGGTCATGCTGCTAGGACGGATGGCGGGCTGGCGACCGTCGAAGCGGCGCCCACTTCCCGGCAACGAGGTGCTTTGGCGCGCTTACGTGCAAATGCAGGGTATGCGGCGCTTCTGGCAGGCCACGCGCGCTCCCTGATCACTTCTGTGTCAATTGTGACTGAGCGCTAGCCCGTCGATGCCCGCGACGATCTCGGACAGACGCCGTTGATGCTGGCGAGGCAATCGGAGCAACTGGCAGAGTCGTTGGGCTACGAATCCGACAACTCGGAGGCCATCAAGGCTCTACTTGAAGCCGGGGCCAAGGAGGAGGCTGTGGACGGTAGCGGCCAGCTTCCGTTCGACCCGATCGCTGCAGCGAGGGAGGCGCTCGCCGCGGCCGGTCCGGATCTCCTCGATGAGATGCCCCCTGCGAACTGCGAACAGTGGGCGGAGGAGTTCTTCTTCGTCTTCTATACGTCGGAGGACATCGTCCGGTGCATCAGCGAGGGCGTGGGCACGGAGGGGGCGCTGCTCAGAGCGTCGAAGTTTGGCGGTCCCGAACAGGTCAAGGCTCTCGTAGCGGCAGGAGCAGACGTGAATGAGCGAAATGTCTCAGCCCAGACACCCCTGCATCTTGCGGTCGAGCCGCTGAACCCGGCCTTCTCGATGACATGGCCCAGTCTCGCGCGAGGAACACCGATGGGCGAGTGGCATCAAGCGCGCGTGACAGCGACGATCGCCGCTCTGCTTGCGGGGGGAGCCGACCTTGAAGCTCGCGACGACGCTGGCCAGACTCCGTTGCACGTGGCCGCGTCGGGCGGGACTTCACGGCTAGCGCTAGTGCTGCCCCCGGAATTGTTCGGGATCGCGGGGGCGGATGAGAGCGCCCACAGTGAATCCCGAGCGCTCGCCGCTACAGTTGCGTTGCTTGCCGCCGGTGCGAATGTCGAGTCTCAAGACGACGGAGGCCGAACTCCGTTGCATCGCGCAGCAGTTAGTGGCAGTCCCGAGATCATCGGAGCGCTTCTTGAGACTGGCACATCGGTCGATCCGGTCGACACGGAAGGCCGGACACCATTACACCTGGCCGCAGCCATGCTCTTGGACCGGCCAGCCAACGTTTCCGTTCTGGTCAATGCCGGAGCTGCAACCCACGTTCGCGACGAGTCGGGCGAGACCCCGCTGCACGTTGCGGCCAAGTCTGCAACGATCGTCGAGATCTCGGCGCTGGTGGCTGCGGGCGCTCCCGCCAATGCTCGAAACAACTCAGGGGAGACCCCGTTGCATGTAGCCGCACGTCATGGCGAGGCGAATGTCATCGAAGCCCTCATCGAGGCTGGCGGGGATCCGGATGCAAGGGACGACGACGGCCGCACTCCCGTGTTTGACGCTGCAACTAGAACCGCAGTCGAACCCGTCGTCGCGCTAATCGAGGGCGGTGCCTCGGTCAACGCTCGCGATGCAGGGGCACGGACGCCGTTGCACGCGGGAGTTAAGAGGCAGACTCTGGAATCGCTCCTAGCTGCCGGGGCCGATCCAGATGCAAGCGACAGTATCGGGCAGACACCACTCTTTTATGCGTATGATCCACAGGTGATAGCAGCTCTCGTTGAGGCGGGAGCGTCGGTAGGCGTCCGCGACGCGGAAGGCAGGACTCCGCTGCACGGACAGGCGCAATGGGGCATCTCGCCGGAAGCGATCGAGGCTCTCCTAGATGCAGGTGTGGACCCGTCTGTTTCCGACATACACGGCGACCAAGCACGCGACCTCGCCGAGGGGCGCGAGGAACTGAGAGGGACGGAGGCCTACCGGCGACTAATGTCGAGGTGAGCCAATCGGGCATCTGGCACAGGGCGGGTACGTACTGCTATCTCAAGCCGTGGTATCTGCCGGTCGAGCCTGGATACTTTGAGGCGGTAGACGACGGGAAGCTGTAGAGAGCAAGGTGAGCGGGGCTGGAAGCGTCATTGGCCGAGCACCGAGGGCGGCCGGATCCGTTGGCCGGCTGAAAGGTGGTGAGAGTGTCGAGCGTTGAGGGCCTAGCGCTCAGTCACAGTGACGCAGAGTCCCGGCGGGATCTCGCGGCCCGGCTGGTGCGCTGGAAGAAGGAGCTCGGCTGTTACTGCCTTGGAAACTCGTCGAATTCCCTGAGATGATTCTCAAGTGCCTAGGCGGTTTGAGACCGCGCGGTGGAGTGAGACTTGGTGGAGTGAGACCTTATGGACGGCCCGGATGTCCGCGCAGTCCGGTACGAGAACTATCACCACTAGGGGGTGCAGATGACAGAGATACAGGCGAGACAGGACGCGGCAATGCGCCTCGACCCACCGCATCCCGGATGGGCTATCGCGGATGGCTGCATCGGCCCGGAGGCGGCTCGGCACGGCGGCGAGCGGACGATAGCTGCCGCCGCAGCTCGACTGGGGGTGACGTCCGTCCAGCTGTCGCGGGTGATCCACGGACATTGCGCGATCAGTCCGGCAATGGCCGTGCGGCTGGAGATGGCCGGATGGGGCAGCGCCGAAGGGTGGCTGTGGGAACAGGCGCGATGGGACATCGCCCGGGAGCGCAAGCGGATGGCATCCTGATGCTCCCGGCCAGCTCGGGACACCTACGAGAGGCGTTGGCCGAAGTCTTGGCGTTTGTTCTCAGGGACGAGATTCTGCCACGGCTGGCCGAGAAGAGACCCCGGTCGAGCGCGGGATCGTCTCAGGCCTTGCTGCCTGCCCCGTCCTCTTAGCCGCTCTCGAGCTTGGCGATCTCCGCCCTCAGCCGGACGAGTTCGACTTCGGCGTCCTGCAGTGCCCGTTCCGCTTCGAGTCGCCGGCGTTCCGCCTCGTATTGCTGGCGCTCTGCCTCGCGTCGCCAGCGTTCCGCCTCAAGCCGACCGTGCTCTGACTCTTCAAACGTCAGCAGGTCCTTCCCGGTCTTGGGGTCCCGGAAACGCAGCAGGTGAGAACGACTTGGCCGCTCGTCCACCCGTAC
>JAPPKD010000039.1:0-1901 GCA_028820215.1 Spirochaetaceae bacterium | reverse complement strand
GTCGCTAGTGGCTCGTATCCCAATCCCTGCAGCGTTCCCCCCTCGAGACGCGTTGCTGCCTGCCTAGCCCCCTTTAGCAATCCGGAAGGATGGAACCGCCAGTACTCCTTCACGCCGATCGAGGCGTACTGGGCCTGCTTCTCCCTGCGGTCGCGATCCTCGGTTGAGGGCGAGGCCACTTCCAAGACAAAGCTCGGCAGCCACCCAGCCTCCCACAGCTTGTAGGAGGGCGGAAGGGACTCCAGTCCCTGCGCCACGAACAGGTCCAGAGTGACCCGCTGGGTGTTGTCACCCTCTTGGTAGTAGAGGAACATGCTCGCCCCCACCTGCACCTGATCGTGTCGTGCGAACCAAATCCGAAACCGGACCGGAGTCCTCACAGAGAGCGCCTCAGGAGTCAGTCCGACCCGGTTAGCCGGAGCCATTCCCCGTCGTACCAGTACCAGACTTTCGAACTCTTTTCGACGATGGCATCGTCGATCCCGTCGTGATCAAGGGGCGGGGGTTCCGGGCCTCCGTAGGCCTCGTAATGGTCTCGAATGAATTGCTGGGTCGCCACTCCGATCATGCGCGCGAATCCGATGCCTTCACCGGTGAACTCCAGATAGACTCGATCCGGCGAAGGTGCCACTTCGGCGATATCGCTCGTCGAACTGCCACGGAATATTAGGATCGAGGAGACACGCTCCACGGAGCACAGTACCGCAATATCTGTTTGATCCGAGCTTGTGAACTGGCCGCGTACGACGTTACTCCGCTCAGCCTCGAGCCAGACCTGCGGAATCGTGCAGCCCCTTCGTTCGAGATCCGCAATCACGTCAGCCGGGAGATCCGTGAACGCCTCAGGGGGAAACCGGAAGGATTCCGACTCGGCCCGGTCGATCCCTTCCAGCGCCTGCTGCGCGAGGGCCCGCCGAAGTTCCCTCGCCAAGTTCGGCGATGGTGCGGTCCGCTCTCGCCTCTCCTCGAGTTCGAGGCCCGGTGTCTGCTGGAGTTCCTCGCTTCCATCCTCGCCGCTGCGGATTTGGGCCGGTCCTTGACAGCCGGCAAACCCGATCACGGCCACCAGCAGCACCGTCAGCCGCAGGGTTTCCTCTCCCTTGGGGGCGACGCGATTCTTGCCATTACCGAGCCGATCGCGGCGATTGCTGCCGCCAAGAAGTGAAGCCAACAGGATCCGAGCCTCCATCAAGAAGAATACGGCAGTTATTTACAATTGTAAAGTGCGGGCCTATTCTTGGTCCGTGCTTGAGGGGGCGCAATGCCGTCGGTAATGGGCCGAGCGGGCCATTCCGTTAGACGCTGCGATCTCTTTGTCCTCGCGGTCTGGCCACAGGGATTGGACATTCTTTTCTCGATCTGTCTGCGCGGGTCCGATCAAGCCGCTGCCGATACAGCGACGCGGTATTAGCCTGCGCGCGGCCGACGTACGCCCGATTCTCAGCGTGCAGGAACACCGGCGCATGGACGGGCTGGTCGCGACCCTCATCCCGGTTGGGCCGCACGCGATTGCCACACCCGCTTCCCGCTGCGACCGGATACCGGTTGCCAGAGTGGGGTGCGCCGCGTCATGCTGCGCAAGCACTTGAGTCGAATTCCTGTGTAGTTTTGTGCATTGTTTCGGGAATCCGCTTGACAAATAATCTATAAATAGATATAATTTATGGAATTATGACAATAGTTCTCGTATCTGAGCATGCGGCGGGCTCTCGAAGAAAAGCCGCCAATCGAGGCCTGTTCCACAAGCGCAGATTCTTCCGGAGGGGGGATTCAGGGACGAGCTCACTCACATGCAGGTAATTGCTGACGTTGGACAGGAGGTCCAGAGATGAGTCTCAGTGAAGAGCCAAGCTTTCGCTTGATCGCGCCGTTCCTGCGGCCCGTGATGGGGCTGCTCGATG
>JAPPKD010000291.1 GCA_028820215.1 Spirochaetaceae bacterium | reverse complement strand
TGCTGCATCCTGTAACGAACAGCCTCGGACAGCAGGCCGGGGCTTTCGCCCGAGACGGGTTGACCCCGATGGGGTTCGCCGCCGTGGCGCTGGCCGCCTGGCTGGCGCTGGCCGGATGCGCCACGGCATTTGCGGACGAGCCGGAGAAAAGGGTGGAGGACATGGCGACCTCTGCCGAAGCGGAAGCGAACGCCGGAGACCTGGACGCGTGGGCTCGGTCGGTCATCGACGATGCGCTCGAGCGGTCCGGAGCCGCCGCGCGGAGGATCGCCCCGATGGGGTCCGCCTCGCCAGGGACCGCAACAGGCGCGGCGCCGAAAGTCAACGCCGACGCCACCGCTCCGCTTCCGGCCGAACGCCACGCGGGGCGCATCGCGCAGGGACTGCCGCCCCGCAAGGGCGCGTCGGAGGTGCTGGTATTTCTGAGCCTGGCGGTGCCGGAGGCGAGCTGGGCGCAGTGGGCCGCCGAGGCGGCCCGCCTGCATCTCGAACGCCTGCGGAGGGGTCCGTGACGGTGAGAGCGCAAGCGCCAGCGCCAGCCTCGCACATCGGGTGGTTCGAGGCGGCAGCGGACTGCACGGTCCGCATCCTCATGCTGCTCGCCTGGGCCGTCATGGTGGGCGGTTACGGGCTCACGCTGCTCGCGCTCTCCGGCACGATCGCCCTCGCCGACGATCCGAAGAACGAGGCGCGGGCGATCGGCCGGGCGGGGACTGCACAGGCCGGCGCCATCGCCCGCACCACACCGAGCGCGGTGACGGTCCCCGGGTTCGCCGGAACGGACCTGCCCGAACGGCGGCTTGACGGCGCCCGGCTGGAGTCCGCGGCGCGCCAGCGCCTCGCCGATCCCGACGATCCCGGCGGCGGGGCCGGGCGCGCGGTCATCGCCGGACGAAACACGCGGCCTGACCGGCCGGTCGCTACGAGCGATCCAGGCGTGCGTCGGGCGCGGTCGATCGAGGCATCGCCAAACAGCGTCGCGCACGGGGCACGCGGGCTGGCTTCGGGTAGCGCGGACGACTGCGACGCTGAGGTCGACGGCGCCGATCGGGGCGGCGAGTGTGGGAGCGTGTCGTACTGCGTGGGCGGCGGTTGCGAGTCGGTGAATGCTGAGGGCAACACGGGGTTCGCGCGCTCGGCGGCTATGTTGAACATGGTCGTGGAGATGGGCGGGGACGAATTCGACCGCAACAACTTAAGGTTCTTCCAGGGGGACAAGCGTTCCTGCGAGATCAAGTTTGCCGGGCTCGCCAACTGCTGCAAGAACTCGGGACTGCTGGTCGGGCTTGCCAACTGCTCGTCAGAAGAGAAGGAACTCGCCAAAGAGCGCAACGCCGGCAACACGCACTATCTCGGCCGGCGCTGCGCGAAGCGGGTGCTGGGCGTGTGCGTCAAGCGCGAGCGGTCCTGGTGCGTGTTCGGCTCGATGCTCGGGCGCATCCTGCACCAGCAGGCGCGACCGCAGCTCGGGCTCGGCTGGGGGAGCTGCCGGGGGTTCACGGTCGCGGAGATCCGGCGGATCGACTTCGACCGGCTGGACCTGTCTGAGTTCACCGACAATCTCATGGACGGGTCGCGGGAACCCGCGGTCGAACTGCCCGATCGCGACGACACCGAAGACGACATGCGCGATCGGGTCCGAGAATTGACCGGAGGGTCTCCGTGACGGCGCCGCGCGGCACACTCGTGTGCCTTTCCACGGCCGCGTGCCTGGCGCTGGCGGGGGTTGCGGCGCCCGCGGCGGCCCAGGAGTGGCGGGACTGGTGCGAATCAATCGGTGAGGACACGCCGCTGGGGTGGCATTTCTACTGCGACCGGGCGGAGGAGGATACCGGGGACGAATGGGCGTCGATAGCGCCCGCGGCGCCGCCCGCGACGGCGCGCATCGCGGCGATCCGACGGGAGTTGGAGGAGTCCCGCGCGGCGGCGATCCTTGATCCGACCCCGGCGCGGGTCGCTGCCTATCTCCGGCTGCAGCGGGAGACGCTTCAGCGCGCCGCGGCGTTCTCCGACGCGTTCCGGCGCACGGTGTGGGCGACGCCCGATCTCGACTACTCGCTGACGCGCCCGGTGGGCGCGCTCGCCAAGCAGCTCTGGTCCGACGTCCGGCGCGAGGAGATCCAAGCGGCGCTTGCGGGTTTGGGCGATCGCTATGGACTGATCTACCTGGGCCGCTCGGACTGCCCCCAGTGCGAAGTGTTCGGGCCGCTGCTGCGCGCGTTCTCTCTGCGCCACGGCCTGGACGTGCTGGCGGTGTCCATGACCGGGGAGCCGCTGGAAGGCTGGCCGGAGGCCGTCGCCGACAACGGGCGCGCAGCCGCGCTCGGCCTCGACGGCGCGCCGCTGCCCGCTCTGGCGCTGTTCGACGCCGCGGCACGCGAGGTCGTGCCGGTCGGATTCGGCGTGCTCGCCGAGGACCAGCTCGCCGAGCGCATCTTCGTCCTCACCCAACGGGAGCCCGGCCATGACTACTAGACCCTGGCGGGCAGCAGACTTGCGGACGGCGGGCTTGCGGTGGGGAGCCCTGTGTGGCCCCGCAGTTCTTGCCGTCGCGCTGGCGGCCGCGTCGCCGGCTGCCGCGGACGTCCTCACGGAGATGGAGTCGTTCTGGCAGGGCGCGGCGGTCAACACCACGGGGCCGACGGCGTTCCAGGGCCAGGCCTCGGGCCACTGGACGCTCGGCAACCTGTACCTGCGAGCCCCGGTGCGAACCGAACAGATCGCGACGGTGAGCCTGCCGTCGTTCCGCGCCGGCTGCGGCGGCATCGACGCCTTCGCCGGGGCGTTTTCCTTCATCAACTCCGACCAGTTGATCGCCTTCGGGCGCGCGGTGGCGCAGAACGCCGCCGGGTTCGCGTTCGAACTGGCGCTGGAGATCGTCTCGCCGGTGATCGCCGAGACGATGTCGAAACTGCGGGCGCTCTCGCAGTGGGTCAACAACCAGAATCTGAACTCCTGCGAGACCGCCCAGGCGCTGGTCGGGGCCGTGTGGGCGAAGAACGACCGCGCGAGCGAGGCGGTCTGCGCCGCGATCGGCACGTCCCAGGGGATTTTTTCCGACTACGCCGCCGCGCGGCACGGCTGCGGCGCGGGCGGGCGGCGCAACTCGACGCTCGCGGCCGCGACCGGGGCGATGGCCGACCAGGTGCCGGTGAACGTCAACTACGCCTGGCGGGCGGTGCAGGCATCGGCGCTGCTCTCGGCCGACACCGAGTTGGCCGAGTTCGCGATGTCGGTGTCCGGCACGATCATCGTGACCGCGCCGACGACCGACGGCGACAGCGCCGGCCCGCGGGTGCGCGTGCTTCAGCCGCTGGCGCTGGACCGGCAGGTCACGGAGGTGCTGATGGAGGGCGGCGGCGATCTGCCCGTGTACCGCTGCGGTTCGGACGCCGACTGCCTCAATCCCACCTTGGGCCGGGTGTCCGTGCCCGCCGGCCGGGGTTTCCGGGCGCGGGTTGCCGATCTACTTCGGCGCCTGGCCGAGGCGGTGCGCACGGACACCGCCGCGCCGCCGGAGGCGCTGGGGCTTGTGAACCTCACCGCGATCCCGGTGTACCGGGTCGTCAACGCGGCGGCGGCTTATCGAGGGGCGGTCATCGACAGCGAGATCGACGCGCTCGCCGAAGCCGTCGCGCTCGACCTGCTGAGCGTGTGGATCGCGGACCTGCATCGCGCCGTGGAGGCGCAGGCCGGGACGCTCGACATCGCCGACGGCGAGCAGCTCGAACGCTGGCGCGAGGGACTCAGAGCGAACCGCGCGGCGCTGGCGCAGCACCGAAATGAGGGGCTGGCCCGGTTCAACACGGCGCTTGCGGTGGTCGAAAAACTCCGGCTCATCGAGACCGAACTCGCCGGGGCCCTTTCAGCCGACCTGCGCGCCGCACTCGCCTACGCCCGGGGTCGCTAGGTGCTGCGCACGGCGGTCCCCGGCCGAGCGCGATCCGGTGTGAGTTAGCGCATGCACGAGATCTTCACGCTGGGCGGTGGGACGTATCTCGTCGACCTGCTGAACGCGGTTGCGGCGATCACCTCCGGCGGCGCCTACGTGACGCTCGCGCAGCTCGCCGGCGCGGCGGGGCTGGCCTGGGTGCTGTTCCGCACCGCCTTCGGCGGCTCGTGGAAGGACAACGGCAAGTGGATCCTGATGTTCGTCGCCGTGTGGGGCGCGATGATCGTGCCCAAGGCGACGGTGCGGGTCGTCGACCGGCTCGATCCGGCGCTGGCGCCGGCCGTCGTCGCGAACGTGCCGATCGGGCTGGCGCTGTTCGCGTCGGTCACGTCGGATATCGGCGACGGGCTCACGCAGCTCACCGAGCAGGCGTTCGCGCTGCCCAACGACCTGGCCTACCGGCGCCACGGGATGATTTTCGGCGCGCGGCTGGCGGCGGAGGCGACCCGGCTCGAGGTCACCGACGCGGTGTTCGCGCGGAACCTTAGGGACTACGCGCGCCAGTGCGTGTTCTACGCGCTTCTGCTCGGGCACGTGTCCGCCGACGATCTGCGCGAGTCCACGGACCTGTGGGCGCTGGTCACCTCCACAAGCCGTTCGCCGTCGGCGGGCGCCTCTCCGGCGCGCATGGTCGAGTTCGCGACGAGAAATTCGTCCGGCGGGGTGGACCGCGCGGTCGTGACCTGCGCGGACGCGGCCGGACGGCTGAACGCGCTGTGGACGGCGGAAGTGCAGCGCGCCGGCGGCGTGTTCGGGCGGAGGCTGTTCCCGGGGGCGGCGACCGACGCGCTGGCCCGCGCCGAACTCTTGGCCGCGCTGCCGGCCGCGCACGATTTCCTGATCGGCGCGTCTCGCTCGGCGGCGGAGGTGATCCGCCAGCAGATGCTGCTGAACGCGCTGCACGCCGCGGGAGAGCAGTGGGCTTCGGAGGCCGGCAACGCCCCGGCGCTCGCCGCATACACCGAGGCCCGCGCCGAGGCCCAGACCGTGGCGGCCTACCGGGCCATTGGCCGGCAGGCCGAGACCTGGGTGCCGATGCTCAAGATCGTGTTCGAGTGCCTGTACGTCGGCGCGTTCCCCCTCGCCGTGCTGCTCATGCTTACGCCGGCGGGTGCGGCGATCTTCAAGTCCTACCTCTCCGGGCTGATCTGGCTGCAGTCCTGGGGGCCGCTGTACGCGATCCTGCATCGCATCGCCATGGGCGAGGCGGCCGAGCGCATGGGCGCCGTCGCTCTTATGCCGGGCGGCGACATCGGCGTCTCGCTTGTCGCGCAGGCGGGCATACGGGCCGTCGCCGCCGACGTGGCGGTGATGTCCGGCTACCTGTCGATGTCGGTGCCGTTTCTGGCAGCGGCGCTCGCGTTTGGCGTTTCGAGGATGACATCGCTCGCGACCTCGGTGCTGCACGTCGGCCAGGAGGCCGCCGGCGCGGCGGCCCGGGAAGGCGCGACCGGCAACCTGTCGCTCGCCTCCACGCAACTCGATACCCACCGCTACGCGACACTGGAGGGCCGCCAGGTCCGCACATCGGCGCATGTCGACGACCACCGCCACACGGCCTACGCGCCTTCGGGGGCGGCGTTCACCGTCACCGGCGACGGCACGGTGATCGCCGACGCCGCGGCCGCGACCAGCCGCGTCCCCGCGGCCGGCGTGCGCCTCTCAGAATCGCTCGCGGCGAGCCACGAACAGCGGGCCTCGGAGGCCCGCGGCCTGTCGTGGCGGTTCTCGTCGGAGGCCGGCGCGGCCCGCAACGCCGCGGTCACCGACGCGGCCCGGCTGGCCGAACGCTACGCCCGCGACGTCTCCGCCGGAGAAGTCCACGCCCGCGGCGTGACCGAGAGCGAAAGCGCGCAGGTGCAGGAGCTCGAAAGCCACTACGAGCGCATGGCCGAAACGGCGGGGCTGACGAAGGACCAGATGGCGGTGCTCGCGGCCGAGGCGCGCATCGGCGGGGGCTGGGATTTCGTGGTGAAGGTCGGCGCCGAGGGCTCGGCGAGATGGCGGGGACAGACGATGAAGTCCGAGGGGTTCAACCGGATGCGCGAGTACGCCGACCGCCACCAGGTGCTGGATCTCTGGTCGCGCGTCTCGGACGCTTCGCGCCGCTACGCGACGCAGACGGGCGACAGCCAGCACGCGGGACTGGAGGAGAGCCTGGCCGCGAACTTGACGGACATGCGCCGGTTCGAGGAGCGCGCCTCGCTCGCCCGCCAAGAATCCGAATCCTGGTCCGAGCAGGCGGCGCGGGTGCGCACCGACGCCCAGGCGATCGACCGCGATCTCGGCCAGCCGTTCTTCGTCTGGCTGTCGGAACGCGAGGACGCGGGCGGGCGGCCGCTGGGGACGGCCGGCGCGATCCGTCTGGCCTCGCCGCAGACGCCCGAGGAAGCCGAGACGCTGCGCCAGTACGCCGCGGCGTTCGTCGAAGAGCGGTTTCCCGAGCCGGCCGACCCGGCCTCCGGGGCCGTTGGCGACTGGGCCGACTACGAAGCGGAGCGGGCGGCGCTTGACGAGCTGCAGGCGCGGGAAACCGAGGCGCTCTACGGCGGGTGGACGCAGCGCGTGAATGAGCGGGCGGAGCAGGCGGGCGCGCCCGCGGCGGGGACTGTGGATGTACAAGCCGGCGAGGCCCGCGGGGCCACGCGGGCGCGGATGGTGGGCGGGGAGGCGGAACGCGCCGCGCGCGGCGGCGCGGCCCGCACGAACGTCCGGGCCGGACAGGCGGGCGTGGATGAGAAAGTCGACCAGCCGCTCTCGCGCCACGTGATCGAGAGCGTGCCGGGGGTCGGCGAGCGGCTTGCCGGCAAGCTGTTCGGCACGGCCGCTAACGCGGCGCCGGACGGCGCCTCGCGGCGGGCGGATTCGCAACGGGCGGATCAATGAACGTCGTAGTTGGTGTCCTCCCCATCCCTCTGGTCGTCGTCCGCCAGGTCCTCTTCGTGCCGGCGAAGGAACGCGTACCCGCCAGTGCGCGTGTCGAGATCCATCTCGTCCTCCCCGTCTTCCTCGTAGTGGTATCGGCGGAACGCCGACCAGTCGCCGCGGCGCAGGCCCGCGCGCAGCGCCAGTGCGAAGCTGGCGATCACCGCCCAGGCGATGGACGCGGCCCACAGCAGCGCGATAAGAGTGCCGTCCATTCCGAACTGGGTGGCTG
>JAPPKD010000120.1 GCA_028820215.1 Spirochaetaceae bacterium | reverse complement strand
GTTCAGCCTTTCACGGCCCCGATCATCACGCCCTTGGCGAAGTGCTTCTGCAGGAACGGGTAGATCAGCATCACCGGCAGCGTGCCCACCATCACCGTGGCCATCTTCACCGTGTCGGCGGTCACCGACCCCGCGGTCTGGTCACCCGAGGGCATGTCGAACTGGTCCTCGAGCTGCGTGATCAGCAGGCTGCGCAGGATCACCTGCAGCGTCCACTTCTCCTTGTTGGGCAGGTAGATGATGGCGGTGAAGAACTCGTTCCAGTAGCGCACGGCGTAGAACAGCCCGACCGAGGCCAGCGCCGGCAGCGACAGCGGCAGGACGATGCGGATCAGGATCACCAGGTCGTTGGCGCCGTCGATCTTCGCCGACTCCGGCAGGCTGTCGGGGATGTTCTTGAAGAACTTGATCATGATGAACACGTAGAACGGCCACACGAGTTGCGGCACGATCAGCGACCACAGCGAGTTGATCAGCCCGGTCTCGCGCACGATCACGTAGGTGGGGATGATACCGCCGCTGAACAGGATGGTGAAATAGGTGAGCAGCGAGATCACCCGCACGCCGGGAATCCGCGTCGACAGCGGATAGGCGTACAGCGAGGTCACCGCGATGCTGAGCAGCGTGCCGGCGATCACCACGAACGCCGTGTTGAGGTAGGAGCGCATGATCTCCGGGGTGCGCAGCACGAACGACACCGCCGCCAGCGTCGGTTCCTGCGGCCACAGGATGGCGCCCTTGCCGAGCACCGCCTGCGGATCGCTCAGTCCGTACATGAACACGTACCACATCGGGTAGAGCATCACCACGCCGGTGACCGCGAGCAGCAGGTGGTTCAGCGCCGTGCCCGGCTCCGGCAGCCGCAGCACCCCGGCGCGCGCCGCCGCGCCCCTCAAAACACGCCCTCCTCGCCCACCTTGCGGATCGCCCAGTTGGCGGCCAGTACCATCGCCAGTCCCACCACCGACTTGAAGAAGCCCACCGTGGCGCCGAGGCTGTACTGCCCCTCCTGGAACGCCGCCCGGTAGGTGTAGGTGTCCAGGATCTCGCTGACGTCGTACACCACCGGATTCTGCAGGATGAAGATCTGCTCGAAGCCGGCGTCCAGGATGTTGCCGATGCGCAGGATGAAGATGATGATCACCACCGGCAGGATCGACGGCAGGGTGATGTACCAGATCTGCTGCAGCTTGCGCGCCCCGTCGATGGTGGCGGCCTCGTACAGGTCGGGATCCACCCCGGCCAGGGCGGCCAGGAAGATGATGGTGCCCCAGCCCGCCTCCTTCCAGATGTCGGTGAGCACCAGGGTGCCGCGGAACGACGCCGGATCCATGAGCATGTTGGGCGCCAGGCCGATGGTGTCGCGCAGCAGGTTGGTGATGACGCCGGTCTGCGGCGCCAGGAACACCACCGCCAGGTGGCCGATCACCACCCAGGAGAGAAAGTGCGGCAGGTAGAGCACGGTCTGCACGCCGCGCTTGTACCAGTTGGCCCGCACCTCGTTGAGCATCAGCGCCAGCACGATCGGCACCGGGAACACGAACACCAGCTTGAGCAGGCTGATTACCACCGTGTTGGTGATGATCAGCTCGAAAAACGGCGAGTTGAAGAAGCGCTCGAAATTCTCGAACCCCACCCACGGACTGCGCCAGATGCCGCGCGACAGGCGGAAGTTCTTGAATGCGATGGTGAGCCCATACATCGGCAGGTAGCGGTAGATCAGCAGCACCACCGCGCCGGGGACCAGCATCAGGTACAGGTAGCGGTGGGTGATCAGCGGCGCGTACCACGCCCGCCGCCGGGTGGCCGCGGGCCGCACCTCGGTCGCGGGGGCACTCATGTCTGGGCAGGTTTCGGGCAGTCGGGTCGCTCCGGCACCGCTCCTCCTTAGCGTGAGGCTTGATTATGGCCCATACTTCGCTCCTGTCCAGCGCGCGACGGTGCATCCGTGTGCAACGGAACGGCGCGCAAGGGACGCGCAAGGAGGCATGCCGTGGACAACGATTCGATTCTGTGGGACCCCGGCGTCCCGCTGCCGTCGGGAGGGGAGATCGAGCCGCTCGCCAACGTCCGCCTGAGCACCGTGAAGCCGTACGACCCCTACGTCGACGGCTACCAGTTCCACCACGGCGCGGCCATCTACGAGTACGGCGACACCCTGTACGTTTCCTACGCGGCCAACAAGCGCAAGGAGAACACCGCCGGCGAGACCGTCCTGGTGCAGACCAGCGCCGACCGGGGCGCGACCTGGAGCGCGCCCGAGATCATGGCGACCCCGCCGCCCGGCACCGGCTACAGCCACGGCGAGTTCATCGCCCGCGACGGTGTGCTGTGGGCGCTGCATGCCCAGTTCGGCGACAACCCGTTCCCGCCGCCGCCCGGACGCACCTTCTACAACCGCTTCCGCGGCCTGCGCACGTGCGCCTGGACGCTGGACGAAGCCGCGGGCCGCTGGCAGCCACAGGGCGTGGTGGCCGACAACTTCTGGCCCTACCGGGAGCCGGAACGGATGGCCAACGGCAACTGGATCACCACCGGCATGAACAAGGACTTCCTGGCCGCCATCGCGATCAGCGACGGCAACGACTTGCGCCGCTGGCGGGTGCTGCACACCCCGCAGGGAGGGCTGATGGGCAACGAGGCGACCTGCTGGGTCGCCGGCAGCCGGGTCTACCAGGTGATTCGCAACCAGGCGCCGTGGAACCCGCACGTTACCTACGCCATGCTGAGCGTCAGCGACGACCACGGCGAAACCTGGAGCACGGCGGTGGAGACCAACCTGCCGATGACCATCTCCAAGCCCTACTGCGGCGTGCTGTCGACCGGCCACCGCTACCTGGTCGGCAACTGCGTCTACGACCACGGCAACCGGCGCCGCTACCTCACCATCGCCCTCGGCGAACCCGGCGCGCGCATATTCGACCGGATGTACCTGCTGCGCGACATCGAGCGCACGCCGTCGCCGCGGGGCCGCGCGGACATGGCCAACCTGGCCTACCCGCACCTGATCGAGTCGCACGGCGAGGTCTACGTGATCCACTCGGCGGGATCGTCCCCGAACGTCAACAACATCGACCTGGCGGTGGTGCCGCTGGCGGAGCTGGTGCGATGAGCTGGACCGTGGTGCGGCTGCAGGCGGACGAGTTCGCGCAGGCGATCGACCTCATCAACTTCGTGTTCAGCCATACCTACGGGCCGCACGATTTCGAGACCATGCTGCCGAAGCTGTACCGGCCCGAGCCGGAGCTGGTGCGCTGCCACTGGGGCGTACGCGAGGACGGCGCCCTGGTGGCGCTGGCCGGCAGCTACCCGTTGACCTGGCAGGTCGGCGAAACCGCGCTGCGGGTGGCCGGCATCGGCGCCGTCGCCACCCACCCGCGCCACCGCGGCCGCGGCCTGATGCGCGCCGTGGTCGGGCGCTGCGTGGCCGAGGCGCGGGCGGCCGGCTGCCACCTGTCCTGGCTGGACGGCCTCGGCCACCGCTACCGCCACTTCGGCTACGAGCGCGCCGGCGCCGAGGTCAGCTTCCAGCTCACCGAGCGCGACTTCGCCGTCGCCGGCATCGACGCGGGCGGGATGCGGTTCCGGCGGCTGCGGGAGGGCGATGCGCTGCTGGAGCAGGCCGCGCGGCTGCACGCCGGCCAGCGCGTGCACTGGCGGCGGCCGCCGGCGGAGTTGCCGCGCATCTGTGCGAGCTGGGGCGGCGCCCTGTACGCGGCCATGGAGCGGGAGAAACTGGTCGCCTACCTGGTGGCGGCCCGCGATCGGAGCACCGTCACCGAACTGGTCGCCGCAGACGCGGCCACGGCGGTGCGGGTGGCCGCGGCCTGGCGCGCAGACCGGTCCGCGCCGCGGGTGAAGGTAGCGGTCTCGCCCTGGCAGCACGCCCTGGCCCGCCGGCTCGGCGCGCTGGCGGACTCCACGCGCGTGCAGTGCTGCGGCAACTGGCAGGTATTCGACTGGCCCGCCGTGCTGGCCGCGCTGCTCGCCGAGCGGGCGCGCTCCGAGCCCCTGCCCGCCGGCGAGGCGGTAGTCGAGATCGCCGGCGACGGCCGCCTGCGGCTGTGGGTGCACGGCGCCGAGGCCGTCTGTGAGCCTACCGACGCCGAGCCGCACATCCGGCTCACCGCCGCGGAAGCCCTGCGCGCCCTCGGCGGCCCGCTGCCCGGCGCATTCCCCGCGCCCGCCGCGGTCCCCGCCGCCCTCGGCTCATGGTGCCCCCTCCCCTTCCACATCCCCTCCGCCGACCGCCTCTGACCGCCTCGCTACCCGAAGTTGACGGCGGCATCGGTGGGCTCGCCTTGTCCCCCCGCCACTCTCCCGTCATGTTATATGAGGATCCCATGGACCTCCTGGTCAAGAATGTGCCCCCGGAACTCCACGAACGCCTGCGCCGACACTCGCGTGCGAGCAGGCGAACAATGAGCGAGGTGGTACTGGACGCGGTAGAACGCGAACTCGCGCGCCAAGAGTGGCAGGGACGATTCGCCGGACGTCCGTCTACGAAACTCGGCGTCCCGGCAGCACAAATGCTGGAACTGGAGCGAGCCGGACGCGAAGAGCAACTGGGGTGATCCGCTCCGCGTTCGTGGTTGACGAGTCGGCGGCGTCGCCATCTGGCGAGGGCGCCATCCGAACCGCGGCGCTCCCGCCGGACTGTCCGGCGACCCCTTGCAGGGTTATGCTCGACTGCCCGTGCCGAACACGGCACGACGCAATGTCTCGTTCAGCCGAGCCTGCCAGCCGCTCCCGGTGGACCGGAAGTGCTGTGCAATGTCGGAGTCCAAGATGATCGTAATGCGCTCCCTCCGCGCAGACTTCAGACTGTCATTCGCATCACGGCGATACGTCGCTAAACCAGGATCGACTTCGATGGCGGGACGTGCACGCCTGAACCACTCGGCGTCCAATTCGAACGTGTCAGGGTCGGCTGCGATGCCGGCGTTGATAGCAGCGTTCTCGTCATCCGTCGGACTGATATGGTCCGGCTTGAGCGGTGGCATAATTTTCTTCCTCCCGCTTGTTGGCCTTGCGCAGGCTAATGATACGTCGCGCACCGTCGCGCACCGTATAAATCACTACGTGAAGCCGAGGCCCGATGTAGCCAATGGAACTATAGCGCACTTCGCCGCTACGGTCACTCCTGACGGTCTGAGCCGTTGACCACTCAAAGTCGCTGACCAAGACGAAGTCGGTCCCGGCGTGCTTGGCAATATTGGACAGCCGCTTCGCCGGATCCCACTCATACGTCGGTGCCATTCTGATTCCTCACTCTCAACTGCGGAATCCCGGGAGTGGCTCTGATCCCCCAAGTGTGTACAAATAGATTAGGAGTAAGAAATTACCAGACTAAAACTGTCAGTATCAGATTTGTAGTTATCAGATTGTTGAGACCGCGACGGACAGAGCCTCCGTTGAGGTCAGAGTCTATGTATCAGGAACCTACCTACAACAATGCGGCTCCTGATCGCGGGGTCAAGTCTACTTCAAGAGAAGCGCTCGGGCATGCTATGGCGCAAAGGTGAAGGGGGCGTGCAGCGCCGCGATTTCTTCGTGCAGCGTGTCGGGCAGGGCGTTCAAGGGGACGGTGCGGCGGTCGCGCCGGCCGCGGTGTGACAGCTCGGCGCCGCCGGCTGCCAGTGAGCGCTCGCCGACAACCACCCGGAGCGGCAGGCCGCGCAGGTCGGCGTCGTTGAACTTGACGCCGGCGCTCAGGCCGCGGCGGTCGTCGTACAGCACCTCGATGCCGGCGGCCACCAGGTCGGCGAACACGCGCTCGGCCGCCTGCCAGGTCTCTTCCTTGCGCGCCAGGGCTACCAGGGCGACCTGGTACGGGGCCACCGACACCGGCAGCAGCAGGCCGTGCTCATCGCGGTGTTCCTCGGCCACGCAGGCCAGCAGCCGCTCCAGGCCGATGCCGTACGATCCCATCACCACCGGATGGGCCGAGCCGGCCTCATCGGTGAAGCGCGCCTCCAGCGCGTCGGAGTAGCGGGTGCCGAGCTGGAATATGTTGCCCACCTCGACGCCGCGGGCGAGCCGCAGCGGGTTGCCGCAGGAGGCGCACGGCGCCCCGTCGAAGGCGGCGGCCACCGGGCCCACCACCGTCGGCTGGTAGTCGCGCCCGCAGCACACGTTGCGCAGGTGGTAGTCGGTGCGGTTGGCGCCCATCACCAGGTTGGTGCTCTCCGCCACCTGGCGGTCCACCACGAAGATCGCCGCTCCCGGATCGATACCCACCGGCGACGCGAACCCCGGCACCATGCCGGTGGCGGCGATCTCCTCGTCGTGGGCGGGGCGCAGCTCCCCCACCCCGGCGAGGTTCTGCACCTGGATCGGATTGACCTCCAGGTCGCCGCGCACGATTGCCGCCACCACCATGACGTGTTCCGCGCCGGTCCCGGACGCATCACCGGCTCCGCCGGCATCGGTCGCGGCGGCGGCGTAGAACACCATTTTGGCCGTCTGTTGCGGTGCGATGTCCAGGTACGCGGCAAGATCGCCGATGGTCGCGGTTCCGGGGGTGTGCACCTCCTCCAGCGCTGCCGGCTCGGCGGCGGCAGGTTGCAGGGCAAACTCGGCGATGTCGCGGTTGGCCGCGTAACCGCACTTGTCGCAGAGCGCGAGACTGTCCTCGCCGGCGGGGGTGAGGTACATGAACTCGTGCGCGACCGCGCCGCCCATCATGCCGGTGTCGCTGCGCACCGCGGTAAGCGGCACGCCGACCCGCCGGCCGATGCGTCCGTAGGCCTCGTAGTGGGCGCGGTACTGGCGCTCCAGTCCGGCCTGGTCGCGGTCCAGCGAGTAGGAGTCCTTCATCCGGAACTCGCGCACCCGGATCAGCCCGCCGCGCGGGCGCAGCTCGTCGCGGAACTTGGTCTGCACCTGGTACACCAGGGCCGGGAGCTGGCGGTAGGAGGTGATCTCGGACGCCGCGTGGAACGCCACCGCCTCCTCGTGGGTCATGGCCAGCACCAGGTCGCGCGCGCGGCGGTCGCGGAACCGCGCCAGGGTGGCGTCGACCTGGTGCCAGCGCCCGGTGGCCTGCCACAGGTCGGCCGGGTGCACCACCGGCAGCGACAGCTCCTGGCCGCCGATGCGGTCCATCTCCTC
>JAPPKD010000217.1 GCA_028820215.1 Spirochaetaceae bacterium | reverse complement strand
CGGCTTCAACTTGGTCCCGGAGACTGCCTGATTCTGCTTGTTTCTAAGGAGAACGACGGCAGCGTCAGCGTCGACTGTGAAGGAAAGATCGCCGCCTTCGGAGTAGCGACCGACGGTGGCGAATCCGGGTTCGAAGAACCACTCGCAGAACTCCAGCAGGTCGACGAGATCCTCCCAGGTCGGCGCCTGTGCCGACCCGCACAGCACCGTTTCAAGGTCGTTGCCGTGGGTCTGGACACGGGGAACGAAGGAGAGGTCGGTGGTCAAGTCCGCCACGAGTATTCCGGATCCGTACCATGGGATGGAATCCGGGTCGCTGTAGTGACGCAGTAGAGGAAGGATCAGGAGATAGCCGGTGTTATCGACGTTGTGTTGGTAGTGCTGGCCGGTCGTCAAGTCTTCCAGGAGCTGTTGCGGGGGCGGGGACGAGAACGCGGAGAACGGCATCATGACAGCTGCTGCGACGGTCAGAGCGATGCGCATCTTCATCCTGGCACCTCGAGGCGAAGTTTACGTCTACGCCTCGGGCTCGGCGAGGAGCTCGCCGGCGTCGATGCGTGAGCGGGTGGCGGCGAGTGCCTGGCTCAGTTCTTCCGGTTCGGGGAGGTAGGTGACGCCGGGGCGCAGGAAGTGGAGGGCGGCGGCCGGCGGGTGGCCGACCGCCTGCTGCAAGGCGCCGGCGTAGAGGGCTACCTGGCCCAGGTACGGGGCCGCCGCCTGCTTGAGCCGCCGGCGCGTCACGTCGTCGGTCTTGAAGTCGACCAGGTGCCAGCGGCCCTCGTGCTCGTAGGCCAGGTCAATGGTGCCGTGCACGGGCGCGCCGTCCCAATACCAGCCGAAGGGAAGCTCGAAGTGGGCGCGCGTGCCGGGGCTGCGCAACACCTGCGCCAGCTCGCTGCCGTCGAAGCGGTCGAGCATCTCGTCCACCTCCGCTGTCGCGCGCAGCCCGGCGGGGTCGCCCGCGGAGGCGTGCAGGCGTCCGAGCAGGGGCCTCAGGTCCGGGCGGGTCCCGGTGCTGAACCAGACCCGGATCGCCTCGTGCGCGAGGGTGCCCCTCACCAGTGCCAGCCCGTCCCCGTGGCCTGCGGATCTCGCGGATCCGGCGGATCCGGCAGGCGTGGACGGCGGGCGTAGGGACGTGACCGGGGTGCTTGCGCGCAGCGGGATCACCGCGGGGCGGTCGACCAGCGGTGCGTCCACCGTCCGTTCGCCGGAGGCCGGCGGGATCGCGACCTTCACGGGTGGGCCGGCGCGCGCGATCGTGTCCAGGTCGACCGGCACCGGCTCGCGTAGCTCCACCCGAGCCGTGTCCATGCCGCGCAGCGTCTCCCGGCACATCGCCAGCCAGCTCCTTTCTCGGCCGCCGTCATCGCCGCTCAGGTACAAACGGTCGGCGGCGCGGGTGGCCGCGACGTAGAGCAGCCGGCGGTACTCGGCGTCCTCCTCGCGCCGATCGAGATCGAGCAGGTAGCGATACAGCCCCGGACGCCGGCGGCGTTCGTCGGCCGAGGCGGCGTCCGCTTTCAGGGTTAGGGAGATGCCGTCGTCGACCCGCCAGCGGATGCTGTCGTGGGTTTCCGGAGCGCGGACGTGCGCTTCGGGCACGAAGACGATCGGGAACTCCAGCCCCTTGGCGCCGTGGATGGTCAGCAGCCGCACCGCGTCGGTCCGGTCGACCACCGCCAGGCCTTCGCGGTCGACCAGCTCGTCGCGCCTCCGGCGCAGATAGGTGACCGTCTCGTCGATCGAGCGGCCGGCCAGCGTGCGCAGGATCGTCACCAGTTTGCGGATGTTGGCCAGCGCCTGCTCGCCGCCGCGCAACGGCGCCCAGGCGGCCTCGAAGCCGGTGAGGGCCAGCGCGCGCTCGACGATCGCGTCCGTCGGCTCCAGCGCCGCGGCATCGCGCAGCTCCTTGAGCACAGCCGCGGCGTGCGTGCAGCGCCGCCGGGCGGGGCCGGCTACCTCGTCGGGTGGATGGTCGAGCACGCGCATCCAGCTCCGATCCGCGGCGTGGCAGGCCAGCAGCGTACGGTCGTCGATCATGAACAGGGGCGAGCGCAGCGCGCCGACCAGGGCGATGTGGTCGTCCGGCTCCGAGAGCCACGCCAGCAGGTTGGTCAGGTCGCGGACCTCCTGGCGGGTGAAGAACCCGGCGCCCGCGGGGGTGACGTACGGCACGCCGTGGCCCTCCAGCGCCTGCTCGAAGACGTGCACGTTGGCCAGCCGCCGCATCAGGACCGCCACGTCCCGCGGGGTCGCCGGCCGCTCGGACCCCCGGATTCCGTCCCACACCGTCGCGCCGCCGTCGAGCAGCTCGGCGATCTCGCGCGCTACCACGTCGGCCTCGACCCGCCGGCGGTTCGCGTCCGTGTTGCCCTCGCTGCCGGCGGGTGCCTTGGCGACCGGGATGACGGTGAGGTGGGGACCGGCGCCCGCGGCCGGACCGCGGCCCGACATGGGCTGCATGCGCAGGCTGCCTGGGCCATCGGCGCCGGCCTCGAACACGCGTTCGAACAGCGCGTTGTACACCGACACCAGTTCGTCATGGGTCCGAAAGGACTGCGTCAGTGCGCGGACCGAGCCGCCGGCGCGGCCGATCTCCCCCTCGTAGCGATTGAAGTGGGCGACGTCGCTGCCGCGGAACCGGTAGATGGACTGCTTGGCGTCGCCGACCAGGAACCGCTGCGGCCCGCTGCCGTTGCCGCCGGTGAGCAGGCGTAGCAGGCGGACCTGCGTCTCGTTCAGGTCCTGCGCCTCGTCCACCATGACGTGCCGGAGCCGCGCGCGGTAGCGGGCGGCGATCTCCGGGTGGCGTTCCAGGAGGCGGATCGCCTCCAGCTCCAGGTCCAGGTAGTCGCATGCCGACAGCTCGGCCTTGCGCGTCCGGTAGCGGCGGCAGGCGTCCTGGAACAGAGCCTGAAGCGCCGCGGCCACCCGCAGGGCGTCCGCTTCGTACGCCTCCCAGCGGGGCGCCTCCTGCAGGCGCCTGGCGGCTTCGCGGACCGACTTCAGGTGCTCCTTGACGAGGTTCACGTCCTCCCAGTTCTTCTGACTGCCCACGTTGACCTTGATCAGGGGCCCCTGTGCGGCGAGCGCCTCGGCGAGCCGGCCGGGGTCCTCGGGAAGCGGATCGCCGAGCGCGTCGAGGAGGCCCCCGACCTGCTGCGCCAGCTTGTCGGCAGGCGCGGCTCCCGCGTGGGCGCGGCGCAGGTCGGCGACCAGGCGTTCCAGTTCGGGCCGCTCCGCGTCGACCGCGTCGCGCAGCGAGGCGTCGAGCAGCCGGCGAACGTGGCGGGACCAGTCATCGACGGTCGAGCCGGCCAGCCTGCCGAACGCGGTCCGGACCTCGTCGCGGCGCTCGATCATCCGCGGGAGCTGCTCGCTCAGCGGGAACACGTCGAGCTCCCGTATCGCCAGGGCGCGGCCGTCGTCCGCCTGCGCCGCTTCCTCCAGGGCGTCGAGTGCGGCGCCGATCCGTTCGTACTCCGCCTCGTCGTCGGGCAGGATGCGCGCCGCGGCGATCGCCCCGGCGGCCACCGGATGCTCGCGCAGCACCTGCAGGCAGAGCGAGTGAATGGTGCCGATCACGGCCTGATCGATGTCGGGGAGATGGCCGGCCAACTCCGGCCGGCTGCGCACCTCGCGGCGCACGCGCTCGCGCATCTCGGTCGCGGCGGCGTCGGTGAAGGTCACCGCGGCGATCTCGGGGATGCGGCAGTCGTCGAGCAGCGCGACGTAGCGCTCGACCAGAACGCGGGTCTTGCCTGAGCCGGCGCCGGCGGAGACCAGGATGTCGGCGTTGCGGTCGGCGACCACCGCCGCCTGTTGCCGGGTCAGCTCTTCCATCGGCTGAACTGATTGACGCGGCACGCGTGCTGGAAGGCGCAGTACCAGGGACAGGGCTGGACGTTCGGGCTGACCCGGAAATCGCCGGCCTCCACCGCTGCGCGCACCTCGCCGGCGCGCGCCACGACGCTGTCGATGAGCTCGCGGTCGGCAGGATCGTCCGAGTCGAGCTGCCATGGAGCGTGACGCGCGCGCAACCAGGCGTAGCGGGCGATCACCCGCCCGGCCTGTTCCCGCTCGCGCGCCAGGTACGCGTACAGGGGAAGCTGCACCCTGATGTCGCCGTCCAGCTCCCTGCGGCTGATGGAGCTGCCCGTCTTGTAGTCCACGACCACCGCCAGCCCCGCCGCCGTGTCCAGCCGGTCGATCCTGGCTCCAACCGCGAGCGGCGGCTCCAGCGGCAGCGCGGATTCGACCCGGGTCTCGGTGCCGAGCAGCGCGGTGACACCGTCCCCGGCGCACCGTTCGGCTTCGGCTCGCAACAGGTCCTCCAGCCGTTCCAGCGCCGGCTCGCGCTCGATCCGCCACAACCCCACCCGGCCGAACCCGTGCTCGTCCGGGGCCCGCTCCCAGATCCCCTTGCCACTGGCATGGAGGCGTGCGACGGCGCTGTCGACGGTATCCGGCGTGAGCGGCGTGTCGGTGGCGTTCAGATCCGCGAGTGCGTCCTGCAGCATCGCGTGCATGACCGTGCCGCGCGTCGCCGCGTCGGCGGAGTCCTGCTCCTCGTCCAGCTCGTGCAGCCGGAGCGCGTAGTGCCCGAAGAACTGGAAGGCGCAGGTCCGGTAACTCTCGAGTCGTGTCGCGCTCCACACGGCCCGCGCGTCGGTCAGCTCGGGACGCAGGCCGGCGCCGACCGCCCCCTCGAACTCGCCGGCATGGACGAACGAGCGCCGTCGCTGCTCCACGTTCGCGGCGACACGCACGACCTCCCACGCGGGACCGGCATCGGGCCGCGCGGCGCTGCCGCGGCTCCAGGCGCTGGTGCAGGCGATCGCCAGCTCCCGCCGCGACGCGGCCTCGGCCGGCTCGGGCGCGCCGGTCTCGTCCGCTTGCTCGCCCGCGGCGTCGTCGAAGTAGAGCGAGGCCGCCACCTGCCGGCCGCGCTCGTCCAGCCGCGTCCGCCAGGCGGTGAGCGCCGTGTCGGCGCGGCTGCGCACGGACAGCCACAGCTCGTCCTCGGTCGGTTCCGGAGGCGGCGGCAGCTCGAGCCCGGCCGCCCCCAGCGCCTGCCGCGCATCCCGGGACAGGAGCAGCGGCGCCGAGCGTGAGGCGGGGAACTCGCCTTCCACCAGGCCGCCTGCTTCCAGGTGGGCCAACCGCAGACCCGACAGCGCGATCATCGGCGCCAGGAGCACGCCGCCCGCTTCGCGCAGAATCGCCGCCGGCGCCTCCATGCGGGCCAGGAGACGGTCCACGAACGCCGCGAACGGCACCGGCCCCTCCTGGGTGGCGTCGTCCGCGGCGGCGATGTCGTCCAGGTGCGCGCGGAGCGCGTCGATCTCGGCGATGAGCCCCGGTTCGGTGCGGACGCCGGCGCGGATGAGCGGTGGCTGGCCGAACAGCGCGGCCTTCACCTGCCGCGCGTGCGCGCCGGCGGGCGCGGGCGGCGGTTCCAGGAATGCGTAGAGGTACGAGAGCACGGAAATGAGGCCGCGCGCCTCCATGCCGGGGAGGGTCGGCCCTTGCTCACGCTCGCTGCCGGTCCTGTCACGCGACTCCTGTTCTCTCTTCGGCGCCAGCAGCGCCAGCCGGTCCAGCGCGTCGCGCCCGGCCCAAAGGTGATGCTGCCGCCCGCAGCGCGCGATGCGGGTGATCTGCCACGGGTCGAGTCCGAAGCGGCGGCAGTCGATGAAGCCGCTTCCGAGCACGGTGATCAGGTCGCGGAGCCGCCACCCCTCGGCCGGCAGGCGCAGCAACCGCCGCATCCAGACGCCGAGCGGGCGGTTGGCGAGCGGTTCGCCGGCCACGGGGTCGAGCGGCAGGTCGTACTCGGCGAACACCTGCCGCGCCAGGCCGAGAACGGGACCGAGCCGGCGGAAGGTCACCCCACAGTCCGACGGCCGCAGGCTGCGGTCGTCGGTCAGCCGCCGCTTGATGGCGCGCGCCATGGCGCGCAGCCCCGCTTCGCGATCGGCGGCAACGCACCCCTGCATCCGCGGCGCCGGCGCGCGCCCGCCGGAGCGTTCGATGACCGCATCCGGGAGCAGCCCGCCCAGGCGCTCGTACGAGTGGCGGGCGCGCTCGCCGGCGTCGGGATCGAACGCCAGCAGAAGGTCGCGGTTGCGGGCCAGCGCGGCCAGCAGGCGGAGCTCACCGCCGTGAAAGAACCGGAAGCCGTCGACGATCACCAGGAACGGCAGTCCGGCCGCGTCGCCGGCAGCCGCGGCCGCGGCCGGCAGCGCCGCCGGCGCGAGCCACCCGTGCTCCTCCAGCTCGCGGCGCCAGGCTCCGTAGATGGCCGCGACCGCCGCGAGCTGCGGGTCGCCGGTGGCGGCGGCAGCCGCGGTGAAACGGTCCGCGGAGACATCCTCGGCCAGCAACTGATCCACCGCCGCCCACAGCAGCGGCAGCGCGGCCGCTGCGCCCAGCGGCGCGAAATGCGCGGCGGCTCCGGATGCGATCTGCCGGTACGCGACGCTGCCGAGCAGCTCGCGCGCGGCGCCGATCGAGGCGGTAGCGGTCCCGGTGTGGAGCCTGCGGGCCACTCCGCGTGGCGTCTCCACCTGCAGGTCGAGCGCCACGCCGCACAGCGCCAGCAACCGTCGCCGGAACTGGTCGCCGTGCCGGACCGTCGGCACCACCACCAGGGTGGCAGCAAACGGGTTCAGCCGGTAGCGCTCTGCCGCCCGCCGGAGCAAAGCTTCGGTCTTCCTGGACCCGGCAGGCCCGACGATGAAGGTGGAACTTGCGATGAGAGCTATCGTACCGTGCCGCGGTCGGGAGTATAGATACGTGTCCTGTCAGATGCCGCTGAGCGAGCTGCCCATGCAACAGCGTCACGCGCTGGCGGCGTTCGTTGGGGGCTACATCAGCATCGGCAAGCTCGCGGAAGCGCTCGGCATGCATGTCCTCGATCTCAGGGGGTGGCTCTCCGAGCACGGCATCGAGCAGAACACGGCGATGTCGGCTGATGACCACCTGAATGCCTGAGCGGCCGTCGAGGCGCTTCGTCGGCGGGCGGGCGTCAGCCTCTCCCCTGCACCAGCCGCAGGAAGTCCGCCTCGTCGCGGCACTCCAGGGCCGCCTGGACCAGTGCCGCGGTGGAGACGCCCTTTAGCCCGCTTCGCTCACCAAGTCGATCGGCTGGCGTGATCGTGGGCCTAAGTCGA
>JAPPKD010000178.1 GCA_028820215.1 Spirochaetaceae bacterium | reverse complement strand
CGCCCCATGATCCCAACCTGCCTCAAACCGTCCGCCCCGGCTGAATAGTTACGATGATTTGAAGTAGTGCGTCAGGTGACGGGACCGTTCGGGTGACTGTCACTCCTTCGTGTCCGGCAGAAAAACGGCGCCAAAGCCGGCTCGTGCGAGTCGGCCCTGACGCCGTCTGTCAGGCGTGTCGGGGGATCATGTGTCCGCCAGTCGCCTACTGGTCGCGGAAAAAGACCTCCGGCCGGCCGCGGTCGCCACAGTGCCAGCAGTTCTCCGGGTCGTCCCCGGGCACGTTGGCCATGTTGTAGGTGGTGACACGCGTGTTCACCCCACCGACGATGCCGATCGCCCACAGGTTGTCGGCATGCAGGTCGGTGATCTTCTTCATGGTCGCGATCCGGTCGTTCAGGTCGGCCTGCGTCGCCAGGAGCTGACGCAACGCCACGCCTTCCTTGATCACGTCGGGCGGCTCCTCGCCCTCCTCTCCGTCGGTGGCCACCCACTGCGTCCACTTGGGCGCGAAGTAGGCGTGGTTGGTGTAGGGCGCTCCGAAGCTGGCGGTCTCCAGAACGTACGGCGCGTAGGTCGACCACGCCGAGCCGATGTACGCCTGCATCTCGCCCGAGTTCCGCACCGATTGCAGTCCGCCCCAGCCGTCGGTCGAGCGGATGTTCATGTTGATGCCGACATCCCCGAGGTTGAGCTTGACCATGTCGGCCACGGGCGCGCTCTCGTACTGGATGCGGATCGTCGCCGTGAACTCGAACGGCTGGCCCTTCCACATGCGGGTGCCTTCCTCGTCGCGCTCGTTTAGTCCGGCTGAGTCGAGCAGGCTGTTGGCCGTGTCCAGGTCGTAATCGCCACACACGGTTGCTGCGCGCTCGTTGTAGAACGGACTGCGTTCCGAGTGCGCCAGCGGGCCGTAGGGCACCGCGCCGTAGTAGATCAGCGTGGCGATCGCCTCACGGTTGATCGCGTGCGAGATGCCGCAGCGGAAGTCGCGCTGCGAGAACAGCTCGCGCAGCTCGGGATCGTTGGTCGTCTGGTTGAACTCGATCATCTGCGCCCCGCCGACCAAGTGCACGCCGCCCCAGCTCACAGCGCGGATGGTCTGCTCGTTCGCCTCCGTGGTCTTGGCGGCCGGGAAGATGTCCAGCCCCAGGAACAGCATGAAGTCGTACTCGGCGTTCAGCGCCCGCAGCTTGAGGACGGTCGGATCGGTGGTCGCATGCCGGCGCACTTCGTCGAAGTACGGGAGCTGCTGGCCGATCGCGTCCACCGCAAGGTAGTAGGGGTTGCGCTCGAACACATAGGTGGTGGCCGGCGCACCGACCTTCAGCGCCCACGGCGTCATGGTCGGGAGATCGGGGTTGGCGCGCGGGAAGCCCTGGCCTTCGTCGACCTTGTCCTTGAAGAACTCGGCGGCACTGGCGAAGCCGGCCTCCTTGGCCATTGCGTCGACCTTGTCCTGCCCGGCGTACTCCGGATGGAACTGGCTCAGATAGCCCTTGTGGAACCACGCCACGTAGTGCTCGGCCAGGCGCCCTACCTCGGCGATGTTGGTCTGCGGATACGTGAAGCTGAAGGTGTAGTCGTCGATGATCTCGAACTCCGCGTCCGCGATATGGCGTGAGCCGCTGGTCACCGCCGTGCCGAACGGCTCGTAGTGCGCGACGTCCTCCACGAAGAAGGCGACGTCCTCGGTGGTGAACTCGGTGCCGTCCGACCACCTGGCGCCCTTGCGCAGCGTCATGGTCCAGGTGCGTCCGTCGTTGGACGACTCCATCGCCTGACAGGTGCGCAGGAACTCCGGGCCGGCGCCGTACTCGGCGGACCGGCACATGACCCGCTCGTGGTGCCCGGGGCTGATGCCCTGCAGCCAGCCGACGTCCTGGTAGGTGCCGATCTTCTTCACGTCGCTGATCGGCAGCAGCACCAAGGGCTCGTCGGGGAGCCGTTGCTCCAGCGGCGGCAGGTCCATGGCATCCAGCATCGGCGCCTGCGTGAGAGTCAGCGACTGACCGGTGGCCTGTTCCCATGCGGACAGATCCCAGGCGTTCTTGCCGTGGTTGTCGGCGATGACGGCCGCGCCTCCGCCGTCGTCCATCGCTCCTTCACCGGCGCCCTCGGCCAGCGCGGTGGCGGCGCCGGCGAAGACGAGCAACGCCAGCAGGCCGTAACGAACGATCTTCTTCGTCATTGGATCCTTCCTTTGGTAGAAAATGGATCGTTCAGTCTATGGCCGATGCCGGCGACGCGCAACTCTAACGGCGGTCCGCTCCGCGCCGAGGCCGACTCCCCGGGCTCCACGAAAAAGGCGCCAGAGCCAACTCGTTCGAGTCGGCCCTGGCGCCGTCGTCAGGCGTGTCGGGCGGGATCGTGTGCCCGCCGCGGTCGTCTACTCGTCGCGGAACCAGACCTCCGGGCGGCCGGTTTCGCCGCAGTGCATGCAGTTCTCGGGATCGTCCTCGGGCACGTTGGCCATGTCGTACGACGTGATGACCGTGTTGATCCCGCCGACGATGCCGATCGCCCACAGGTTGTCGGCATGCAGGTCGGTGATCTTCTTCATGGTCGCGATCTGGTCATCCATATCGGACTGGGTGCCCAGCATCTGGCGAAGCGCGATGCCTTCTTGGACCACGTCCGGCGGCTCCTCGCCCTCCGCCCCGTCGGTGGCCACCCACTGCGACCACTTCGGCGCGAAATAGGCGTGGTTGGTGTAGGGCGCTCCGAAGCTGGCGGTCTCCAGCACGTCGGTGGCGTAGGTGCTCCACGCCGGGCCGATGTACGCCTGCATCTCGCCCGAGTTGCGCACCGACTGCAGTCCGCCCCAGCCGTCGGTCGAGCGGATGTTCATGTTGATGCCGACATCGCTGAGGTTCTGCTTGACCACGTCGGCCACCTCGGCGCTGTTGTACTGGATGCGGATGGTCGCCGTGAACTCGAACGGCTTGCCCTTCCACAGCCGGTTGCCTTCGTCGTCGCGCTCGTTCAGGCCGGCCGAGTCCAGCAGGCTGTTGGCCATGTCCAGGTCGTAGTCGCCGCACACCGTGGACGCGCGCTCGTTGTAGAACGGGCTGCGCTCCGAGTAGGCCAGCGGGCCGTACGACACCGCGCCGTAGAAAATCAGCGTGGCGATCGCCTCGCGGTAGATCGCGTGCGAGACGCCGCAGCGGAAGTCGCGATTCGAGACCAGCTCACGCATGTCCGGGTCGTTGGTGGTCTGGTTGAACTCCAGGAGCTGGGCGCCGCCGACCAGATGGACTCCACCCCAGCGGACGGCGCGGATGGTCTGCTCGGTGGCCTCGGTGGTCTTGGCGGCCGGGAAGATGTCCAGCCCCAGGGTGAACATCCAGTCGTACTCGCCGTTCAGCGCGCGCAGCTTGAGGACCGTCGGATCGGTGGTCGAGTCCTGGCGCACCTCGTCGAAGTACGGAAGCTGCTGGCCGATCGCGTCGACACCCAGATAGTAGGGGTTGCGCTCGAACACGTAGGTCGTGGCCGGCGCGCCGACCTTGAGCACCCACGGCGCCATGGTCGGAAGATCCGGATTGGCGCGCGGGAAGCCCTGTCCCTCGTCGGCCTTGTCCTTGAAGAACTCGGCGGCGCTGGCGAAACCGGCCTCCTTGGCCATGGCATCGACCTTGTCCTGCCCCGCGTACTTGGGATGGAACTGGCTCAGGTACCCCTTGTGGAACCAGACGTAGTACCACTCGCCCAGACGGCCCGTCTGGCCGATGTTGGGCTGCGGCCAGGTGAGGCTGAACGTGTAGTCGTCGATGATCTGGAACTCCGCGTCCGCGACCAGGCGCGAGCCGCCGGTGATCGCCGTGCCGAACGGCTCGTACTGCGCGATGTCCTCCACGAAGAAGGCGACGTCCTCGGTGGTCATCGGACTGCCGTCGGAGAACTTGGCGCCCTTGCGCAGCGTCATGGTCCAGGTGCGGTTGTCGTTCGACGCCACCATGTCCTGGCAGGTGCGCAGGAACCGGTTGACCTGACCGCCGTACTCGGCAGAGCGGCACATGACCCGGGTCGTGTTGCTGGCGACCGCCTCCGGTCCGTTCCCCTGGATCCTGGCGAGATCCTGGTAGGTGCCGATCTTCTTCACCTGGCTGGTGGGAAGCAGGACCAGCGGGTCGTCGGGGAGCCGCTGCTCCAGCGGCGGCAGGCCCATGGCATCCAGCATCGGCGACTGCGTGAGGGTCAGCGTCTGCCCGGTGACCTGCTGCCACTCGGAGAGATTCCAGGCGTTCTTGCCGTGGTTGTCGGCGATCATGTCGGCCACGGCCACGGTAGCGCCGGCGCAGACAAGCAGCGCCAGCAGGCCGTAACGAGCGATCTTCTGCGTCATTCGGTCCTTCCTTGTTGGTTGGTGTGGATCCGGGATGGTACGCGCCGCGCGGTCCGGCGCGCAAGCTCGGTGCCCTACCTACGACTTGTAGGGGTCGGCGGCGTCGCGCAGGCCGTCCCCCATGAAGTTGAAGGCCAGGATGAAGAACACCACGGCCGCCACCGGCCACAGCAGCCACGGAGCGAACAGGATCGTGCGAAGCTGCTGCGCGTCCTGCAGCATCACTCCCCAGCTTATCACCGGCTCGTGGAGCCCCAGCCCCAGGAAGCTCAGGGCGGTCTCCCCCAGGATCATGCCCGGGATCGAGAGCGTCAGCGACGCGATCAGGTGGCTCATCACCCCGGGAATCACGTGCGCGAACATCACGCGGCTGGTGGAACCGTTGTCGAGCTGGGCGGCGATCGCGTAGTCGGCCTCCCGCAACGCCAGCACCTTGCCGCGAACCGTCCGTGCCAAGCCCGGCCAGGAGAGCAGCGCCAGGATCAGGGTGATGGCGAAGAACACCCGCTCAAGCGGCCAGTTCAGCGGGATTGCCACCGTCAGCACCATCCACAGCGGCAGCGTCGGCACGCTGACGATCACCTCGATCACGCGCTGGATCAGCGTGTCGACCGCTCCCGAGTAATACCCGGAAACGGTGCCCAGGATGATCGCCAGGAAGAAGGTGACCAGCACCCCCAGCAGCCCGATGCTGAGCGAGATGCGCGTACCCCACAGCACGCGCGAGAACACGTCCCGCGCCTTCTGATCGGTGCCCAGCAGGTTCAGGCGCGTGTCGCCGTCCACACCCCACAGGTGCACGTCGGACCAGAACAGCCCCCACATCTTGTAGGGCTCGGCGTGGACGAACAGGCGGATCGGATAGCTGACGCTGCGGTCCTCCACGTAAGCGACGCGCAGGGTCACCGGATCGCGCGCCTCGACGAGCGGATGCACGTACGGCCACGTGAGCGCGCCCTCCGGGCTGAGGATGCGCGGCAGCCTGGGCGGGATGAGCTGGTTGGACTGCATCGGCGACACGTAGGCGCTGCGCGTCGGGTCGTACGGGGCCAGGAACTCGGCGCATGCCAGCGTGAAGTACCCCAGGGCCACGATCACCGCCCCGGCCACCGCCAGCCGGTGCTTGAAGAAGGCGATCCGCATCAGCTTCCACTGGCTGGCGTCGTAGACCTGGCGCTCGGGCGCGACGGGCGCCAGGGCGTCGGCCGGGGCGCTACTCATAACGAATCCGAGGGTCGGCGACCGCCAGCAGCAGATCGGAGAGCAGCGTGCCGATAACGGTGAGGATCCCCAGGATCAGCATGTAGCTTGAGACCAACTGCATGTCCTCCGCGCGGATCGCGCGCAGGAAGACCGGACCCATGGCGGGCAGGTCGAGCACGATCTCCGTGATCACCGCGCCCGAGATCAGTCCCGGCAGGATGCTGCCGGCGCCCGACAGGAACGGGTTGATGGCGATGCGCAGCGGGTACTTGACGATCAGGCGCCGCTCCGTGAGCCCCTTGGCGCGCGCCAGCTCGACGTAGGGCCGCTTCAGCTCGTCGAGCAGGTTTGCGCGCAGGATGCGGATCAGCCCCGCGGTGCTGGCCGTGCCGATGACGATCACGGGAATCGCCAGGTTCTTCATCAGGTTCACGACCTTCGGAATGCTCCAGGCGGCATCCTCGAACTCCTTCGAGAACAGGCCGCCGATGGCACCGCCGAAGTACTTTGCCGAGTAGAACATCAGCACCAGCGCCAGCAGGAAGTTGGGGACCGACAGCCCGATAAAGCCGACAACGCTCCAGAAGTAGTCGCCGAACGAGTATTGGCGCACCGCCGAATAGAGGCCGATCGGGAACGCCACCGCCCAGGTGAACAGCATCGACGCGATCGACAGCAGGATCGTGATGGGAAAGCGGTCCCGGAACACATTCCTCACCGGCATGCGGTACTCGATCGAGTAGCCCATGTCGCCGGTCATGAAACCGCCCAGCCATCTGAAAAAGCGCACGAACGTGGGGTCGTCCAGGCGGTACAGCTCGCGGATCGCCTGGATGTACTCCATGTCGATGTTTTCCCCGCGCTGCTCCATCGCCTCGGCCACCCGGCTGGCGTAGTCGCCGGGCGGAAGCTCCACCACGATGAAGGTGAGCACCGCGATCAGCGCCACCGTCGGGACCATGATCAACAGGCGCCGGATGATGTAGGACCCCATGTTCAGAGCGGATGATGGTCGGCACTCGCGCCGCCGGTCAAACCCGCGTCGGGCTCATGGTGTAGCGATCGAGCGCATCGCGGGCCGCGGTGAACGACGTGAGGGTGGCGGCGACCGTCGGGTGCTCGGCGAACCGCGCCGGCCGCATCGCGTCGGGCTCGAACGCCAACCGGAAGCCGCGGCTGCGCGCCAGCCGGTCCAGGAGGTCGCTGCCGACCCGATCGTCGATGCCGGGAAGGAGCGGACGGGGCTCCGCGTCATAGGCGCGCGCCCGGTCCGGGAAGCAGGACAAGTACACCGGCTCCGGGCCGGCGGTGATCGCGGTGTCGATGTTCCACGGCCCGCGCATGGATGCGACCAGCAACGCCGAGCGGCGACAGCCGCGTTCCCGGAGCAGGGCGTACGAGCGGCGCGTGATCGCCGCGCTCGCCCACCGGGCGACCGACTCCGGGTCCGGGTCGCCGGCCGCAGCCAGCTCGGCGGCGACCGTCTCGTCGAGCCGGCCGTTCATCATCACCAGCAGCCCGGCCGGCCCGGTGCGCGCATCCGGTGCGCTCCGCTCCAGCACTTCCGCGAACGCCAGGTGCTGCGCGACCGCGCAGCTCGCGGTGATCACCAGGCCGATCGCCCGTGCGGCCAGGGCAGAGCAGGCGTCGAGCCCCGCCTCGGTCCCCGGCAGCTTGAAGCGCACGTTGGGCGTGACGCCGAGCTCGGCCGACAGGCGATCGTGCACGTACGTCGCCTCGTCGATCATCGACGCGGCATCGCCGGCAGCGCGCGGGTCGACCTGATACGTAACCCAGCCGCACGCGCCGCCGCTCGCAGCGAAGATCGGCCGCAGCTCGCGGGCGACGCCGGCGACCACGCGCAGCGCGAGCTCGACAGACCGGTGCCCGGGCTCGATCGCGGTGTCCTCGACGATCGTGTCCCGCACCGGGTCCCACCGCTCCGGCGCTGCGCGGCACGCCGCGTCGATCATGATCGGGTTGGTGGTCACCAGCACCGCGCCCCGCCGCAGCGCCCAGTCGAGTTCCCGCGGCGAGTCGTTGCCCCAGGGGTTTGCGCGCTCGCCCGCGGCGGTCATGCGCGCCAGGCGCGCCAGGCTGCTCGCCTGGATTGACGCGGCTTCCGAGCGCACCGCGTCGCTCAGGTCCGGGCGTCCGTTCCGGTCAAGCAACCGGCACAGGTGGTCCGACGCGGCCGCCGCGGCCTCGCCCATCACGTCTCCTTGATGGCGCGCCCACAGCATCCACTCCGAGCGCAGATCGATGGCCAGCGCGGCGACCCCGGCGAGCACCGCGTCCTGCGTGGCGGGCGCGGATCGGGCAAGCGCGCGCCGAACCTCGGCGGCATGGGCCTCGACCGTCGCGAGCACGTGCCCGGGGGCAGCGGCCAGCAGCTCGGCGCGGATCCGGTGACGCTCCGCTTCGGTCACCCCGGCCGCCCGCGGATCACGGCAGGCGGTAGATGCGCTCGGCGTTCCCGTGCAGCAACGCGTGCTGCAGCCGCTCCGGCCGCCGGCTGACGATCTTCCGCAGCGCGGTGACCCAGCCCGCCAGCGGGCTGGCGGGCACGCACACCGGCCAGTCGCTCCCGAACACGATGCGGTCCTCGCCGAAGCAGTCGATGCAGTGATCGACGGTCGGCGCCAGGTCCTCCGCCGTCCAGCCCGGCCCGCCACGGGCCACGATGCCGGAGATCTTGCAGATCGCGTTGACCTGGGCGCCCAGCGCGGCCATGTCGTCCAGCCACTGCTGCCGGTCGTGGCCGTACACCTCGTCGTCAGACGGCCCGGTGTTGCCAGCGACCACCAGGGGGTCGGCGTTGCCGCAGTGGTCGACGATGAAGGTGTTGCGCGGACAGCGCCGCGCGATCTCCACGGCATCGCCAAGCTCCCGCGGCCGGATGCAGATGTCGAACAGCAAGCCCGCATCCGCCAGCAGCGCCAGCCCGGCGGCGAACCGGTCCGAGAGCAGCGTGCCGGGCGGGGCGGTCGGGGGGTGCAGCAGGTGACGGATGCCGCGGCACGACTCCTGCCGCCGTATGGCCGCCAGCTCGCTCGCGAAATCGGGGGAGTCGACCGAGCCGGAAAACACGGCGGCGGCGGTCGGCACCTCAGGCCGCAGGCACAGCCCGGCGACCAGCTCGCGCTCGAGCGGCCGGTCGGACACGACCACGTCGACTTCCATGTAGACCGCCCGCTCGATGCCGGTGCCCCGCGCCTCACGCAGGTAGGTGTCGATGGTGTAGCTCTGCTGCATCACGGGCGGTGTCTGGCTCAGCCACGGCGGGTTCAGCCGCTCCAGGTCCCAGAGATGCTGGTGGGTGTCGACGATCGGAATCAGTCCGTCGGGCGTCCTCTTCATGGGCCGTGTCACCTCCGTCTGCCGGCAGCACGGCCGATGATGCAGGAGGCCCCGGACGAGGGCAACTCGACCGGCAAGCCGCCGTGCGGCTACGGTTGCACCGCAATGCGGCCCGCAGGGGAGGAGAACGAATGAAGAAACCGGCCGGGCGGCTCGCGCGTCCTTACCGCATCATGTGGGACCAGAACCACCCCTACGAGTCCATGTACAACCCGCCGATGGCGCCGGAGATGCATGGCGCCGGCCACCTCGGCTACTTCGTGGGGACCCCGGTGGACGCCTGTACGGAGGGGATCGGCCCCGACGCCGGCTACGTCACCGCGTTCCCTTCGCAGAAGACGCGCATGGAGTACCTGGTGGAGCGCTACGAGCGCGGCGCCACGCTCGGCGACGTCCGCTACTGGCGCCACGCCGAGAACCTGAAGCGGACCTGGGCGGCCGGCCATGATCCGCTCGGCCTGCAGGTGGAGGAGGCGCAGCGCCTGGGCATCGACTTCTGGTTCCGCCTGAGCATGAACGACTGGCACCACGTCTCCAACGGAAAGGTCTACCGGCTCGGCGGCAGCCGCTTCTACGAGGAGCGCACCGACCTGTTGATCGGCGAGGAGGGCGCCGCCGGCTGGAAGGACCACCCCGCGACACAGTCGGCCCTGACCTGGATGCAGGACTTCGCGCACGAGGAGGTGCGCGCCCTGCGGCGCGACATCGCCCTGGAGGTGTGCGAGCGCTACGACTGCGCCGGCTTCGTGTTCGACTTCATCCGCATCCCCGGCTACTTCCGCTACGGCGAGGAGCGGCGCAACGCCCACCTGCTGACGCAGATGGTGCGCGAGACGCGCGCCGGCCTGGACGAGATCGGTCGCACCAAGGGCCGGGAGATCGGGCTGGCCGTGCGCCTGCCGGCCACCGTCGACGGGACGCGCCGCCTGGGGATCGACATCGAGGACTGGATCGACGACCACCTGGTCGACATCGTGGTGACCTCGCCGTTCTTCCCGCAGGACTTCGAGCACGACGCGGCGGAGTGGGTGGCGCTGGCCCGGAGCTCGCCCGTGCACCTGCAGGCCGCGATCGAGGAGGGCTACATGGCCGGCCACAACGACGGCCACAACCGCTGGTGGTACGACCCGCCGCTGATGACGCCGATGTCGCTCGACATGGTGCGCGGCATGGCAGCGCGCCACCACCGCGCGGGCGTCGACGGCCTGTACGTGTTCAACTGGTTCGGGACCCTGCCGACCTATGACCAGGACCTGGTGCCCGCGCTCGACGAGATCGCCGATCCCGAGCGGCTGCGCTACCTGGACAAGCGCTACCTGGTGATGCGCTCGACGACGTCGTTTCCCAACTGCCTGGAAACCGAGCGCTCTCTGCCCCTGACCATCACCGGCGATCCGGCGCCGCTGACCTTCGACATCGTCGATGACGTGGCCGGAGCGGGGGACGTGGTCCACTCGGTCCGCCTGCTCCTGCACGTGGCCAACCCGACGATCGCGGACGAGCTGGAGGTGCGCATGGAGGGCCCGGACGGTGCCAGGGCGCTGCCGCTGGCCAATCCGATGGAGCCGGGCGTACGGCAGGACCCGCGGACCGCCTGGTTCATCTACGATCTGCGCGCGACGCCGCCGCGCGCCGGGGTGAACCGTTTCACCGTGCGCGCCAGCCGGCGCAACCAGCGCACCGCGGACGAACTGCCGCTGACCGTCGAGGACGCGGAGCTGGAGATCGCCTACGAGGGCAGCCGCATCGGCAGATTCCCGGCCCACGGCGCCACCGCCGACGTGCCGACCCTGGGTTTGCCGGTCAGCTAGCGCTAGGGCTCGCCTTCCGGCCCATCCCCCTCCTCGGGCTCGGCGGACGACGGCGGCGCGACGGCCGCCGCGATCTCCGGCCAGCCGCAACCCGCCCAGTGCTCGCGAACCTCGCGCAGCCGCTCCATCGCGAAGTCCCGTGTCTCCCCCTGCATGACGGTGCCGCGCTCCACCTGCGCGATCAACCGGTCGAGCCGCTGCAGGACCAGCCGCTTCGCGGCTTCGCCACGGCGGGCGTCGGGGTGGCGCCGCACCGACCGCGTCACCGCGCGGTGCCAGCGTTCCGGCAGCGCATGATCGTTGACGATGTCGGTCGTGTCGGCGATCGCGGTGTTGATCACGTTCTCGACGTGGCGGATCCCCCGGGTGAGCATGAACTTCAACAGGAACGAGACGCCGCCGATGGCGGCGGCGGCGACTACGACGACCAGCAGGACGGACATACGGGCAACGACGATCGTACCCCGCGAATCGGATAGACTCATCACCATGATTCGGCTCAGCGACACGCACCTGGCAGCGGTCGGGCGGCGGCGGCGCATCCTCGACCAGATGGACGGGATGACCCCGATCGACCTGCTGGGCATCCCGATACAGGAGTACGTGGACCTGCGCTTCCACCACGCCGACCTGGAAGGCAGCCAGATCGACGGCTTCATCTGGGACGTCGGCGACGGCGAGGACGCCTACGCGCTCTACGAGAACGACAAGCTGCCGCTGCTCGACGAGCCGGGCCTCAACCGGTGGCGGGAGCAGGGGGTGGACTTCGTCGGCACCCTGGTCGAGGAGACCCGCCGCCGCGGGCTGGAGGTGTTCTGGAACAGCCGCGTGGCGCCCGTCGACCCGGCGCAGCCGCCGCTCGGCCAGCCGCTCACGGATCCGGCGCGACGGAACTGGCTGAAGGAGGAGCATCCCGACTGGGTGCAGCGCTGCTGGTGGTGGAACGGGCTCTACGACCTGTCCTCGCCCGGCCTGCGCGAGCACAAGGTGGCGGTGCTCCACGAGCTGCTGTCCCGCTACGCCTTCGACGGCCTGCAGCTCGACTTCTCCCGCCATCAGCCCACCCTGCCGATCGGCCGCCAGTGGCAGCACCGCGAGGACGCCACCGCCTACATACGCGGCGTGCGGGAGATGACGCTGGAGATGGAGGAGCGGTCCGGCAGGCCGATCCTGCTGGCCGTGAAGGTGCCGGAGACGGTGGCCGGCTGCGCGACCGACGGCCTGGACGTGGCCACCTGGGCGCGCGAGCTGCTGGTCGACATCTTCGTGATCGGCTCGCGCACGCTCACCATCGACGTCGCGGGCTTCCGCAGCATCGCCGCCGGCACCCCGATCCGGATCGCCGCCACCCACGACGCCCACCACTCCACGGACGGCTACTGCAGCCCGTCGCTGGAGGTCTTCCTGGGCGCCTTCTCCAACTTCTGGGCGCAGGGCGTGGACTTCGTGAACGTCTTCAATTGGCCCACGGCGCCCGAGGAGCACTACACCCGGCTGGGCTCCCAGGGCGACGTGATGGCCGGCACCTACGGCCATCACACCGAGGCCATGTTCCTGATCGGCGAGCCGGCCGCCATGACCGGCCGCGACGCCACCTACGTCGTCGAGCGCCGCGGCGGCTTCCCCTGGACCGACGAGGGCTGCTTCTACTGCTGCAACCACGACCGGCCGCTGCCGGTGGAGCTCCCCAACCACGGGCAGCCCGTGCACGTGCCGCTCTATGTCTGGCGCGACATCGAGGCCGACACGGTCGCCGACGCGCGCCTGCGCGTGATCCTCTGGGCCGCCGATCCGCAGGACCGGATCGACGTGTGGCTGGGAGGCCGGCGCCTGCGCGAGTTGGGCCGTGACGCGACGGTCAAGGACGCGCAGATCTACGGCGGCGGGCCGCAACCGCATGCCGGCAGCATCCCCTCCTACGTCGAGGATCCGGACCAGAAACTCCTGGAGGTCACCTTCGAGCTGCCGGCAGCCGACGTGATCGTCGGCGAGAACCGTGTCTCCATCGCCTCGGGCGAGCGCGCTCCCTACGGTCCCGCCATGTACGGAAACGGCATCGTCGTGGAGAAGGTGGAGGCGGACATCCGCTATCATCGCGAATCGGACGCATGAGCAATTCCGGAGCGCGCGGCGCCGGTTCGGCGGGGAAGCCTCTCCTGGAGGTCTCCGGACTGCGCACCTACTTCTTCACCAACCTGGGCGTGGTCCGCGCCGTGGACGGCCTGTCGTTCCAGGTGCCCGAGCAGCGCATCGTCGGCATCGTCGGCGAGAGCGGCTGCGGAAAGTCGGTCGCGGCGCGCTCCATCCTGGGCATCATCCCGCCGCCGGGACGCATCGTCTCAGGCAGCATCCGCTTTTACGGCGCGTCCACCACCTCCGCCAGCGACGCCGCCGGCGTCATGGACCTGGCGCAGCTCGACCCGCAGAGCGAGGAGTTCCGGTCGATCCGCGGCAGGGAGATCGCCATGATCTTCCAGGAGCCGATGAGCGCGCTCAGCCCCGTGCACACGGTCGGCAGCCAGATCGTCGAGGCGCTCTGCCTGTACGACGAGGATCTCACCAAGGAGACCGGACGCGACCGCTGCGTGGACCTGCTGGCCGAGGTCGGCATCCCCTCCCCGCGGACCCTGATCGACTCCTACATCTTCGAGCTGTCCGGCGGCATGCGGCAGCGCGTGCTGGTCGCCATGGCGCTGGCCGGGAACCCGCGCCTGCTGATGGCCGACGAGCCGACCACGGCGATCGACGTGACCATCCAGGCCAAGGTGCTCGACCTGCTGCGCACGCTGCACGACGCCAACCGCATGTCGATGATCTTCATCACCCACAACATGGGCGTCATCGCCGAGCTCGCGGACGAGGTGGTGGTGATGTACCTGGGCACGGTCGTCGAGCAGGGCGAGGTCGTGGCCATCTTCGACGAGCCCAAGCACCCCTACACGCGCGCGCTGCTCGCCTCCATCCCCGGTATCGGCGTCGAGCCCAAGAGCCGCCTGGAGGCGATCGAGGGAACGGTCCCGGACCCGTACAGCCGGCCCCGCGGGTGTCCGTTCAGCAACCGCTGCGCCGAGTTCATCGCCGGCACCTGCGACGCGCAGCTCCCGCCGCTGTACCGCACCGACAGCGGCCACACGGTGCGCTGCTTCCTCTACGAGGGAAACGAGGTGGTCGAGCCCGCCGTCCCGGAAGCGGAACTCGCCGGGGAGGCGACAACTGGCTGATCGCAACGGCTCTGGCGCCATTCCGATCGTCGACACCCACCAGCACCTCTGGGATCTGGAGCGCCTGCGCCTACCGTGGCTAGAGCAGGAGGAGGAGGTGCTGCGGCAGAGCTATACCGCCGACTCCTACCTGCGGGAGGCACAGGGCACGGGCATCACCCACGCGGTCTACATGGAGGTGGCCGCGGCAGTCCCGGACCGCCCGCGCGAGCGCGAGCTGGTATCCGAGCTGTGCCGGCAGCCCGACATGCCGACCGCCGCGGCGGTGTTCGCCGGCTCGCTGGATGATCCCGAGTTCGCGAGCGAACTGACGGCGATCCGGCAACACGAATCCTGCCGCGGCATTCGCCACCTTCTGCACCCCCCGACCACGCCGCGCGGGACGATACTGTCCGACCGGTTCGCCGCCGGCCTGGCGCTGCTGGCGGAGGCGGGCCTCCTGTTCGACATCTGCATCCGGCCGAGCGAGCTGGCCGACGCGCTGGAGGTCGCGCAGCGCTGCCCGGACAACACCTTCATCCTCGATCACTGCGGCAACGCCGATCCGCAGGTGGTCGCGGGCAGGACCGGCCCCTCGGATCACGAGGTCTATGGTCACGAACGGCAGCAGTGGCTGGACGACATCGCCGCGCTGGGCGGCCAGAGCAACGTGATCTGCAAGATCTCCGGCATCGTGCGCCGCGCCGCACCTGGTTGGACGGCGGAAGACCTGGCGCCGACCGTCAATCACTGCATCGACTGCTTCGGCGAGGACCGGATCGTGTTCGGGAGCGATTGGCCGGTCTGTGTGCCTGTCAGCTCGCTGACGGACTGGGTGGCGGCTCTGCGAGCCATCGTCAGCAGCCGACCGGAGCGGCTGCAGCACAAGCTGTTGCATCAGAACGCCGAGCGCCTCTACCGCGTGGGGGACGTGCTCACCGTCCGCGGCCTGAAGAAGTACTTCCCGATCAAGCGCGGCATCCTCAAGCACACCGTGGGCTGGATCCGTGCCGTCGACGACGTGAGCTTCGAGATCCGGCGTGGCGAGACGCTCGGCCTGGTCGGCGAGAGCGGCTCCGGCAAGACCACGGTGCTCAGGCTGCTGGTGCGCGCGGTCGAGCCGACCGACGGCCACATCGTCTTTCGCCCACCCGACGTCCCGCCGATCGACGTGGTCTCGGCCGACCGGGAGCAGCTCCAGGCAGTACGCCGCCGCATCCGCGTCGTCTTTCAGGACCCGGAGTCGTCACTCAATCCGCGCATGACCGTGCGACGGATCATCGGCGAGCCGTTGATGGTCAACGACGGCCTTCGCGGCGCCGAGCTCGACGAGGCGGTGAAGCGGCTCATGCGCATCGTGGGACTGCAGCCCGAGCAGCTCAACCGCTATCCCTACGCCTTCTCTGGCGGCCAGCGGCAGCGCATCGGCGTGGCGCGCGCGCTGGCGCTCGATCCGCAACTGCTGCTGGCCGACGAACCGACCTCGGCGCTGGACGTCTCCGTGCAGGCGCAGATCCTCAATCTGCTGCTGGAGCTTCAGCGCGATCTGCATCTCACGGTGTTGTTCGTCACGCACGATCTGTCGGTCATCCGCCACATGACCGATCGCGTCGCGGTAATGTACCTTGGCCACTTCGTCGAGATCGGAGAACGCCGCGAGATCTTCCTCCGCCCCAAGCACCCCTACACGGAGGCGCTCTTCTCCGGCATACCGCAGCCCAATCCGCACCGCCCGCTGCAGCGCATCATCCTGGAAGGCGAGATACCCGAAGTCGCGAAGGTGCCGAGCGGCTGCCCGTTCCATACGCGCTGCCCGTACCGGCAGCCGATCTGCGAAGAGAAGCTGCCGCCGCTCGCGCCGGTCGGCGGCGACGGGCATCTGTCCGCCTGCCACTTCGCCGACGACCTGCACCTGAAAGGCGAGCGGGAACTGCTCGGCGAGGCATAGTGGCCCCGGCGAGATGGACCGTATCGCCGTCGACTCCACGGTGCACCTCCGCAAACCGTGCGTCGCCGGGACGCGCATTACGGTGCAGGATGTCCTCGAACTAGCCGATGAGGACCTTCCGTTCAGTCAGATCACTCCTGACTACTACCCTGATCTGACTGACTACTACCCTGATCTGACGGCCAAGGACATCCATGAGTGCATCGCCGCTGGGGCTACGCGCTCGCGCGGCTCACGCGCGCCAGGAAGTCGGCAGTCGTGGCGCAGTCCACGATCCACTCGCCTGCCTCGGCGAGGCAATCCGCGTCGGTCACGCCGGCGAGCACCGCCGACAGCCGCTCCGCCGCCGCCGGACCGAACCGCCGCTCCGCCAAACGGTGCAGCAGCACCCTGTGTCGTTCGATCCCTTGCTCGATACCCCGTTCCAGGATTTCCGCTTCCCAGCGATCGATCTTCTCCAACAACACGGCGCTTACCTCCTCGTACTCGCGGATCGACGGCAACTCCACGCCCCACTTCCGGCCCAGGACGCCAAGCCACAGGTCGAAGCTCCTTGTGAGCCCCGATTCGCCCGCTTCCGCAAGCCATTCCCCCAACTCCCGCACCCGCTGCGGCAACGCGCCCGTCTGCGCACCCTGTTCCACCTCCGCGACCCATCGCAGCAGGTTCGCTCGCGGCAGATCATCCGCCGTCACCGCCACCAGATCAACCACGTCGTAGCTCACGACGAGTTGCGCCGGACCGTCCCGCTCCGTCCGCTCCACCAGCCCGGCGAGCGTCAGCGACGCGTCCCACCGCTTGTCGCCGTTGTACACCACCACGTGCAGCACCGGATCGGCCCTATCGTCCTTGCTCCACGTGGTGCGGTCACGGTACAGCCGCTGGTACAGCAGGCTCGTGTAGTTCAGGAACCGCAGCGGCATCGAGTAGTCCACGCTCGACTGATGCTCGATCACCACGTGCAGCGTCTGCACCCCGCCGTGGCCGTCACTCCGGTCGATCGACCAGACCACGTCACCGAGCCGCCGGCGCAGTGCATCGGTGACGTTCTCGGTGGCGCCGTCGCGCAGGGTGGCGAAGTCGAGTGCCTCGGCCCAGCCGGCGGGGCGCAGCGGTGCGATGAACCCGATGAGCAGGTCCCAGACGATGCGTCGGTGAGTGAGCAGTCGCTTGTATGCCGGGTCGTCCATGATTCGCTTCCGATCGAGCACACCAGCGACAACCGCGTCGGCGAGGTACCCGCTACCACTGACAATGGCCTCGGAATCAGCGGCGCTTCAGTGCCTAGTGTGTCGGAGCGTCGGCGACCACCGAGATCTCCAGCATGTAGTCGTCGACGCCCTCGCCGTTGGTCCCGCACGCGAAGACGTTGTCTTGAGAGCCTTGTGCCTGCGGAACGCGCGGGTGACGGTCGCGGAGCATGTCGACCGCTACCCCTAAGCCCTCTCCGGCGGACAAGCGCCGCGAGACTTTCCTCCGCCGCAGCACCCTACACGGAGACGCTCCTCTCCGGCATCCCGCAGCCAAGTTTGCACCGCCCGCCGGAGCGCATCATCCTCGAAGGCGAGATACCAGAGGCCGCAAAGGCGCCGAGCGGCTGCCCGTTCCATACGCTGCCCCGCTCGCGCGGGTCGGTGGCGACGCGCACCTCTCCGCTGTCACTTCACCGGCCAGATGCACCTGAAGGGCGAGCGAGAACTGCTCGGCGAGGCTAACGCGCCACAATCTCACCCGGTGCCGATCGGCCCTTCCGGGTTTGCTCTCGCTCGACCTTCTCGCCGTTCGCAAGTTCAGCCGCTACGAGCAGGAGGAGCTCAATCGCACGACCTTGGCCGACTACCTCCAAGTTGCATTACTTCGGCGGCGACGCAGGCAGGGACCCTTGAGTGGCTCTATGGATAGGTCTGACGCTTGTGGCGGCGCGGAATTTGTGAATTCATCTAAGTTGAGTCTAGGGATAGATCGTAGATGTTTAGCCATCTATTCTGTTGCTTTCTTGGCTCCCATTTGCTTGCCACATCGCGAGACGAACGCTTCCTCCTCCAGCCCGTCGACCAGTTGGTTGAGCTTGTCGACGTCGACTTCGGGCGAAACCAGAAGTGATGCGGCTTCGTCTTCGGCGGATCCTCGTGCCCGGCTGACGGCTTAGGGTGACTGAGGCTTGGTCTATCCGTTCGGCTCACACTTGCCCTCTCTACGTCCGCGGCTTGAAGCCGGGGGGCGGGATCCAGGGGCCGTTGGGGTAGCGGTAGGAGACGTCGATCTCCACGTCGCTGAGCACCAGCGGCAGCTCCTCCGCCAGGCGCGGGTGGCGTTCCACCCGCACGCTGATCCGGTTGACGCCGACCCGGGGCGGGGACGGCGTGAGGTCGAACACCGCCCAAGCGCGCTCGAAAGGCGCGGCCCGGCCGGCGGCCATCGGGTTGGCGATCGGCAGCGGCTCGCCGCCGTTCAGGCGCACCACCAGCCCGTCCTCGTGGCACGGCTCCACCAGCAGCAGCTTCAGGTGGACGGAGCGCAGCCGAGCGCCGGCGTCGGCGAAGTCGTCGGCGATCTCGATGTCGATCTCGACCGGTTCGGGCCCCAGTTCGACCGGAATCTGGCGCTCCTGCGGGAAGCAGTTCGGGAACGAGCCGTTGCGGCGCATCACGACGTAGCGCTTGTCCTTGAAGCGCAGCCGCAGCGGCGAGGCCATGTCGTCGAGCGCCGGGCTGTTGTCGTACCCGTAGGTCGTCCAGGTGCCTTGATAGTTGAACAGGTACAGGCCGTCCACGCCGGCGGCGTGGTGGCGGGCCGCGAGCCCCCGGATCATCTCCACGGTCATCGCCTGCATCGGGTCGGACTGGACCTGGTAATAGGGGATGCCGTAGCCGGTGCGCTTGCCGGTGATGAAGCCCTCCTCGATCGCGGGATGGATCAGCACCGGCGTACCGGCCGCCAGCTTCACCCACTCGTGCATGTCCTCCTCCGTGTCCTGGGCGAAGAAGGTCGACGGCACGACGATGTCGACCAAGTGGTCGGAGATCCACTCCTCGACGTCCAAGCCGAGCATGGTAGCGCCGGCGATGGTGTTGGGCACCCGCACCGACAGGCCCAGCGTCTTGCCGCGCGCGCGGCCGACCTCGTCCAGCATCCGCCGCGTGTCGCGGATCAGCTCCGTGACCAGGTGGGCGTTGGCGCGCTCCGTGCCGTACTTGAACAGGCCCGGGCAGCGCATGAAGTCGTACTCCCACCCCTCGGCGTCGTAGCGCTCGATCGCTTCGGTGGCGGTGTCCAGGCGGATGCGGCGCACCTTTTCGTGGGCGAAGTCCTGAAACCAGGCCAGCGACTCCTGCAGCGACTCCGGCCAGCCGGCCACGCCCTCTCTGCCGATCAGCAGTTCGGGGTGGCTCTCGTAGTAGTCGCTGCCGATCAGCCGGTAGACCTTGCCCTCGCTGTCGACGTGGTGCCAGTCGTTCATGCGGAGCTGCAGCCAGAAGTCCATGCCCAGCCGGTGCGCTTCGTCCATCACGATACGCACGGGGTCGTGGCCCTCGGCCCACAGCCGGCGCAGGTTCTCCGCACTCCGCCACTGCACGCCGCCGCCCAGCGCCGCGCCCGCGTTCAGGCGGTCGACCAGGAACTCCATGCCTTCCACCTTCGTCGGATAGGACAGCGTATAGCCGGCGCACTGGCCGACCGTCGCCACGAACGCGTCCACGGGAGTGCCGGCCAGCCCGCCCACGGTCAGGTGGGCCAGCCGCGCCGGGCTCACCGGGGGGTTGATCACGCTCGCCGTAAACCCGGAGTCGTCGACCCAGGTCAGCCGGTAGTTCCGCGCCAGCCGTCCGCGCGGCTTGTCTTTCGCCATCGTCATACTCCCTCGAAGAAACCGCGGCCGCGCTTGAACAGCTCGCGGACGTCCTCGCGCTGGCGGTCTGAGCCGTAGCGCAGCTTGTGGCTCACCCACTGGTCCAGCGCCACGTCGATCCCGTCGATGAAGTATGCGGCATCGGGCTTCGCCGCCGGGTTAGCGGTGCCGCAGCGCAGGTAGATCGGGCTGGTGTGGGCGAAGATCTCCTGGTCGTAGCTGTCGCGCACGTGGCTGTAGCAGCGCGCGGCGATCCACCCGTCGCCGGGCGGGGTGAAGCGCTCGCGGATCGTCTCGGCGGCGACGCCGGCCGGCCGATGCCAGCGCTTGACCACGTCGCCATTGCAGACCAGCTCGATGCGGTCCACGCGGTGATGGCTCTTGAGCTCCACCTCCAGCTCCAGCTCCCGGTCGGGCTGCACGTCCAGCGTGTCGCCGGGAGCGGCGCCGTCGGCGCGCAGGAACAGCGCCGGCCCATTGGTGATGAAGGTGCGGCCCGCCTTGAGGCCATCGATCCAGCGGTCGTAATCGAATTCCTGGCCCCCGGTGTCGACGTAGACACGGTTGTTGGAGCAGACGAACCAGTCCGAGCCGGTGCTGGCCGGCAGCGGGATGCCGCAGTTGAGCAGCCGGTACCAGATCTCGTACTCGGGATCCATCCAGAACGGATCGAACAGGTTGAAGCCGTCCAGCTTGCCCAGGGCGGCGGCCACCGGCGCCTCCAGGCCGCGGCCGTTGTGGCACCACAAGACGATGCCGTCCTGGTCGCGCGCGTCGTCGCACGCGTGGCAGATCGGCGGGTAGTCGGGGTCGAGATTGTCGACCAGCATGCCGCGGCTGACCGGCTCCACCAAGTTGCGGATGCGCAGGAACATCACGTGGCCGTAGCCGATCTCCCCGCCGTGGAAGTTGTGGCGGTTCTCCTCGCCGATGTCGACGACGTGATGGGAGGTGCTCAGGTCGTTCATCACCCCGATCGGGAAGTGGTTGCTGGCGTAGTCGAGGTCCCAGCGCCGCAGCACGCTGACCACCGTGACCGAGAAGTCGTGCACGTGCCCCTCCAGCGCCAGGCGGTCGTCGCGCTGCTGCTCCTTCTCGTCGTAGTGGATGTGGGTGTTGCCCGGATACCAGCCCTGCTCGGTCAGATGGCTCCATCGCTGCAGGGGCAGCTCCAGGTCGACGGTCTGGGTCTCGGTGACGGTGAGGTTGCGCTCCAGCGGCACGTACTCGGTACCGCGCTCGACCAGCACCCGCACGCCGCCGGTCGGGACCGTGACCTCGAACGAGCCGTCGCAGTAGAACGCCGGAGTGCCGGGTCCCACCTTGAGGACCGCCCCGTCCGGGTGGATGAACGCCCCGTTCGATGACAGCACGTGCACGGTGCAGGCGGCGGGTTGGCCGCTCGCCTGATCGGTGATCACCCCCTTGATTGTCGCCATCGGCTCCTCCTGCGAATCATCGTCGCATGCTATCGTCGGACGCATCGTATCGGGGGCCTGCGGCCCGTGCCACCGCGATGGGGTTGCCGCCGGCTTCCGGACGCCCGTCACCATGAGCCTGGACAATTTCGCGATCATCGAGTCGACCCTGCGCGAGGGCGAGCAGTTCGCCAACGCGTTCTTCACGACGGACGACAAGGTGGAGATCGCCACCCTCCTGGACGAGCTGGGCGTCGAGTACCTGGAGCTGACCTCGCCCGCCGCCAGCCCCGGCTCCCGGCGCGACTGCGAGCGCATCACCGGGCTCGGCCTGAAGGCGAAGGTGCTCACCCACACCCGCTGCCACATGGACGACGCCCGGCTCGCCGTGGAGACCGGCGTCGACGGCCTGGACGTCCTGTTCGGGACCTCCAGCCTGCTCCGCCAGTTCTCCCACGGCCGCGACATCGGCGAGATCATCGAGGCGGCCGTCGAGGTGATCGAGTTCATCAAGGGCCACGGCCTGGAGGTCAGGTTCTCAAGCGAGGACAGCTTCCGCAGCGACCTGGTCGACCTGCTCACCATCTACCGCGAAGTGGACAAGGTCGGCGTGTCGCGCGTCGGCATCGCCGACTCGGTAGGCGTGGCCGACCCGCTGCGCGTGCACGAGGTCGTGCGGACCCTGCGCGGCATCGTTACCTGCAACATCGAGTTCCACGGCCACAACGACACCGGCTGCGCGGTGGCCAACGCCTACGCAGCGCTGGCGGCCGGGGCGACGCACGTCGACGCCTCCGTGCTGGGCATCGGCGAGCGCAACGGGATCACGCCGCTCGGTGGATTCCTGGCCCGGATGTACGCCCATGACGCGGACCTGGTCCGCACCCGCTACCGCCTGCCGGTGCTCCGGCGCGTGGAGAACCTCGTCGCCGACCTGGTCGGCATCGACGTGCCGTTCAACAACTACATCACCGGCTACGCGGCGTTCATGCACAAGGCAGGCATCCACGCCAAGGCGATGCTCAACAATCCGAGCACGTACGAGATCCTCGATCCCGGCGACTTCGGCATGGACCGGTACATCCACGTGGCGCACCGCCTCACCGGCTGGAACGCGATCAAGCACCGGGCGCAGCAGCTCCAGCTCGATCTCGGCGACGACCGGATCCGCAGCCTCACGTCGCGGATCAAGCGCATGGCGGACGACAAGCCGCTGAGCCTGGACGACGTCGATGCGCTCCTGCGGGCCGCACAGGGCGTGGACGACGGCGGGGAGCCATGAGCGGCGTGCAGCAGTCCGCCCAGACATTCGCGCAAAAGGCACTCGCGCGCGCGGCCGGCGCCGGCTCGGTGGAGGTCGGGCAGGTCGTGGACACGCGGCCGGACGTGGTGCTGAGCCACGACAACACCGCCGCCATCCGCAAGATCTGGATGGAGCTCGGACAGGAACGCGTGGTCATCCCGGAGCGGATGGCGATCACGCTGGACCACGCGGTGCCCGCGCCCAGCACCGCGCACGCGCGCAACCACGCGGAGGTACGCCGGTTCGTCCGCGAGCAAGGCGTCGGGCTCTTCTTCGAGGTGGGTCGCGGCATCTGCCACCAGGTGCTGAGCGAAGAGGCGCTCGTGCTGCCCGGGCAGCTCATCCTGGGCGCCGACAGCCACACGCCGCACTTCGGCTGGATGGGCGCGTTCGGCGCGGGAGTCGGGCGCAGCGAGGTGGCCTGCTTGTGGGCCACCGGGGAACTGTGGCTGCGCGTGCCGGAGTCGCTGCAGGTGACGATCGACGGCCCGGTGCCGCCCTCGGTCACCGGCAAGGACATCGCCCTGCACCTGCTGTCGCGGCTGGGAGCCGACGGCGGCCTGTACCGCAGCGTGGAGTTCGCCGGCGACGGACTCGCCACGTTGAGCCTCGAGTCGCGGATGAGCCTTGCCAACATGATGGCGGAGATGGGCGTCAAGTGTACGTACCTGCCGCCGGATCGGCCGGTCTTCGACTCCCTGGCGGCGGCGAGCGGCCGGAGCGCGGAGGAGCTGGAGCGGATGGCGCTGTATCCCGATCCCGGCGCGTCGTACGCGATGTCCGTGTCGGTCGACGCGGCGGAGTTGCGGCCGATGGTGGCGCGCCCGCACCGGGTGGACGACGTGGTGGCGGTCGACGAGCTCGGCGCCGTCCGGGTCGACCAGGCCTTCATCGGCACCTGCACCAACGGCAGACTGGAGGACCTGCAGGCCGTCCACCGCGTCCTGCGCGGCCGCAGGATCGCCGACGGCACCAGGCTGCTCATCGTGCCGGCGTCGAGCCGTGTGCTGGAAGACGCCGTGCGCACCGGCCTGGCGTCGGAGCTGATGGCGGCAGGCGCGGTTTTCGGGACGCCGGGCTGCGGGCCGTGCATGGGCAACCACCTCGGCGTCCTGGCGCCCGGCGAGGTGTGCATCTCAAGCGGCAACCGGAACTTCCGGGGCAGGATGGGCACCCCGGAGGCGGAGATCTACCTGGGCTCGCCGGCCGTGGTCGCCGCCAGCGCCGTGGCCGGCAGGATCTGCGCGCCCGACGCGGTCGGCGCCGCCGACTGACATGGCAGCAGGCCGGGTCTGGAAGTACGGCGATGACGTCAACACGGACGTGATTTTCCCCGGGAAGTACACGTACACCCTCCGGTCGGTCGACGAGATCAAGGCCCACGCCCTGGAGGATCTCGACCCGGACTTCGCCCGCGAGGTCCGGCCGGGCGACGTGATCTTCGCAGGCAGGAACTTCGGGTGCGGCTCCAGCCGCGAACAGGCGGTCACCTGCCTGGTCGCCAACGGCGTCGCGGCCGTCGTGGCGGTGAGCTTCGCGCGGATCTTCTACCGCAACTGCATCAACAACGGGCTGCCCGCCATCGTCTGCCCGGAAGCGGTGGCCGCGGTCGCGGGCGGCGAGAGCGCGGAGGTGCTGGTCGAGGAGTCGATCATCCGCAGCGGAACCGCGAGGTACCGGTTTCCCCCATTCAGCGAGGGCGTGCAGCGAATCCTGGACGTCGGCGGCCTCATTCCGTTCGTGCGCGCCCGGCTCACGCGATGAGCGACAGCGGTCCCGCGCGGGTGGCGCTGCTGCCCGGCGACGGGATCGGGCCGGAGGTGACCGCCCAGGCCGCGCGGCTCCTGGAGGCCGTCGGCGGGATCGGCCTGATCGAGCTGGAGGTCGGCTGGTCGGCGTTCGAGCGGCACGGAGATGCGCTCCCGGACGCCACCCGGACCGCGCTGGCCGGCTGCGCGGGCGCGCTGCTCGGCGCGGTCAGCTCCCCCTCTGAACGCGTCGACGGCTATCGCAGCCCGGTCGTAGCCCTGCGGCAGGAGTTCGACCTCTACGCCAACCTTCGGCCCTTGCGGTCGGCGCCGGTCGCCGGCAGCGTCGCCGGGGTCGACATCCTGGTCGTCCGCGAGAACACCGAAGGGCTCTACGCCGGGCGCGAACGGTGGGAGCAGCGGGAAACCGTCGCGGTGGCCGAACGCGTGATCTCGCGCCGGGCGACCGAGCGCATCGCCCGCGTCGCGTTCCGGCACGCCGCCGACCGCGCGCGGGCGCGGAGCGACACGGCTCGGGTGACGATCGTGCACAAGGCCAACGTGCTGCGCCTGACCGACGGCCTGTTCCGCGAGACGGCCCTCGCCGTCGCTCGTGAGTTTCCGGATGTTGCCGTCGACGAACAGCTCGTCGACTCGCACCTCTATCGGCTGATCCGTGAGCCGGACTCGTACGACGTGATCCTGGCCCCCAACCTGTACGGGGACATCATCAGTGACGCCGGCGCCGCGCTGGTCGGCGGCCTGGGGCTGGTGGCCGGGGCGAACGCCGACGGAGCCACTCTGATCGCCGAGCCCGTGCACGGCAGCGCCCCCGATCTGGCCGGCACCGGCCGCGCCAACCCGATCGCGGCGTGCCGGGCCGCCGCCATGCTGCTGGACGCGCTGGGGCGTTCCCGTCCCGCCGCGGCCATCGAGCGCGCCGTGCAGGCGGTTCTGGCAGCGGGTCCCCATACGCCGGACCTGCAGGGACGCGCCACCACCGCGACGGTCGGCGATGCCGTGCTGCGCCGCCTCGAGCAGGAGCTGAGGGCGGTGCCGAGTTGATCGAGCCAGGGCCGGGCCGCCGCCGACCCTCGAACCGCGTGACGATCGCCGCCGCGCTGTGCGCGGCTCTGTGCGCGGCACCAGCCGCGCTCGCCACGCCGCCGCTGCAGTTCAGCGAGGTGGGCGTACGGGCCGGCTTGGGCCGGGAGCATCCGGGCGCGTTTTCCGCGCCGCCCCACGCGCCCGGAGGGGTGGCCGGCGACTTCGACGGCGACGGCGCCCAGGACCTGTTCTATGCCACCGGCGGCGGATCTCCCGACCGCCTGTTCATCAACCGGCGCGACGGCACGTTCATCGATCGCGCCGTCCCCGCCGGATTGGCGCGCGTCCACCGCGCGCACGGCGCGGCCGCCGCGGACTTCGACGGCGACGGCTCGCTGGACCTGTTCATCCCTTCGGCAGGCCCGGAGGAGCCGGGGCTGCCGCCGCCCGGACACCTGCTGCTGTACCGCGGCAACGGCGACGGCACGTTCACCTGCTGCGCGCCGTACCGCGACCCGGACGGCCGGCTGGACCGCGGAGCCGGCGGCATGGCCGCGGCTTTCGGGGACTACGACCTGGACGGCGACCTGGACCTGTTCGTGGGCAACTGGGCGTCCGGCATTCGCGGCAACGTGCTGTTCCGCAACGACGGGGACGGCGGCTTCACGGAGGTGGGCGCGCGCGCCGGCGTGGCCGACGATCTGGTGCTCGCATTTGCCGCACAGTTCGTGGACCTCAACGGCGACCGCTACCCGGAGCTGATCGTGGCGGCCGACTTCGGCACGAGCCGCTACTACCGCAACGAGGGCGACGGCACCTTCACCGACCGGACCATCTCCTCCCGTACCGGACGCGAAGCGAACGGCATGGGCTCAGCGGTGGCCGACCTGAACGGCGACGGCCGCCTGGACTGGTACGTGACCAGCGTCTCCACGCGTTGGCCGATCGACCGGACGCCCGGCACGGGCAACGCGCTCTACCTCAACACCGGCGGCGACCGCTTCGACGAGGTGGCCCGCCTCGCGCACGTGCGCGACGCCGGTTGGGGCTGGGGCGTGGAGGCGGTCGACCTGGACCACGACGGTTTGCGCGACCTGGTCACCACCACCGGCTGGATCACGCCGAACGGAGCCGACCTCTACGAATGGGAGGATCAGCCGACGTTCCTGTTCCGGAACACCGGCCCCGACGCGGACGGCGTGCCGGCGTTCGAGCCGGTCGACGCCGCCTCCGTGGGGCTGCGGCACCGCCTGCAGGGCCGCGCGCTGATCACGCTGGACTACGACGACGACGGCGACCGCGACATCGTGATCTTCAACTTCGACGCGCGGCCGTCCCTGTTCCGCAACGACCTGGGCGGCCCGGACGGCCCGAGCGGCGCCGGGGACGCCGGCTGGCTGCGTGTGTTCCTGGATCCGCCGCGCGGCTCGGGACTGGCCCCGCACGGCTGGGGCGCGGTGGTGACGGTGGCTGCGGGCGGCCACACGCAAAGCGCACCAGTCGGAGCCGGCGGCTTCTTCGGCGCCTCGGAGCTGTCCGCGCACTTCGGCCTGGGCGCGGCGGCGAGCGTGGATGAGCTGATCGTCGACTGGCCGGACGGCACCCGGACCGCACTGATCGACCTGGCGCCGAATCAGACCCTGATCGTCCGGCCCGAAGTGGTGAGGCCGCCCGTCAGGTAATGAACTCGAAGACGGTCATCAGGACCCCGATCACGACGAACGCCCCGCCAACCAGCCACTGCATCGAACCGAAGCGCTTGTTCATGTCTTCGAAGCGCTTGTTCACATCGTCAAAGCGCTTGTTCATGTCCTCGAATCGGACATGGACTGCTGCGAATCGCTCGTCCGACCTCTTGCCCATCTCCGCGAAGCGCTCGTCAGACCGTTTACCCATCTCCTCGAACCGCCGATCCATCGCGTCGAACCGGACAGCCATCAGGTCCCGCTGATCCTTGAGCTCCTGCTCGATCGTCGCGATGCGCTCCAGGATCTGCGGTCCGATGACCAGATGCGGCGCCACCTCGACGAACCAGCCGTAGAGGTTGCCCTTCACGTAGGCGCCGATTCTCTCCAGATCGGTGTCTGCAAGAGCCATTGCCGTCTCACCCATACCTTACGCTCATACACCAGCAATGGTCACCCCGGCGGTGGTGCTTCAGATCAACGGTGAGAACCGCAGCGTGCAGACTCACGCATGGCCCGTCCCAATGCTCGAACGACATGACCATAGCCATCCACCGCAGCCGAACGAGGCAGTTCATCCGCGGAGAACCAGCGAATCTCGCTGTGTTCGTCGGGAGAGGCGTTCACGGGTTCGCCGCTCCAGCGGGACACGACATAGACGCTGACTTCAGCCGGTTCGACCGGGTCATGGATGGTCCCCAGTGGCCGGAAGGACTCGATTGCTACTTGCAGCTCTTCGAACGCTTCGCGGCGCAACGCGTCCTCCAGCGACTCATCTCCCTCGACGTGCCCTCCCATCAGATCCCACACGTTCGGATGATGGCGAGCCTGCGGAGATCTCTTGACGAGCAACACCTTGCCGTCCCGTATCAGCGCTCCCGCGACGCAGCGCGCGATGCTCATCTGGAGCCTGCAACTCGTTCGGCCGCGGGGAGCTCCTCCGAACGCCAGCAGCGAACCTCGTGGCCCGGAGCGATCGGGCGCAACTCCTGCGGCTCCCGCCGGCAGCGTTCCTGGGCGAACGGACAGCGGCCGACCAGCCGGCATCCCTCCGGTGACCGCTCCGCGGACTCGCCGTCACCGCCCGGCGCCGTCGAAGCGGCACGTGCACCGCGCCCGATCAGCGTCGCGGCCAGGAGCGCGCGCGTGTACGGATGCCGGGGCCGGTCGAACACCGCCGCGCGGCTGCCCTGCTCCACGACCTGACCCTGATACATCACGCACATGCGGTCGGCCACGTAGCGGACCGCGCGCAGGTCGTGCGACACGAAGATGAGCGCCCGTTCGTGGCGGCGCTGCAGATCCCTGAGCAGGTTGACGATCTGCCCCTTGATCGACATGTCCAGGGCTGCGGTCGGCTCGTCCAGGAACAGGAAGTCGGGGCCCGGGGCCAGCGCCCGCGCGATGGCCGCGCGCTGCAACTGGCCGCCCGACAGCTCGTAGGGGTAGAGCCCTGCGAACCGCTGGTCGAGTTGCACCTGCTCCAGCAACACCCGCGCGTGGTTGCGCCGCGCCGCGGCCTCCATGCCGGTCGTGTGGCGCAACGCGTCCTGCAGCGACTGCTCGATGGTCATCATCGGGTTGAACGAGGTCAGCGGGTTCTGGAACACCATCTGCAACTGCCGGCGCAGCGGCCGCCAGTCGCGTTCGCCGAGCGCCTGGATCTCTCGTCCCTGAAACACGATGCGGCCCGCATCCAGCGGCGTGAGGTTGAGCACGCAGCGGCCCAGCGTCGACTTGCCGGAGCCGGACTCGCCGACCAGGCCCACGCACTCACCTCGCCGCACCGCGACCGACACGTCGTCCAGGGCCGCCACATACGAACGGCGCAGGCCGAGTCGCCGAAGCGCGTAGCGCTTCACCGAATGTTCGACGCGGAGCAGCGGCTGGCCGTCCATCCCGCTACCGCTCACCGGCGAAGTGACAGCGGGACAGGTGACCGGCGGCGACCTCGACCACCGGCGCCGGATGCGCGCGGCAGACCTCCTCGACACGCGAGCAGCGCTCGGCGAACCCGCAGCCCGGGATCGGCCGGCGCATGTCGGGGGCGCGTCCGGGGATGGACGGCATGTCTCCGCCGCCCGCCTCGGCGAAGCACGCCAGCAACCCTTCCGTGTACGGATTGGCCGGCGCATCGAGCACCTGTGCGGTGGTGCCGCTCTCCATCACCTCGCCCGCGTACATCACCACGACGTGGTCGCAGAGCGCCCCCACCACCGCCAGGTCGTGCGAGATGAGCATCAGCGTCGCATCGAGCCGCTCGACCACCTCGGCTATAAGATCGAGCACCTGCACCTGGATGGTCAGGTCGAGCCCGGTGGTGGGCTCGTCGGCGATCAGCAACTTCGGCGAGCACACCAGCGCCATCGCGATCATCACCCGCTGTGCCATGCCGCCCGAGAACTGGTGCGGAAAGTCGCGCGCACGCGCGGCCGCGTCGGGGATTCCCGTGGCGGCCAGCACCTCGACCGCCCGCTGCCACGCCTCGCGCCGCGTTCCTCCCCGGTGATGGCGGTACACGTCCGCGATCTGGCGGCCGACCGGCCACAGCGGATTCAGGGCCGCGGATGCGTGCTGGAAAATCATCGCCACCTGCGATCCGCGGATCTCGCCCAGCCGCGCATCGTCCAGCGAGGTCAGCTCCCGGCCGGCGAAGTCGATCCGCCCGGAGGTGATCCGTGCGGTGGGCGGCAGCAGCCGCAACACGCTGAGCGCGGTCACGGTCTTGCCGGATCCGCTCTCGCCGACGACCGCCGTACGGGCCCCCTCCTCCAGGCTCAGGGTCACGCCGCGCAGCGCGTGAATGGTCTCGCGGTTGACCGCGAACTCCACGGCAAGACCGTCGATCGACAGGAGCGCCACCGCTCACGCCCGCCGGACCACCAGCGAACCGAGCAGGTCGCTGACGTTGTTGAGCACCCAGACCGAGCCGAACAGCGCCAGCCCGGGAAACACCGACGCCCACCACTTGCCGAACACCATCTGGTTGGCGCCGAGCTGGATCATCGAGCCCCACTCCGGCGTCGGGATGGAGACGCCCAGGCCGATGAAGCTCAGGCCCGCGATCATCTGCACGGCGTAGGCGCAGCTCAGCGGGAGCTGCGAGAAAACCGGCACCAGCGTGTTGGGGATGACGTGCCGGAACACCACCGACAGGGGCGAGTTGCCGAACACCCGCGCCGCCAGCACGAAGTCCGCCTCCCGCAACGGCACGGCGGCGCTGCGCACCATCTTGCTGTACACGGGAACGTTGTAAAACGCGATGATCAGCACCAGGTTCACCAGCGTGTTGCCGGCGGCGGCCAGCACCGCCATGCCGAACAGGATCTGCGGAAAGCCCTGAAAGACCTCCGTGATGCGCGTCACCACGGTGTCGAAGCGGCCCCCGAAGTAGCCGGCCAGCGCGCCCAGCGGCACGCCGACCAGGATGCCGATCAGCACCGAGCTCAGCGCCAGCGAGAAGTCGACCCGAATCGCGTGGATCGTGCGGGAGAACACGTCCATGCCGTTGGTGTCGGTGCCGAACCAGTGCTCCCGCGAAGGCGGTGCGAATCGGGAGAGCGGATTCGGATCGACCGGATCCTGCAGCGGCAGCAGCGGAGCGACCGCGCCCAGCACGATCAGCAGCGACAGCATGGCGAGGTTGATCCGCACCCTGGCGACGCCGTTGGCATTCTCCAGGCGCCGGTAGAAGCCCGGGCGCGCGGTGTCGGCCACGGCGGCGGACGCGAGATCGGCGGCGCCCATGCTCAGGTCCGGCTGCGCGCGCGCGGATCGAGAATGGCGTTCACGACGTCGGCGGCGAGGTAGATCGTCAGGTAGAAGGCGGCGGTCAGCAGCACCACGCCCATGATCGGCTCGTAGTCGGAGTGGTTCATGGCGTCGACCGCATACAGCCCCAGCCCCGGCCAGGTGAACACCACCTCCACCAGCACGGTGCCGCTCAACAGATAGCCGTAGGTCATGGCGATCATGGTGGTCACCGGTCCCAGGATGTTGCGCAGCGCGTAGCGATAGACCGCCGAGGACGGCATCCCGAAGGCTCGGGCGGTGCGGATGTAGTCGCTCTGCATCACCTCCCGCATCGTGTTGCGCGTGATCTGCAGCGTGCTGGGGCTGGTGGTGAACGCCAGCGTCACCGCGGGAAGGATCAGGTGGCGCAGGCTGGACAGGAACGCGCCGGCGTCGCCGGCCAGCAGCGCGTCGATGGTGTACCAGCCGGTGACGTACGGCGGCTTGGTGAACTCGCGATCCAGGCGGCCGAGCGGCGCCGGCAGCCAGCCCAGCTCCGCGAAGAACACGAATATCAAGAGCAGCCCGAGCCAGAAGCCGGGCATGGAGACACCGCCGCGCGCGGTCACATCCGCCAACCGGGCGAACACGCCGCGGCGTCGGATGCCGGCGATCACGCCGGCCGGCACGGCCCACAGCACCGCGAGCAGCAGAGCGCAGGTGGACAGCTCCAGGGTGGCCGGCAACCGCTTGCGGATGTCGGTCAGCACCGGGTTGTAGGAATACCGGGACACTCCCAGGTTGCCGCGGGCCAGGTTGCCCAGGTAGTTGAGGTAACGCTCGTACAGCGGCCGGTCCAGTCCCAGCTCGCGCGTCATGTTGTCGAGCATCTCCTGGTTGTGCTTGGGGCCGACCAGCAGGTAGACGGGATTGCCGATGGCGTGCGTGACCGCGAAGGTTATCATCGACACGCCCAGCAGAGAGACGGCGAGGATGCCGATCCTCCTGAGCAGGAACAGCGCCCACTCGCGCGCGGACTCCAGCATCGGTCAGCGCGCGGGCCGGCAGGCCATGGAAAGACGAGCGGGGTGGCGAGCGCTCAGCGCCCGCACCCCGCACACGGAAAAAGCGGCGCGGTGATCAGCCGTCGCCGCGATACAGCGGCCAGTACCACAGCAGGTTGTCGGGCAGCTGCACGTAGCCGTGAATGTTGTCGCGCATTGCGATCTCGAACGGCATCTCCGAGATGTAGAGCGCCGGCGCGGCCTCGATCAGGATCTCCTGGTAGCGCTTGGCCAACTCCGCCTTGCGCCCGGCGTCGAGCGTGACGGTCATCTCGTCGATGATGCCGTCGAGCTCGGCGTCGCTGTAACCCATCCAGTTGACGACCGCGTCGGTGCGGAAGAACAGGTCGCCGGTGTAGCCGGCGTCATCCACGTACCACAGCAGGTCGCGCATCCACGCGTGATGCTCAAGCGTCCCGAGCTGCTCCGCGAACACGGCCGCGGGCTGCGGGTTGATGTTCATGGTCACGCCGATGTCCTTGAACGCGTCCTGCAGAACGACCGCGATCTGCTCGGTGGTGGGCAGCCCGGAGGCGATGTCCAGCGTGAACTCGAACCCGTCGCCGTAGCCGGCCTCGGCCAGTAGCGCCGACGCCTTGTCCAGGTCGAACGAGTACGGCCACAGGCTGCCGTCGTGGTTCTGACCATCCACCGGAATGGGGCCGGCCGACACGAGCGCGTTGCCGCCGAAGATGCCTTGCGCGATCGCCTCGCCCGGCACCGCGTAGGACAGCGCCTGGCGGACGCGCACGTCGTCGAACGGCGCGCGCTGCACGTTGAAGCCGAAGATCATCTGGTTGCGCGTCGGAATCGACAGCACCTTGACGCCGTCGGAATCGCGCAGGGCGGCAAGCTCGTCCGTGGACAGCCCGGTGGCGATGTCCACCTCTCCCTCGCGCAGCAGCAGCGCGCGATCGGCCGAGTTGGGGACGATCTGCAGGATGATCTCTTCGAAGAAGGCCGGGCCAGCCCAGTAGTCGGGATTGGCGCGCAGCACCATCTGCACGCCGGCCTCCCAGCTCTCGACGTAGTACTCGCCGGATCCCACGTCGTTCTTGGCCAACCAGCGCGTGGCCCAAGGGTCGTCGGACTCGACGTGCGCCTGCGCCTCGACGTGGTCCATCGGCCCCTGCGATTGGTCGCGGAACAGGTAGAAGAACCACGGGCTGGGATTCGAGAACTGCAGCGTCACCTGGTGGTCGCCGGTCTTCTCATACGAGGTGATGCCGGCGGTGTTGACGTTCCATGCGGTGCCGGACTCCGTTCCGTGCGCCCGGTCGAACCAGTAGATGAAGTCATCGGCGGTCAGCTCGCGGCCGGTCTTGGGAAAGGTCACGCCCTGCCGGATGTCGAGCACGATCGACAGACCGTCGTCCGACCACTGCCACGATTCGACGGCGGCGCCTTCGATGGTGCCGGTGTCGGCGATGCTGTAGCCCTGACCGGTGTCGCGCCGCCCGTAGCGGAAGAACTGGTCGTAGACGTTCAGGTTGGTCTCGTTCGAGCGCTGAAAGCGCGAGAACGGCGGGTCGAGCGTCTCGATATCGCCGGAGATGGCGATCACCAGGACGTCGTCGTGCGCCATGGCCGCGCCGCCGCCGAGCAGCACTGTCAGCGCCAGCGTGGCCAGGAACACAGGTCTGATACGGATGTTCACTTTAGTCTCCTCCTTCGTGAACAAGGGTTTGATGAGCACATGTTGAAGGCGAGGTTCATCGCCGCCGGCCGAGCTCGTACACCGCGGCGCGCGCCTCCGGCGACGCGTACGTGGCGCGGTCGTCCGGCTGCCACTCCACCGGGTCGACCAGGGTCATCTGGTCCAGGCCGACGAGCTGGAAGCCCTGCGCCTGCAGGCCGTCGATGATCGTCGGCAGAGCCGCGATCAGCGGCAGCGGCCGTGCCAGGCGCAGCCCGTCGTCGTCCGTCTCGCCGCTGTCGTGCAGGTCGATGATCGACCCGGCGGCGAGCGACGGGTGCTGCAGCGTGGCGTCGACGATCTCCTGCGGATCGGTCTTGGCGTAGTCGGCCGGGTTGACGTCCGAGTCGACGATCGCCATCGACTCGGACATCGCAACTGGCGAGTACAAGCAGGTGAAGTAGTTGAAGTAGTGGGCGCGCAGGAACCGCGTGGGGCGGCCCAGGATGTTGCCGATCGCCGCCTCGGCGCGATCGAAGTCACCGACGTGCGCGTGATGGACATGGCTGTGGTTGCCGATGCAGTGGCCGCGCCGCACGATCCGCTCGAACGCCGGCGGCCACCGCTCGACCCACTTGCCGAGCACGAAGAAGGTGCCGCGGGCGCCCTTCGCCTCCAGGATGTCCATGATCTCGTCGGTACGCGGCGGATTCGGGCCGTCGTCGAAGGTCAGCGCGACCTTCGGCTCGTCGCGCCGCGCGTGCGTGTAGTAGGTCAGCGGCATGGTGCGGAGACGCCGCGATGGTACGCCGACGCCCGCCGCAGACGCAACGATCGCTATCCTACCGCTTCAGGGCGCGGGCTTCGGCTCCAGGTGGCGGCGCACAAATGAGCCGACATGTCCCCTGCGGCCGGCGCCGACGGCCTGCTGGTCCGGATACGCCACTCGAAGACAGCCTGGACTAGGCTGAGGAAGCCGGCATCGAGAAGCGGATCAGCAGGCACAGCGGATGGGTAGGCCCAAGGATCGAGCCTTGACATTCCCCAAGGAAGTGATCATTGTCCGTCTTGGAGGCTTTGGGGTCGCTTCGGCGCTCCATTGCCTTTTTTTCACGACACCTCATAGCGCTCAGCCTGCGTCCGCAGGTCACTAATGTGCGCGAAGCTCCAGATCTCGAACACTGGGTTGTCCATGCGGTTCCGAGTGGCACGGTAGCGCAGATCAGCGACTTGGGCCGAGAGGTCCGCCAACTCGCTCCGCGCAGGCTTGGTCATCCGGGACGTGCGAAAGCCCCAGGAGATGACATAGGCGACTAGATCCGCGATCTGTACGCCGGTGGTGAGCTCGCTGTGCACGAAGAAAGGCTCGGGGATGATGCGGCTGGATCGCTCCTGGCCGACCATCGTGTCCGCGAAGTACCGGTGCATCTGATCGATCAGCAAATGGCTCTGCGACTTCTCGAGCTCGTCGAAGACCACGATGCCCTGCTCCGTAGCGTTGAGATCCTCCAGGAAGTAGAAGAATCTCTCGAACAGATAAGCGTAGTCCTTCCGCAGACCTCCTGTGGCGGTGGGGCAGGCATTGGTCTCGACAATACTTGCGAACACGCGGCAACCGAACTCCGCACAGATCTCAAAGAGGGAGCCGACGTAGTTGAGCTTCGCAATCGCAAGGGCCTTCAGCATTCGGGCATCCGCCCGCGCGCCGTCATCGAGAGCCGCCTGGGCAAGCGCGGGGATTTCCGCCGCATCGACTTCGACGCTTAACTCCCTGTGACGAAAGACCTTCTTCTTCAGTAGAAGCTTGCCTTTGAGTTCCCGGGGCCCGTCGCTGTACCGACGGCCGAACGAACGGATCTCTAGCTCGTGCAGTTGGCGGACGACGGCGCGTATGGCTTGGTCCTGGATTGCCACTCCAGCCAGCACCTCGTAGGGCGATGCGGACCGGTCGTGACCACTTTCGTCGATGAATAGAAACCAAGCCATGGAATAGGCTACAACACGGCGGCGCGGTCGCCGCCAGGAAATTCCAAGAGGCGGACGCCCGGTCGGCGGGCAAGATCTCGCAAAGCGCGGCGGCCGAGGAAGACCGCCGACCCGCAGCAGCGCATCCGAGCCGACGATGATGAGCGCCGCAGCCCAGATGCCGGAGAGGTGTGGCTTTCGTTGGCGGCGATGCCGGCAGCAAGGCCGGCCGTACGCCAATCGAGCCGGCTGGTTGCCTCCGGCCCTGGTCCCGGCCAGAGCGGCTGCCACGGCATCACTTGACGGACCCCTTCGTGGGCGCACGAGTCGACTGCCCCAACGGCCGCGTGTCGAGGTCCGAAAGTCCGAACATCCTGTACAGGTCCTGCAGCGACGGCCTCCGCGGATTCTTGCGCCGCTCGGCGTACTCGGAGAACTCGCCCTGCAGGCGCTGGTCCAACAGATGCAAGCCGCCGTTCAGCACCTCTCCCCATATCTCATGCTCCGGCTTGGCACACCGCGCGGCGATCACCGACACTTCCCGGGACAGAGTTTCGTCCGGTAGATCAAGGTAGGGTCGGTATTCTTGGTGGGTCAGGTACTCCCGCTGCTTTCCTGAATGTAACCTTTTAGCCTCAAGCCCTTTCCCGCGCTGCTTTAGCACGCTGCTCCATCCGGGTGAATCCGATGTGACATCAGGCGCCGCCGCCATACACCTCACGCGCGCGCTCGGGGCTGATCAGGCCGGCGCGCACATCGCGCTCCAGCCGGTCGGGCTCACGTTCGGCCGGCGCTCCCCAGCCGCCGCCGCCCGGCGTCTGGACGGTGAGCACGTCGCCGCGCTGAAGCTCCACGAACGTCTTGGTCGGCAGCACGCGCACCGTGCCGTCGGCGGCGGTCACGGTGAGCATCGAGCCCGTGGCGTTCCCGCCGCCGTCCAGCCCCCACGGGGTGAAGCGGCGGCGGTCCGCGCCGACCGTTACCACGGTGCGCTCGCCCACGCAGCGCAGCTCGCGGACCATTCCGCAGCCGCCGCGCCGGCGGCCGGCGCCGTCGGTGTCGGGCACCAGTCCGTAGCGCACCACCTCCAGCGGGTAGGTGCGCTCGATCACCTCCACCGGGGCGTTGCGGGTGTTGGTCAGATGGGTGTGCACGCCGTCCTCGCCGTCCAGGTCGTGCATCGCTCCCTGCCCGCCGGCGTAGGTCTCCACGTAGTTGTAGTAGGAGTCGAGGGCGTCGGGACGGTCGTCGACGCCCCCGATGTTGAGCAGGTTCATCTCTCCCGAGCAGGCGGCGCAGACCCGCTCCGGCACGCACTGCGCCAGCGCCCCCATCAGCACGTCGACCACGCGCTGGTCGGTGAGGATGTTGGCGTTGCCTATGGCCGCCGGGAAGGTGGCGTTCATGACCGTCCCTTCCGGGGCGGTGACGTGTATGGGGCGGTAGGCGCCGGCCGAGGTGGGCAGGTCGGGGTCGATCACGGCCTTGCAGGTGTAGTAGACCGCCGCGCGCGCGGCGCTCAGCCGCGCGTTCAGGGGGCCGGCCACCTGGGCGCTGGTTCCGTCGAAGTCGACGGTCAGCTCGTCGCCGGCCACGCGGATCTCGACGGCGATGCGAACCGGGTCGTCGGTGAAGCCGTCGTCGTCCAGGTAGTCGTGGAACCGGTACACCCCGTCGGGCAGCCCGCGGATGCCCGCGCGCATGCACGCCTCGGCGTGATCGAGGATGGCGGGGATGGCGACGAGCGCCAGCCGGCCGTCGCCTGCGTCCAGCAGCTCGGCCACCCGCCGCTCCGCGGTGCGGGCGGTGGCGTACTGGGCCATCAGGTCGCCGCGCACCTCGATGCGGGTGCGGACGTTCTGCTCGATCAGCCGCAGGATCGGCTCCTGCAGCTCGCCGCCGCGCACCAGCGCGGTCGGCGGGATCTGCAGCCCCTCCTGGTAGATCTCGGTCACCCCGAACGGCATGCTGCCCGGCGCGTAGCCGCCCATGTCCACGTGGTGGGCGGTGGACGCCGAAAGGGCGACCAGCTCGCCCCCGTGGAAGACGGGCGCCACCAGCGACAGGTCCGGCAGGTGGCCCGGCCCCTCGGGATAGGGCAGGTTGCTGGCGTACATGTCGCCGGGCTGCATGGAGTCCGGCGGGAACTCGGCCAGGATCGCGCACAGTACCCCCGGCATGATGCCCAGGTGGAGGGGCGTGCCCACCTCCGCCTGGGCGACGATCACCCCGTCGGGCGTGGCCAGCGCCACCGAGCAGTCGCGCCGGTCCTTGATGTTGGTGGAGTAGCTGGCGCGCACCAGGGCGGCGCACACTCCTCGGCGATTCCCAGCCAGCGGTTGCGCATGATCTCGAGCGTGATGGGATCGATCGCGGCTCCGTCAGCCATCGGTCCGTGATACCACCAGGTGGCCGAAACGATCCACCTCCAGCCGATGATCCGGGGGAACGACCGAGGTGGCGTCGAGTTGCTCTACGATCGCCGGTCCGCGCAGGCCGCAGTCCGCCCCCAGGTCATCGCGGGCGTACACCGGGACCTCCCGCTCGACGCCGTTGAAGCGAGCCTCCCGCATCAGGCGGGGCGCGGGCTCCTCGTCAGCCGCCGGCACCGTGGGCAGCTCGAGGGGATGCAGGTCGTGCTCGACCGCCACCCAGGCGCTGGCCACCTCCACCGGATGGTCGTCGCGCCGGTAGCCGTATCGCTGGTCGTGCAGGGCGTGAAATTGGTCGCCGAGCTCCGCAAGCGGCGGCAGCTCCGCGCCGACCGGCACCGACAGCTCGTAGCGCTGGCCCAGGTAGCGCTGCCCGATCGCGCGGCTGACGGCGGGCGCGACGCCGTCGTACGCATGGAGCTGCGCCCGTCCCTCCTCTTCCAGGTTCTCCAGCACGGCGCGCACGTCGTCCCGGGCCGCCGCGTCCAGCCGGCGCACCAGTGTGCGGGTGCGGTCCTCGCGCAGGTTGGTCATCAGCAGCCCGAGCGCGGAGTGCACGCCGGGGGCGATCGGGATCACCGTCTCGGCGACGCCCAGCTCGGCGGCCAGCTCTGCGCCGTGCATGGGTCCGGCGCCGCCGAACGGGCAGAGCGCGAACCGGCGCGGATCGTGGCCGCGCTCGATGGTCAGCTTGCGGATGGCGGCGGTCATGGTGGCGTTGATCACGCGCACGATCCCCTCGGCCGCCGCGGCGACGTCCAGTCCGAGCGGCGCGGCGACGTGGTCGTGGATCGCGCGCTCGGCCGCCTCCCGGTCCAGGGTCATGCCGCCGCCGAGCAGCGTCCGGGTCCCCAGCCGGCCCAGCACCAGGTCGGCGTCTGTGACCGTGGGATCGGTGCCCCCGGTCCCGTAGCAGGCCGGCCCGGGCACGGCACCGGCCGAACGCGGCCCCACGCGCAGGGCGTTGCCGGCGTCCAGCCAGGCGATGCCGCCGCCGCCGGCGCCCACCGTATGCAGGTCGAGCATTGGCACGCCAAGGGCCAAGCCGCCCATCTCCGTGTCGCGGGCGAACGGGATGCCGCCGTCCTGGATGACGCCCACGTCGAAGCTGGTGCCGCCCATGTCGCAGGTGATCAGGTCGGCGGCCCCGCGCGCCCGCGCCACCGCGGCGCCCGCGACCACGCCGCCGGCAGGCCCGGAGAGCACCGTCTCCACGCACCGGCGCGCGGCCGAGTCGGCGGTCATCACCCCGCCGTTGGACTTCATCACGTACAGCGGCGCCGTGAAGCCGGCCTCGAGCAGCCCTGCGCCCAGCCGGGTGACGTAGCGCTCGATCCCCGGCTGCACGAACGCGTTCATGACGCAGGTGCTGAACCGCTCGTATTCGCCATGCTCGCCCATCAGCTCGTGCGACAGGCTGACGGCGACAACCGGCAGCCGGCGCGCCAACTCCTCGCCTATCTCCCGTTCGTGGAGGGGATTGGCGTAGCTGTGCAGCAGCCCGACGGCGACCGCCTGCACGCCCGCATCGCGGATGGCGTCGATCACGGCGGCCAGACCCGAGCGGTCCAGGGGCGTCTGCACCGTGCCGTCGAAGCGCATGCGCTCGCGCACCTCGAAGCGCAGCTCGCGCGGCACCAGCGGCGCGGTACGGCGCGCGCGCAGGTCGTACATGAGCGGCCGCGACTGGCGCTGGATGTGCAGCACGTCCCGGAAGCCGGCGGTGGTGATCAGCGCGACCCGCGCCCCCGCGCGCTGCAGCACCTGGTTGGTGGCGACCGTCGTGCCGTGGATGAGCATCGCCACGTCGGTCGGTTGCGCCCCGGCCCGCTCGGCGGCTCCCAGCGCGCCGCTGACGATACCCGCCGCCGGGTCGTCCGGCGTCGAGGCGACCTTGTGAAACACCAGGCGGCCGCGTGCCGGGTCGTAGGCGACCACGTCCGTGAACGTGCCGCCGGAATCTACGCCGAGGCGCATGCATCTTCCGCGAGCCGGAGGCTTGCCTCGATGACGTCCATCGCCTCGTCGATCTGCGCCTCGGTGACGGTGATCGGCGGCATGAAGCGCAGGACGTGGGAGCCCGAGATCTCCATGAAACGCCGACTCAGCGGGTCGTCGTCTTTTACGATCGGAACGATCGGCAGCCACAGGCCGTGCTCGTAGCAATAGTTCGTCGCCATGGCGGCAGCGGAGAAGTTGGGCTCGCGGCTCTTCTTGTCGTTCACCAGTTCCAGGCCCAGACACAGGCCGAGGCCGCGGGCTTCGCCGACGATGGCCAGCTCGCTCTCCAGCGCCTTGAGCTTGTCCATGAAGTAGCCGCCTACCCGCCGGGCGTTCTCCACGAGATCATCGCGGTCGACGATCTCGAGATTCGCCAGGCCGGTCGCGCAGAGCAGCGGATCTCCAGCGTGGGACGAGAACGGCATGAACCCCCGTTCCACTGCCGCGTCGGCAATCTCCGCGCTGGTGAGGACCGCGCACAGGGGCACTCCGCCGCCGAGCCCCTTCGAGCAGGTGACGAGGTCGGGCACGAAGTCGAAGTGCTCGAAGGCAAACCACCGGCCTGTCCGGCCGAAGCAGGTCAGCGCTTCGTCCGCCACCATCAGTATATCCCGGCTCCGGCAGACCTCGACCATCCGCTGTATCCACTCCCTGGACGGGACGATCTGTCCGGCCGCGCTCATCAGCGGCTCGAAGAAGAACGCCGCCGGCCGGCCGGAGGTCGCCGTATCGAGGACGTACTCCGCCGCATCGGCGCAGCCCAGGTTGCAGCAGGCGTCATCGCGGCAGAACTGGCAGCGATAGGCGTAGGGCGGGGGGACGAACGCGGCGCCGGTGGGCATGGGACCGTATCCCTCGCGCAGCATGCCGCCCCGACCGGTGATGGATGCGCTCCCGTACGACTGCCCGTGGTAGCCGCGCATGAGCGCGATCACCTCGAAACGGCCCGTGTACTTCCTCACCAGGCGCAGCGCCATCTCGTTCGATTCGGAACCCGTGCACGCGAAGAAGGACTTCTGCAGCGGATCCGGTGCGATCTCGGCCATCTTCTTGGCCAACAGCACCTCTGACGGCGCTATGAAAGTGCTTCCGATCTGAACGATCTTCCGTGCCTGGTCGCATAGAGCCTGTACGTACTCCGGATGGGAGTGACCGAGGGTGACGCAGAGCTGACCCGACTGGAAGTCGATGAACCGCCGGCCCTCCACGTCCCACAGGTAGATTCCCTCGCCACGCTCGGGGACCAGGGGAGCGGTCCGCATGGGATGCCGCAGGAGATACCGATTGCCCAGTTCGAGCCAGCCCTTGTTGGTGGTGGGTAACGGCGCCATGAAAACCTCCTGCGTTGATTCCGCCTACCGCGCGTACGCGGGCGGCTCGTGGGTGTGCGCCTGGGCGGTGGCATCGTCCAGCTCGCCTCCGCGCATGAAGTCGTCCTCGCGGCCCTGGTCGACCAGCAGCGCCTTCAGCCGTTCCTCCAGCTTTCTCGCCCGCGGGTCGTCGGCGTAGCGGTTGCGGGACTCGGCCGGGTCTTCCTGCAGGTCGTAGTACTCCTTCACGCCCATCCGGTAGTGCCAGAGGAACTTCTCGGTGTGGTCGAGCAGGAAGTGGCCGTACTCCAGGTGCTCGCCGTGCAGATGGCCGCGGTCGAGGCGGTCGGCCTCGCCTGAAATCAGCGGCATCAGCGACGCGCCGTCGCAGCGTTCCGGGATGGGCAGACCGCAGGCCTCCAGCACGGTGGGCATCAAGTCGGCCAGCCCGACCGTCGTGTCGGGGTAGACGCGGCCCGTCGGCAGCGGCATCTCCTGAGGAAAGCTGAGGACGAACGGCACGCGGATGGAGCCCTCGTACCCCACCGACTTCGCCCACCAGTGGTGGTCGCCGAGCATCTCGCCATGGTCGGCGACGAAGGCGAAGACGGTGTTGCGCACCATCAGCGAGCGCCACAGGTGGTAGGCCAGGCGCGTGACCTGCGCGTCGATCTGGTCGATCAGCCCGTAGTACGCGGCGCGCGCGCGGCGCATGTCCCTGGCCTTGAGCTGGTAGACCTCGCCCTCGGGGAGCGGCCCGCGCGTGCCGGCCACGAACGGGCTGGGCGCGCTGACGTAGCCGGCGGCATCCCCGATCACGGGCATCGGCAGGTCGGGATCGCCGTAGTAGTGGTCGAAGAAGTGCGCCGGCGGGTCCCACGGCGGGTGCGGCTTGCTGAACGAGACGTACAGGAAGAACGGTTGGTCGCGCCCGTGGGTCCTGACGTGGTCCTCCATCACCCGGATCGCCTCGGTGGCGGTCCAGGTGGTGACGTGCAACTCCGGCGGCAGCACGCTGGCGCGCCCGTGGTAGCTGTTGTTGGTCATCCCCGCGCCGAACAGGCCGAAGTCGCCCCAGCCGTTGTCGTCGAGCATGGACAGGTAGTCGTCGCGGTAGCCGGGGCTCAGGAAGCGGCCCTCCTCGTGCGTGCGCAGCAGGTCGAAGCCGTGGCGGGCGTCCTGTGGGTAGACGTGGCGCTTGCCGATGCCATAGGTGCGATAGCCGTTGCGCTGAAAGACCCGGCACAGGGTGTCGGGCTCCGGCCACGGCTCCAGGTCGTCGAACCCGGTCATGCCGTGCGTCACCGGCCACTGCCCGCTGAACAGCGTGCGCCGCGCGCCCACGCAGGACGGCAGCTCGGTGACCGCGCGCGGGAAGTAATGGCCCGTGGCGGCCATCGCGTCGATGCCCGGCGTGTGGATCACCGGGTCGCCGGCGACGCCGAGCACGTCGCCGCGCCACTGGTCGGCCGAGATCAGGACGAGGTTGGGGCGGGCCGGAGCGCTCACTCCTCCTCCGGCTCGGCAGGCGGATCGGTGTAGCGGCTGGCCTGCAGGCGGAACATCTCGGCGTAGCGCCCGTTGCGCTCCATCAGGCCGGCGTGATCGCCGTCCTCGACGATCTCCCCTTCATGGAGCACGAGAATACGGTCGGCGCTGCGCACTGTCGAGAAACGGTGCGAGATGATGATCGTGGTGCGCCCGCGGCTCTCCGCCAGGATGTGGTCGAACAGTTCGTGCTCGGCACGCGCGTCGAGCGCGGCGGTCGGCTCGTCCAGGATCAGCACGGCCCCGTCGCGAAAGAACGCCCGCGCCAGCGCCAGCTTCTGCCACTGTCCGCCCGACAGGTCCGTGCCTTCGCCCAGCGTGCGGCCCAGCATGGTGTCGAGCCCGCTCGGCAACTGCTCGACCATCTCCTGCGCTGCGGCGCCGCGGACGGCGTCCATGATCGCTTCCGTATCGTCCAGCCGCTCGATGTCGCCGAAGCCGACGTTCTCCCGGGCGGTGAGATGGAACTCGACGTGGTCCTGGAACGCCACCCCGAAGAGCTCCCGCAACCCGGCGACGTCGTAGTTGCGGTAGTCGACGCCGTCGAGCTCGATGTTTCCGCCGGTGGGGTCATACAGGCGCGTGAGCAGCTTGACCAAGGTGGTCTTGCCGGCCCCATTCTCGCCCACGATCGCCACCCGCTCGCCGGCGCGCAACCGGAGGTTGAGGTTCCGCAGTACCGGCCGTTCCGTCCCAGGGTACTCGAAAGACACGCCGGACAGTTCGATGCCGTCACTCACGGAGGACGGCGCGGCCACCTGCCGCTCCGCCGGTCGCAGCGAACCGGCGAAGTCGCCTGGATCCAGGTCCATGAAGTCGAAGTAGCTCTGCGCGTGCAGCCGGCTCTCGACCAGCATGCCGGCTCCCCGGGCGGCCTCCTGGAGCTGACCTCGCGCCTTGTCAGCAGCCTGGAACACCAGCACCAGCGTGCCGAGCGCCACCGCGCCGCTGACCGCATCGATGGCGGCCCAGATCCAGATCGCCACGGTACCCGCCACCGACAGCAGTCCCAGCAGGCCCAGGCCGCGCACCTCGACACCCAGGATGCGCCGCTCCTGCCGATACAGGTCGCCCCGGGCCCGGCGGTAACGCTCGAGCAGCGATGCTCCCAATCCGAACAGGCGGGTCTCCTTGGCCGGCACTCGATCCACGAGAAGCGACGCGAGGTAGTAGCACAGCCTATGGATCGGCGCCTGAGTGTTCCACATCACGTAGAGGCGACCGTTGATCCGCCCTCGGAACAGGAGCTCGGGCACCACGGTAGCGCTCAGGATGAGCACGGCCCAAGGCGTGAACGTGGCCAGCAGCCCCAGCACCGACACCAGTGTGATCCATGAACGCAGCGAGTGCACCAGAGCGACCGGCATATCTCCGGCGTGCCGGTGATCCCGATGGGCTATCGCTAGCTTGTTGTAGAAACGCTGATCGTCGAACAGCGCCAAGTCCAGCGATGCTGCCTTGCGCAGAAGCTGGCCCTGAACGTGATTCCCCAGCTTGACGAACGCACGGCTGCATGACTCGCTGACTGGTGCCAGCATGCCTCCCAACAACCACAGGAACGCCATGCCGGCCAGCGGCAACGCGAGCGCCTGCAGCGCCTCACCGGCCGACCCGGAGCCGGCCACGCTTGGGACCAGATCTATGGTCGTGGCCAGCAGCAGGATCTGCAGGGGCACAACGACCGCCCCCACCACCGATGCGAGCGTGCTGGCAAGGAACAGCGCCTTGCCCGCCTGCCAGCTCAGCGCGATCCCGCGCGCGATGAAGCGCGCGAACGTCACCACCTTCATCGTTCCCTCCACGAACCCGTACAGTTTGAAGGTACGGCGACGACACCAGTTGGACGAATGGCCTCCTGGCGTCCGCCGCCTCACACGTCCATCATTTCAGCAGTGGCTGCAGGGATTGCTTGACAGGATGTCCGAGTCGGTGCGCAAGCTGGATCGAGGAGAATCGATGACCACCGCATACCGCTGGAATTGTGTGAGCGCGGAGGTGCCATGGGCGCCTCGCGACGGGGCACAGCTCCTCTCTTTCCGGGACAAGCTCTTTCTCCTGGGTGGCTGGAACCAGTACGCGGGCGCGAGGCCCGATCTCGCCGGCGCCGGCGCCGGGTCTTTCGTGTCGGAAGTGTGCTCGGAGGTGTGGTGCTCGGATGACGATGGTGGAAGCTGGTCCCTGGCGGCCACCGCGCCATGGAGCGGCCGGCACATGCACGGGGCCGTCGTGCACGATGATCACATCTGGATTGTCGGGTCCGAGGGCGGGACCCCAGACGACGTGTGGAAATCCAAAGACGGCGTGAATTGGGAACTCGCCGCGTCAACCGTACCCTGGCAGGAACGCAGCAACCAGATGGTCACGGTCTTCGACGGCTCGATCTGGGTCATGGGTGGCCAGGCCAGCGTGCCCGCCCAGACCAACTTCGTGGCGGACCTGAAGGCCGGGAAACCGTTTCCGCCGGCGCCTCCACCGTTGCGCGACGTCTGGCGGACACGGGACGGTCTGAGCTGGGAGCTGGTGACGGACAGCGCGCCATGGGCCCCCAGGGGGATGATCACCGGCGCGAACGGCGGCGTGGCCGTCCTCCACGATCGAATGTGGATCCTGGGCGGGGGATACGTCGGGACGGGCGGGACCACGTTGAGCTCACTGCGATACGACCTTGAGCAGCAGCCAAGACTGAAGGCACGCCTGTACCACAACGATGTGTGGTCGTCGACAGACGGACGCGAATGGACCTGTCACCTGGCGGAGGGAGAAGCTCCCTGGCCAGCGCGGTCCTATCACGATACCGCCGCGTGGGACGGCAGGCTCTGGGTGCTGGGAGGGCACCGGGGAGTGGCGGACCACCCGGCCGAGGTTTGGACCGACGGCAATCTCAATGACGTGTGGTACTCCGCGGACGGCGAACGATGGGAGGAACTGACGCACACGCCGTGGAGCCGGCGCCACGCCTGTGCCGTTCACGTCCACCGGAATGCACTGTTTCTCGCCGCGGGAAGCGCGGTAACCATCTCGGCGGAGCAGGTAGAGTTGAGCAGGCGCGACTTTACTCACCGCGTGGAGAGTGCGTGGCGTCCGGGGGACGTGTGGCGCCTGGATCGCGCTGCCGCCTCCGGGCGGCTGTGACGGTGGCAGAGGAGGACCTTTTTCGGGCCGCCGGTTCGTTCAGCCCCCGATGCGTCGAGTTCAGGCTGACGCCGGTGCGTCCGGATGCCACGCGATCACCCCCTGGTCGAGGCCCAGGTGATCGAACAGCGGCTTCACCGCGTCCGGCAGTGCTCCGAAGGCTGCCTCGTCAAGCGGGCGGATCTCCACGGGCCGGTAGCCGAGCCCCTCGGCGCGCGTCTCGTAGTCCGCGAGCCCCGGGATCATGCTGGTGACGTCCAGCCACCACGGCACGTACTGAATGTCGAGCCAGAGGCGCCGTTCGCCGCCCGTGTTGGCGGTCGTCCGGTGCCACAGGCGGCTGTCGAACGCCAACACGCTGCCAGCAGGGACCTCCGGGAGCATCTGCGAAGCGATCTCCGCGTCGACCGCGTAGCCGGGCGCGACGGCCGGGTTGTCGTGCGTGCGGTGGCTGCCGGACGCGATCAGGGTGGCGCCTGCGTCCGCAGGAGCATCGGTGAGCATCCAGAGGGTGGTCACCGCCATGGCCAGGTCACCGTACGGCACGGCCACCCGATAGCTGTCGTCGCCGGAGAACGGCCAGTCCGCGTGCCAGCCGCTGCCGGCGGCGCCGGGCTCGGCCGCGCAGGCGTCGGTCCTTGCGATGCGCGACTCGGGGCCGAACATACCCTCGGCGATCGCCGTGAGCCGCTCGTCGACCAAGTAGGGCGCGAACGAGCTGTCGCGGGCGATCAGGCCGCGCAACTCGGAACGGCCGTCGAGGGCGGCGGAGACGCTGTCACGCACCACGGCCAGTTCGTGCTGCGGGATGACGCTGTCGATCACACACCAGCCCTCGGTCCGCACGCGGCGCAGCGCCTCCTCGGCACCAACGGTGTGGGCGCTGCCGGTATCACTCATGCCGCCCGGACCTTCTGGCCGACGACGATGTGGCGCAGCAGCGGCTTCACCGGATCCGGCAGCGACTCGTACTGCTGGGGCGTGATCGGGATCACGTCGTCGGCACGCAGCCCGCGTTCGGCCGCCGTGTCCTCGTACTGGCGGATGCCGGCGGTCAGCACGTGGATGTTGTACCACCACGGCGCGTAACGGACCGCCATGCCGACGCGCGTGCGGTCGCTGATGTTGTCGCCGTTCGTGTGCCAGACGCGGCTGTCGATCATCAGCACGTCGCCCGGGTCCATGTGCGGCTGCAGCTCCGACGGGACCGGCGCGTGCTCGCCGTAGCCGTTGTCGCCCGAGGGGTTGTTCCCGAAGCGGTGGCTGCCCGGGACGATCGCCGTGCCGCCGGTGGCGGCGCTGAACTCGGTGAGCGCCCAGAGGGTGGTGATGTGCATGGGCGCGTCGATCGGGTACGGGTGCAGGACCTTCTGATCCTGCCGCAGGCTGAACGGCCAGTCGCCGTGCCAGTTGGCGCGGCCGTAACCGGGCGCGGTGACGATGCCATGCGTCATGGAGATGCGCACCGGCGTGCCGAGCCGCGCGTGAGCGACGCCGAGCAGCCGCTCCTCGGCGACGTAGGGGGCGAACGCCTGGGTCTTGGCGATCAGCCCGCCGATGCCGATGCGCGGCTTGTCCGCGTCCGGCTCCCGCCGCGACACCTCCCGCACGGCCTCCCGCACGCCGTCCACCTCGCCCGGCGGGATCACCGAGTCCAGGACGCACCAGCCCTCGACGGCGACCCGCCGGACTGCCTCGTCAACGCTCACTCGCGGCATGCTCTCCCCCGCTCCGGCCACGACAGGCGACCGCGCGCACGGTAGCACGGCCGGCGAGCCTCCGGCAGTGGTCCGGGGCGCCGTCACTTTTTTCGACGGATGAGACATTCGCACAACAATCCGGCGCCACCCTTGTCGTAACGAGGCACAACGTCCTCGAACTACACGGGGGGAACCCCAGGAGGAGGAGGAACATGATGTTTCTCACGAAGAGGAAGCTGCTGCTGACGGCAGCACTGGGCGCCTGCATGGCGCTGGGAGCGGTGGTCTGGGTGGCCGCCGACAGGGGCTCCGGCGAGGAGTCGGGCACCAGGCTCACCCTGGCCCAGACCTACGACACGGTCCGCGGCGGGGCTCGCCTGATCCTGAGCTACGACCAGGCGGCCAAGGCGTTCATCGGCACGGTGGAGAACACCACGGACGCCACGCTGGATCGGGTCCGGGTCGAGATACACCTCTCCAACGGCGTGGAGCTGGGTCCCACCACACCGCAGGACCTGGCGCCCGGCGAGCAGATGGCCGTGCGGCTGGATGCGGCGGGGCAGAACTTCACCGGCTGGACGCCGCACGCGGAAGTCGGTGGCGGCGAAGGCGGCGGCGAGCACGGCGTGGGCCACGAAAGCGGCGGCGAGCGCAGCTCGGAAGCCGGCGAGGAGTCCGGCGCTACCCTGGCCCTGGACCAGGTCTACGACACGGTGCGCAACGGCGCCCGCCTCATCATGGGCTACGACAACTCCGTGAACGCATTCTTCGGCGCGGTGCTGAACACCACCGACGCACCGCTGAGTCAGGTGCGCGTCGAGGTCCATCTGTCGAACGGCATCGAGCTCGGTCCCACCAGGCCGATCGACCTGCCGCCCGGCCGGATGTTTGCGGTGCAGATGGGTGCACCGGGACAGGGATTCACCGGTTGGACGCCGCACGCGGAAGTCGGTCCGCAGTTCTTCGGTGGTGAGGGCGCCGGCGAGCACGGTGCAGGTGGCGAAGGGCGCGGCGAGCACGGCGCGGGCCGCGAACGCGGCGGTGAGCACGGCTCCGGCGGCGAACGCGGGAGGAGTTGAGGCCCTGGGACAGGACACAATCGCCATGACCGCAGCGGACGCCGGGGGGGGGGGGGGGCCCCGGGCCCGCCGGGGGGGGGGCCCCCCCGGGCCGGGGTTGGGTGGGCCCGGGGCCCGCGGCGGGGGGGGGCATGGGGGGGGGCGGGCTGTGGGTGGTTTTTGTCCGGCGCGTCCAACACAAAAACCCCCACACCCCCCCGGGGGGGGGCGCGGCGCCGCCCCCCCCCCCTCCGCTCTGTGTGAGCGCCAGCCGGAGCCGGATTAGGATGCCCCGGTGACACGGCGCAGGCTTCCCATTGGCGTGCAGACGTTCCGAACGATGCGCGAGCGTGTTCTACTTCTACTTCGCGGCGCTGGGTTATGGGATCGTGGTCGAGGAGTCGAGCAGCCACGGCCGGCTGGACATGGCTGTCCGGACCGCCGGGCACGGTGAGCGATCCAACTGATCGGCGTGGAGCTCAGCAGGGAGACGCGCAACGTGACCGCGTTCGAGGCGGCCGACGCCTGACACCACACGTCCGACCGACGATCGTGTTGTCCAGGAGGAACTGACATGGCCCCGCTCCTGCAGGAGCAGAGAGAAACAGTGCGCGCAACGCAGGAATTGCGACGCCAGCTCATGACCGTCCTGACCGATGAAGACCTCGCCTTCCGCCCGCATCCGGCATGTCTGACGCTCGGGGAGCTCTGCCGCGAGATGGGCGAGGTGCAGCGCACCTACATCGGCTCGCTGCGCACGTTCCGCCAGGACTTCAGTTACCGGCACGCCGCCGACGTGAGCCGTAGCGTGGCAGAGCTGAGCGCCTGGTACGCTCAGTTGGACCGGGAGCTGGAGGCGGTGTCGGACGCGCTGACCGAGCAGGATCTGGGCAGGAGGGTGGACTGCGGTCACGGCTTCGCTCGCCCGCTGCCCGAACAGTTCCACATCTACCACGAGGCGCTGTTGATCTTCTACGCCAAGGCGCACGTCTACCTGAAGGCGCTCGGCAAGCGGGTGCCGGGGCACTGGCAGTGGTGGATCGGCGACCTCGCGGACTACGAATCGGTGACCGAGTGACGTTTCCGGTCAACAGTTTCGCGGGCGACCGCGAGCCTTGCAACGACATCGGAAAAATTTTTACGTTATGTCCATGGGCTGTCGTTGGACCTTCTATGGACGCCAGGAGGAGTTGGGCAACCTCCTGGAAAGGCTACGCCGGCGCCGCTGGTTCTTCGGCACCATCCGCGGGCGCCGACGAATCGGCAAGACTGCCCTCATCCAGCAGGCGCTGACGACGCTTCGGGAGGATGACCCGGCCGGCCGTCGCACGCTGCTGGTCCAGCTCCCCGACAGCACCCCCGCCGACTTGGCGTCGGTATTCCGAAACGCAATCCGGGAAGCCGGCCTGGAAGCTCAGCTCGATGGATCGCCACCCATGAGGGACCTGCCGGGCGTGGCGGCGGCCGTGGGAGCGCTGTGTTCGGCCGGCGCTATCGTGGCACTCGACGAGTTCCAGATCTGTCACCAGGGGCCCCTCCGCGGCCTGCCGTCGCTCCTGCAGATGCAGGTCGACCGCCTGCAGGATCAAGACGCGGCCGGCGGACTGATACTCCTCGGCTCCGTTCAGTCGGAGATGGAAGCCCTGCTCGATGACCGGCGCGCACCACTGCTCGGACGGACGACGTTCGATCTGACGCTCGGCCCCTGGGATCTCCGAACGATCCTGGAGGTGTGCCGCAATCACGGAGCCGAGACCCCCGAGCGCTGCCTGACCCTGTGGACCCTCTTCGGGGGCGTGCCCAAGTACTGGCGCCACTTCGCCGAAGCGGACGGCCTGGACGCGATTCCCGCATGGGAACCTTGGGCGCAGCAGCTCTGCGAGAGGCTCTTTCTCCGCTCCGACGCGCCGCTGCGCGAGGAAGGCGACAGCCTCCTCGGGCGAGAGCTGCACCGAAACTACCTCGCCGTCCTCCGTGTGGTGGCAGAACGAAGAAGCTGCACACATGGAGACCTGCGGGACGCGCTGCCCGAGCTGACCAGCACGGGACCGTACCTGACGACCCTCGCGCAGGACCTGCGGCTCATCGAGCGGCAACTCCCCCTGTTCGCGCATGAACGGCAGCGGCGCGCCCGCTACGTCGTTGCCGACCCGTTCCTCAGCGCGTGGCTCAGCGTGATGCAGCCCGCGTGCCAGGCGGCACGAATCGAGCCGTCGAGCCGGATAGCGGAACGGATGCTGCCACGGCTCAGCACGCTGGAGGGACATGCCTTCGAGCGGATGGTGCGGGAGGCGAGCGAGGAGGCATCCCGTGCCGGTGACACCGACTTTCCCATGACCGATCGCGCATCAGGCTACTGGAACAGGGCGCAGAAGGGGACGGGGTCAGTGGAGATCGATGTCGTCGCCTGGAACGACGAGGCGCAGCGCGTGCGCTTCGGCTCGTGCAAACGCAACCCCGAACGACATGATGCAAAGTCACTTCGTGCGTTCCGCGGCCACGTGGATCGCTTTCTCGCCACCAAGGAAGGAAGCGGGTTCCGCGACTGGCATCGTGAGCTGGCGCTCTTCTCTCCGCAGTTCCCGGCGGCACAGCGCGCGTCTCTGGAGGCCGACGGCTGGGTCTGCCGCGCCCTGGTCGACTTCCGGCGCATGCTGCTGCCCGAACATCGAGGTGCAAACGGCAGGCTCCTGGCATCGGTCAAGGTCGAGGGAGCCGAGTGAGCGAAGCGAACCTCACTCGAAGAGTGAACTCGGACGCGGTGTCCGCTCTCGTGACCGTCGAGAACGGCAACTGGGGAGCGACCAGCCTGAGACCCATACACGCCGTTCTGGCGTCGGCCGCCGGAGTTCTCGCCGACGCTTTCGGGCGAGTCCCTGACGCCCCGATACAGGTTGCCCCCTGGAGCCGCAATCCTCAGGTGTTCGATGATCAGCGCCCCTACCAGATCAGACTCAGCGCTCGGGACAGGTACTGGAGCCAGTACGTGTACCAGTTCTCACACGAATTCTGTCACGTCATGACCAATTTCGACTGCCACAAGGGGCACAAGCACCGATGGTTCGACGAGACCCTCTCCGAGCTCGCGTCCCTGTTCGTGCTACATCGGCTAGCCAAGCTCTGGATAGCGCATCCACCGGACGCCATTCCCGATGCCGCCGGATTCGCACCGAGTCACCGGACATACGCCGAGCGTACCGCAGCGCGATATCCTCGGATCAGCCGCGATCATCTTCCCGAATGGTTTACGGAAGCCGTCCCGAAACTGGAAGCAAATCCCTATGAGCGCGATCTGTGCGGGACGGTCGCCGTCGCACTGCTGGACTCGTTCCAAGCCGACCCAACCCTCTGGCGGGACTGCCTCCACCTGAATCACTGGAACCCGGATGCCGATCCAGCATTCGCGGAGTACCTCGGCTCGTGGACCGCACTCCTCCAGGAGCACAGCCTTCCCTCCTGTGCTCCAACTGCGATAGCAGATCTCTTCAACCCGGATTATTCGCGCCTCGTGGCGACAGTTGGCTGAATTGGGGATCCGAGAAGGTTGGCGGCGCGGA
>JAPPKD010000094.1 GCA_028820215.1 Spirochaetaceae bacterium | reverse complement strand
GACCCGTTGCCGAAATCTGCCGAACGAACTACCCTACGCCTGAACAGTTACCAATAAATCAATATATGAGCGATCCGGTTCCGTCCGACTCGGCCTTCCTGACGGCGGCCGAGGCCGCGGCCACGCTCGGCGTCAAGCCGCAGACGCTCTACGCCTATGTGAGCCGCGGCTGGATCAGGTCCGAGCCGGTGGCCGGCGGGCGCCGGCGCCGCTACCTGCGCGCCGACGTGCAGAGGCTCCGGCGACGTGTCGAGGTGCGCGCGAATCCCGCCGCGGCCGCCCATCATGCGTTCACCCGCAGCGAAGGTTCGATCCTGGATTCGTCGCTGACGCTGATCACGGAGGAGGAGCTCTACTATCGCGGACTGCCTGCCACCTCGCTGGCTGCCACGGCCACCTTCGAGCAGGTGATCGCGCTGCTCTGGAGCGGTGATCTGGACGCCGCGGTCGCGGCGCCGGAGGACGCGACCCCGCCCGCGGTACCCGCCGAGTGGCTGCGTTCGGATGGACGCACGCTGGAGCCGTGGTTCGCGTTCCAGTCGGTGCTGCCGCGCCTGGCGGCCGCGGACCCTGCCGCGGAGGATCTGCGCCCGGGAGCCGTTAGGCGCACCGGGGCGCGCATCCTGCGCGCGGAGCTGGCCTGCGTCGCCGGAGGCAGCCCGGCGCGCGGTCCGCGGGATCCGTTCACGGGACGGGCCGCGCAGGCACTGGCGGCGGCCTGGGGCGCCGCCGACCGGACGCGGGCCACCGCGCTGATCGAGCCGGCGCTGATCCTGCTGGCCGACCACGAGCTCAACGTCTCCACCCTGGCGGCGCGCGTCGCCGCCTCGGGCCGCGCCAGCCCATACCACGCGGTGCTGGCCGGACTGGCCGCCGTGCACGGCACGCTGCACGGGCAGGCCAGCACGCTGGTCACCGAGCTGCTGCGCGCGGTGGGGCGTCCCGAGCGCGCGCGGGGGGTGGTCGAGCAGTACCTGCGCTCGCGCCGCCCGCTGCACGGCTTCGGCCACCGGGTCTACCGGACGCGCGATCCGCGCGCCGTGGCGCTGCTCGACCACCTGCGCGCGGCGGCCCCCGGACACCCGGCTCTGGAATTGGCCGATGCGCTGGACGACGCCGTGCGCGACCTGCTGGTCGATTCGCCCATGAACGTCGACATGGCGCTGGCGGTCCTGGCCGCCGTGGTCGGCCTGCCCGCCGGCGCTTCGGAGACGTTGTTCATCGTCGCCCGCACCGCCGGCTGGGTCGCGCATGCGCTGGAGCAGTACCGGGAGGGCAGCCTGATGCGGCCACGTGCGCGTTACGTCGGGCCTGATCCGGAGAGGCGCGAAGGAGCCGCCGACGCGTTCTGATGCACAGTAGGCGCATGGCCGCTACCGAACGACGCGGAGCGCAGACCCCGGACCCCGCCCCAGGATTTCGCGTGGGCCACGCCCGGCACGCGGACGCGCCGACCGGCTGCACGGTCATCCTCTGCCCGGAAGGCACGGTCGCGGGCGTCGACGTGCGCGGCCCGGCGCCCGGCTCGCGGGAGACGGCGCTGCTGGCCGTCGACAAGCCGATCGCGCGCTTGGACGCACTGCTGCTCACGGGCGGCAGCGCCTTCGGGCTGTCCGCCGCCGACGGCGTGATGCGTTATCTGGCCGAGCGCGGCGTCGGCCACCCGACGCCGGTCAAGCCGATCCCGATCGTCGCGGCCAGCGTGATCTACGACCTAGGGCTCGCGGGCGGCTCCGTCCACCCGGACGCGGAGCTGGGCTACGCCGCGTGTCGGGCGACGCGCCCGCTGCCGCTGCCGCCGGCGGCACAGGGCAACGCCGGCGCGGGTACCGGCGCTACCGTCGGCAAGTGGGCCGGTCGTGCATCAATGATGAAGGGTGGCGTCGGCTACGCCGAGCGCGACGCCGCAGGCACCCTGGTGGCCGCCTTGGCGGTCGTGAACGCGGTCGGCGACGTGCTCGGGGACGACGGTCGGGTGTTGGCCGGCGCGCGTGACGAGGACGGCTGGCTCGCCGACCGCACGCCGGAGCGCTGGCTCCCGCAGTCGGCCCAGTTCCCGGTCGCGGGAACCAATACGACCCTGGTGGCCGTGCTCACCGACGCCGCGATGAGCAAGCCGGAGGCCGGCCGCCTGGCCCAGCGAGCCCACGACGGCATCGCCCGTGCCGTGCTGCCGGCCCACACGACCTACGACGGCGACACCGCCTACGCCCTGGCGTGCGGCCGCCGTACCGCACCGTTCGACCTGGTCGCGGCGCTTGCGGTCGAATGCGTAAGCGCTGCCATCCGCAACGCGGTCCGCAATGCCGCGCCCATAGCCGGCATTATGGGAGTCGACGGTTCAGGTGCCTCGTATGGCTAGGGTCTTCAGAACGCGGGATCTGTTGTCAGCTACGGCGATCGCGTGCGCAACCGGTCGATGATCCCTGGAAGTGCTTCCACGGCGTAGAGCGGCAGCGACAGGATCCGGAGCTTCACCGGAACGCTGTCCGCGGCGATGCGGATGGCATGCCGCACGGTGTGCAGGCTTGGCGGATTGGTGTCGAAGCGGACCGCGATCGGCGGGCGCTTCTCGTGGGCGTACTGCAACAGCGACTTCAGCGACCCGCTACGGCCCGCCTTCACCTCGACCGGGATGATCCAGTCTCCCCGTGAGGTCACGTAGTCCACCTCGGCGTTTCCCGCCCTGGCGTGACGCAACCAATAGTGGAGTTCCGGCGCGGCCTCCCCTGCTCCGAGCGTCGCCAACTGCTGCCCGACGTGCTGCTCGGCGATGCCGCCTTCGTTCACCAACCGGACCGCATCCATGGCATCGATGCTCGGTCCGTCCAGGCCACAGACGTGATTCATGAGCCCGACGTCCATGAACAGCAGCTTGTAGGTCCGGCCATCGCTCTCCGCACCAAGGGGCAGTCCGGAGCAATGACTGTGGGTCACCCTCGTGCAGACGCGCGCCTTCACGAGCAACTCGATCGCGGCTCGCACCTCGCCGGCGCGCGAGTCGGGATCGAGGTTGCGGTAGGAGACTTTCCGCCCCACCGACCGCGGGATGCTGCGGAACAGTCTCTGCAGGCGCGTGAGCTGCACGCCTTTCGCGTACTTCGCGAAGTCATCCTGGTAGGTGTCCGCGATCGAACGGTGCACGGCCGCCACCTCCAGCGGCGAACCCGACTCACGATGGGCCAGCACCGCCTCGGGCAAGCCTCCCACCAGCAGGTACTCCCGGAAGCGGCGCTGCAGGAGGCGGTGCGCCGCGTCGGCGGGCGGTTCCTCGAGGCTCAGCGCGTCCAGGTGCGGGACCAGGGTCGGATCGACAGCGCGCAGGAACTCGCCGAACGACATCGGCCCCATGTGCAGGTACTCGATGCGCCCGACCGGCATGGAGAAAGAGTGGTCCGCAAGGGCGAACTCCAGCAGGGAGCCCGCTGCAAGCACCGGGATCTCGGGTCGATCCTCGTAGAGGTACCGCATCGCGAGCAGCGCATGCGGCGCAGCCTGGACCTCGTCCAGAAACAGGATGGAGCCGGCCAGACGAACCCCACCGAGGGCCTCCAGCTCGCGTACGATGCGACCGGTATCGAGGCTCTTGAACACCTCGTCGAGATAGAGGTTCCGCTCCAGGTTGACCTCGCATAGCCCCATGCCGGTTGCGGCGGCGAACCGACGCACGAGCGTCGTCTTGCCGACCTGACGAGCCCCACGCAGCACGAGCGGCTTGCGCCGGCGGCGAGCGAGCCAGCGGCGCAGAGCCCCCTCAACGAATCGTTCCATTTGATCTATGAACGGCTAATCATACCACAGGATGTGACGAAATAGACGTCTGTTTGAGTAGATCCGGTACTCGGGAGCGAACGCTGCGCCGTCACGTGGCTTCGCGCCGATCCAGCGCTACGGCGATCTGCTCGGCGTGGTGGCACGCCACGCGGCGGCCGGGCGAGTAGTCGCGCGGGTCCGGCTCCTCTTCGTGGCAGCGCTCGGTCGCGTGGGGACAGCGTGGATGATACCGGCACCCGGCAGGCGGAGCGGCAGGGTTGGGCGGCTCTCCGTCCGGGGCTGACGAGCGGATCGGCCGCGCCGGATCCGGCACCGGTGAGGCGGCGACCAGCTCCTGGGCGTAGGGATGCGCGGGCTCCGCCAGCACCTCGGCAGCCGGGCCGGTCTCGACGATGCGTCCCAGGTACATCACCGCCACGCGATCGCACAGATAGCTCACCACCGACAGATCGTGCGAGACGAACAGCAAGGCCAGTCCGAGCTCCCGCCGCAGGGTTGCGATCAGATTGAGGATCTGCGCACGGAGCGACACGTCCAGCGCCGAGACCGGCTCATCGGCGATGATCAGCGTGGGCCGGATCACCACTGCACGGGCGATGGCGATCCGCTGCCGCTGACCGCCTGAGAGCTCATGAGCGTACCGGCGGGCATCGTCTGCTCCCAATCCCACCGCCTCCAGCACCTCGCGCACGCGCTCGCGGCGGGACTGGCGCGTGCCCTCCCCGTGGATTTCCAGCGGCTCGGCGACCGCCTGCCCTACCCTCATGCGCGGGTTCAGCGACGCCCCCGGATCCTGGAAGATCATCTGCATGCCGCGCCGCAGCTCGCGGCTGCGCGCGCCGCCGGCAGCGGTGAGGTCCGCGCCGTCGAAGCGGACGACTCCGGACGAAACCGGCACGAGCCCGTAGACCGCCCGGCTCAACGACGTCTTGCCGCATCCCGTCTCGCCGACCAGGCCCAGCGACTCCCCGCGCTCGATGGCCAGCGATGCTCCGTCCACCGCCTTGAACCGCCGGCCCGGGCGGAACAGCCGTTGCGACGGCAGCCCATACGTGACGGTGAGCGCCTCAACGTGCAACAGCGGCATGCCGCTCACGGCTCCGCCCCGGTTCGAGGATGATGGCAGAACGCCTCATGCTGCCCGGCGATGGTCACCGGGTGCGGAACGATCCGCCGGCACCCCTCGTCGGCCAGCGCGCAGCGCGGGGCGAATCGGCACGCGGTGAGCCCGTCGGCCGGTGCCGGGAGCTGGCCCGGGATAGTCGCCAGCAGGCCGCCGGCGCGACCCGCGTCGGGCACGCACGCCAGTAGCGCGCGGGTGTACGGGTGCGCCGGGGTGCGGTAGATCCGCTCCACCGGACCGCACTCGCCGATCTGGCCGCAGTAGATGACCGCAACCCGGTCGGCGACATTGGCCACCACGCCCAGATCGTGGGTGATGAACAGCATGGCCATGTCCAGCTCGGCCTGCCGCTCGCGCAGCAGGGCAAGGATGCGCGCCTGCACGGTCACGTCCAGCGCGGTCGTCGGCTCGTCGGCGATCAGCAGCCGCGGCCGGCACGCCAACGCCATGGCGATCATCACCCGCTGCCGCTGGCCGCCGGAGAGCTGGTGCGGGTAGGCGCGCAAGCGAGCGGTGGGCTCCGGCATCCGGACCATCGCCAGCAGGTCCTCGACCCGCGCGCGGGCAGCGCGCCGGCTGACCGGCTCGTGCGCGCGGATCATCTCGACGATCTGATCGCCGATCCGGACGACCGGGTTCAGCGCCGTCATCGGCTCCTGGAACACCATCGCGACATCGCGGCCGGTCATCGCTCGACGTTCCCTCGCGGAGACGGCCAGCAGGTCGACGCCGCCGAGCTCGATGCTTCCGGCCGCCACCGTCACCGCCGGCTCTGGAAGCAGACCCATGATCGCGAGTGCGGTCAGGGTCTTGCCGCTCCCCGACTCTCCGACCAGCGCCATCGACTCGTTCTGCCGGACGGCGAGCGACAGGCGTTCGACGACGGCCCTCGGCGCCCCATCGACCTGCGCTTCCAGGACCAGGTCGCGGATGGCAAGGAGCGCCTGCATCAGCGCGCCCGCGTCGAGAACGCGTCCTTGAGACGCGGGTCCAGGCGGTCGCGCACCGCATCGCCGACCACGTTCAATGAGAATGCGCTGAGCGCGATCATCAGCCCCGGAAACAGCAGCAGCCACGGCGCGCGCGTGATGTAGATCCGCGACTCGGCGAGCATGTTGCCCCAGGTTGGCGTCTCCGGCGGCACGCCCAATCCCAGGAAATCGAGCGAGGCCGCCTGCAGCTGCGCGAACGCGAATACGAAGCTGGCCTGCACGAACAGGGGCGACAACAGGTTCGGCAGCAGGTGCCGGAAGACGATGCGCGCCGTGCTTCCGCCCATGCCGCGGGCCGCCTCCACCCACGACTCAGAGTTCAGCCGCAGCGACACGCCGTAGACGATGCGCGCCGTGGTGGTCAGGTACACGGCGCCGATGGCGACGATCGAGTTCTCGACCCCGCGGCCCAAGATCACGATCAGGGCCAGCGCCAGCAGCAGCGACGGGAAGGCCATGAGCACGTCGACGGCGCGCATCAGCACCAGGCCCACGCGCGGGAAGATCGCCGACACCACCCCGCACAGCACGCCGCCCGCCAAGGCGAGCACCACCACGCCCACCCCGATCAAGAGCGCCATCCGCGACCCGTGTATCACCCGCGAGAGGGTGTCCCGGCCGAAGTGATCGGTCCCGAACGGGTGCGCCGCGCCCGGCGGTAACAGCCTGGCCGGCGGATCGATCTCGTTCGGGTCGGACGGCGCCACCCACGGCGCGAACAGCGCGCACACGGCGATGCAGAGGATGGTTACGAAGCCGGCGAACGCCAGATGCCGGCCGGCGAACAGGCGCTTCAGCGGCGCGGGAATCATCGCAGCTTCACCCGGGGATCGAGCCACGCGTAGAGAAGGTCGACGATCAGGTTCATCACCAGGTACAGCACCACGATCATCAGGATCACGCCCTGGATGACCGGATAGTCGCGCCGCAGGATCGACTGCACGACCGTCCGGCCCACGCCGGGAAGCGCGAACACGGTCTCGGTCACGACCGCCTCCGATATCAGCGCGGCGATGGTGAAGCCAAGCGCCGACACCACGGTGAGCAGCGCATTGCGAAACACATGCCGGACCACCACCAGTGCGGGATGGACACCCTTGGCGCGAGCGGTGCGCACGTAGTCCTCGCCGGCGACGTCGAGCATGATAGCGCGCGTCAGGCGGATGATGAGCGCGGCGTTCGGGGCCGCCAGGGCGGCCGACGGCAACAGCAGATGGCGCAGGTTCGCCAAACCGCCGTCACCGAAGATCGACGGATACCCGGAGCTCGGCAGCCAGCCGAGCGTGGCGGCGAAGATGAGGATCAGGTACAGCCCGACCCAGAAGGTCGGCACCGACGCCAGGAACATCGCGATCCCGGACAGGATCTGGTCGAAGCGGCTGGCGCGCCGCGCTGCGGCCAGCATCCCGATCGGCAGCCCGAGGCAGACGATCCAGACCATGGTCATGAGCGCCAGCAGCGTGCTGGTCTCCAGTCCGTCGACGATCAGTTCAAGGACCGGTACCTGGAAGAAGATCGAGCGGCCCAGGTCGCCCCGGCCCACCGCGCGCAGCCAGTGGACATACTGGACCGCAAGCGGCGCATCGAGCCCCATCTCGCCGCGCAGATTCGCCACCTCCTCCGGCGTCGCGGCGTCTCCCAGGAGGACCGCGGCGGGATCGCCCGGAATCAGGCGGACAAAGATGAAGACCAGAAACGACGCCGCCAAGAGCGTCGGCACGAATGTCCCGAGTCGACGAAGCAGGTAGCGAGGCACGATGGACCCGATGTGCGCGACGGCCGGTCACGCACGCCGTGCACGGATGGTGCCCTGGTCGGCGACCGGGCACCATCCCCTGCACGGCCAGGGAACGCTATGCGGTGCTACTTGGAAACGCCCCAGAAGTGAGGCCAGATCAGCGTCGTGGCCTCGATTCCTGAGAGCGCCGGCGAGGCGATGTTGTACGTGTAGACGTCGCCGGTCTTCATGGTCGGCACCTGCAGGTAGATCAGCTCCTGGATCCGGTCCCAGGTCGCCTTGCGGTCTCCCGGATCGTTGGTGACCGTGAAGGCGCCCTTGAGCTCCTGCTTCTCCGCCGTCGTCCACCATCCGGGGTAGTTGTCGTTCATCACGGAGATCAGGATCGGATCCGGGACGAAGCCGTGGTGGGTGAAGAACAGGTCCCACTGGTCCGGCTGCGCCCGCTTCTGGATCAGGGTCGCCCAGTCCACGACCACCATCTGCACGTTGATGCCAGCCTCCAGGAGCTGGCGGGTGAACACCACCGCCTGGTCGTAGTGGAACGCGTAGTTGGTCGACACCAGGAATTTGATCGGTGTCCCGTCATAGCCGGCCTGCTCGGCCAGCCCGCGTGCTCTCTCGGCATCCCCCTCGCTGAAGCTCGCCGCACCGGCATCGGAGTACCAGAAGTTGCCCTGAGGAAGGAACGAGCCGTTGGCACGCCACAACTTCTCCGGGCCGATCGACACCCGCAGCGCGTCTTCCTTGTTGAGCGCCGCCTGGATCGCCTGGCGCAGGGTGAAGTTCCCCTGCAATGGCCCCGCCTTCGAGTTCATGAACACCAGGCCGAAGATCGGACCGCCGTTCAGGACCACCTCCACGGCCGGGTCCGCGTCCAGCGAGTCGAACAGGTCGCTCGGAATGCTCTCGGCATAGTCGTAGTCCCCGGCCATCAGGCCGCTGACGCGCGTACCGGGATCGGGAACGGGAACGAAGCGCAGTGTCTCGAAGTCGGCCACCCGCTCGCCCGCGTATCCGCTCGGGTCGCCCGACGGCCCGGAGTAGCCGTCGAACCGGACCAGCTCGACGTAGCGGTTCGGCCGCCATTCGCCGAATCGGTACGGCCCGGTGCCGATGTAGTCGGAGACTTCGATCGGGGCGGCGCCGGCCGCCGCGGCAACCCGCTCGGGATAGATGGCCGGCCCCCCGTTGATGAACGCCATCAGGTTTTTCCACGGCCCGAACGGCGTGGTGAATGTCAACGTCACGGCATGGCTCCCGGCCGCCGAAACATCGGAGATGTTGGCGAACAGCAGCTTGCCTCGCGACCCGTGCTCGCCCCAGCGCTTCAGGGACGCCACGACGTCCGCCGACGTCATGGGCTGACCGTCGTGGAACTGCACCCCTTCACGGAGCTGGATCGTGATGGTCGTGCCGTCGGCGCTCACCGTCTCGCCGGCAGCCAGCAATGGCTGCGGTTCGTAGCTGGCGTCGAAGGTATACAACCCCTCGAACACGTGGTGGGCGATGGTGGTCGCCAGATCCGACGTCACCACGTGCTGATCCAGACTCGGCGGCTCGCCGACCGTCGCGTAGCGCAGCGTCCCGTCGGCGAGCGCCGCCGGAGCGGTGGCCAGCGCCAAGCCGAGGGCCGCAGCGCCGGCCACGATTCGAGTTGAGAATCGGAAGTTTCTCATCGTTCCTCCTCCTGTCACACCGACCGCGGATGACCGCGTATCATGCTGGTGGTGGCGCGACATTGAAAATGGTTTTCACAAATGTCAACCCGTTCGCGTCATGAAGGCGGCAAAAATGAAAACGAATCCCAACAATGACCGAGACGGAACGCGCGATCTGCTTTCGCAGATCGTTCGCGCGACACCGACCATGAGCCGCGCGGAGCGGCGCGTGGGCGACCTGGTGAGCTCGGACATCGATTTCGCCGTGCATGCCCACACCCGCGACATCGCCGCGCGGGCAGGGGTAAGCACCTCCACGGTGACGCGTTTCTGCCGATCGGTCGGATGCGAAGGCCTGCGCGACCTGAAGCTCGCCCTGGCGAAGATGCAGGCGGTCGGCGACCGCTACCTGCACCCGCCGCTGGCGCTCATCGAGGCCACCGAAGCGGTCACGGAGATCGTGTCGTCACTCCGGCGGGTCCTGGACACGCTGACCGATCAGGTCGACGGGGAGGCGCTGCAACGCGCGGCGACGACGATCGCCAATGCCGAGCGGGTGCTGATTTTCGGGGGTGGGGGCGGTTCCTCCATGGCGGCGATGGAAGCCGAGAACCGCCTGTTCCGGCTGGGAATTCGGGCGACCCACTGCAACGATGCCCAACTGCAGCTCATGATGGCGGCGACGCTCAAGCGCCGGGACGTGCTGATCCTGCTGTCAATCACCGGCAACTCCGAGCCGATCGTGCAGGCGGCCGAGGTCGCCGGTCAGTATGGTGGCCACACCATCGCCGTGACCGCGCCCGCTTCGCGGCTTGCACAGGCGGCCGCGGAGGTGGTGCCGTTCCAGATCGCCGAACCGGCCAACATCCTGGTGCCCACGCCCGCGCGCTACATGCTCCTCGCGCTGTTCGACATGATCGCCTACGAGGTGGCGGAGATCCGGGGCGAGCCCGCGATGGAGTCGATGCGACGCATCAAGTATCACCTCGTGCGCACGCGCGACGCAGACGACTCGAAGCCGCTCGGCGACTGATCCTCTACCGGAGCGTCGCCTGCAGGGTGATCTCCGGGCCGGCCAGCGCGCGGGAGACCGGGCAGCCGCTCTTGGTCGCCTCCGCGATCTCCTGGAACTTCGCGTCGTCGATGCCGGGCACCTCCGCGTCGCACACCAGCGCGATGGTGGTGATGGTGGGGCCGCCGTCGGTCATCTCCAGGGAGACGTCCGCGGTGGTGCTGACGCGGGTCGGGGTGTGGCCGGCCTCGGCCAGGCCGTGCGACAGCGCCATCGAGTAGCAGCCGGCGTGCGCCGCTGCCAGGAGCTCCTCCGGGTTGCTGCCCGCGCCCTCCTCGAACCGTGAGCTGAACGTGAACGGCTGCTCGAAGCGGCCACCGATCGACATCGTGCCGCTGCCGCCCTTGAGATCGCCCTTCCATTGCGCCTGTGCTGATCGAACTCCCATCGTGTTCCTCCCGTGATGTTGCGCTACCGCACGCCGCGGCGGCGGTTCCGCACGTAGTCGGCGAAGATATATTCGCCCAGTTCGCCGGGCGCCGCGTAGTAGGCGCGCCCGCGGTTGATCTGCGAAAGCTCCTCGACGAACTCCACCAGGTACGGGTCCTCGGTCACCATGAAGGTGGTGATGACGATCCCGTAGCGCTTGCACTCGGCCGCCTCGTCCAGCGTCTGGTTGACGATCTTGGGGTCGAGCCCGAAGGAGTTCTTGTAGATCCGTCCGTCCTCGAAGATGGCCGACGGCTTGCCGTCGGTGATCATGAAGACCTGCTTGTTGGCGTGCCGTTCGGCGCGCAGCACCGACTGCGCGAGCTGCAGCCCGGCCTTGGTGTTGGTGTGGTAGGGCCCGACCCGCAGGTACGGGATGCTGCCCACGTCGATCAGCTTGGCGTCGTCGCCGAAGTAGGCGACGTGCAGGCTGTCGCGCGGGTACTGCGTCATGATCAGCTCGGACAGCGCCAGCGCCACCTGCTTGGCCGGGGTGATCCGGTCCTCGCCGTACAGGATCATGCTGTGGCTGATGTCGATCAGCAGCACGGTCGCGCAGGACGACAGGTGCTCGCTCTCGTACACCTCGAAGTCCTGCTCCTGCAAGGCGATGTCGTCCAGCCCGCCGCGCTTGACGGCGTTGCTGATGGTGCCCAGCGCGTCGATCTGAGTGATCGGATCGCCGGCTCGGTAGCCGCGCGTCTCGGTCGTGCGCTCGCCGCCTTCGCCGGTGTGCGGCACGCGGTGCTGTCCGAAGCCGCCCTTGGCCAGGTTGCGGAAGACCAGCGCCAGCGATTCCTTGCGGATGCGCTGCTCGCCGCGCGCGGTCAGGCTGTAGCCGCCGTCGCCGTCGCGCTCGATCAGGTTCTCGTCCTCCAGACGGTCCCGGAACTCCTCCAGGTCCACATCCGCGTCGATCATGCCGCGCTCCTGCAGGTAACGCATCCACTGCAGCACCCGGTCGACGTCGCCGGCCGCCTGCAGCAGCAGGAAGTTGAACAGGCTGAGCAGGTCCTCGAAGGCGGCCACGGCGGCGGCCAGCGAGTCGTCCCACTTCAGGTAGCGCCAGTGCATCGGTCTCTTCTCAGGAGGTGTCGTCGTCGGTCATCTGGTCGAACATCGCCTTGAGCATGTCCCGGTAGGAGGTGGAGCTCTCCAGGTCACGCTTGGACAGCATGGAATGCTGGTGCAGACCCTCAAGCACCAGCTCCATCCCCAGCCCCAGCTCCCCCGGCTCGACGATGCGGAAGCGCGTGGCGGCCATGTCGCGCAGGCCGGCCACCTGAGAGAAGCGGCGGATGTACTCGTCGGTGCCCAGCTCGTCCGAGGTGTCCACGGTCTGTCCCTCGGCGAACCAGCTCACGATGGGCTGGTAGACGGAGTCCACCTCGTCCTGCTCCGGCTGCTCTCTGCGCTCGCTCTGACCGGACCTCCCTGGACGCCGCCCCTCACCGTCGCGCGAGCGCACGTCCGGCGTGGGCAAATAGCGGCGGAAGGTGCGCTTGACCGCCTGGCCGATGATCTTGCGGGCCACCAGCACCGGGCCCTCCTGCTCCCCTTCGTAGACCAGCTCCATCTTTCCGGTCATGGCGGTCAGCGCCGTGTGCAGGTCCGTCAGGCGCGGGTAGATCACCGGCTCGTGCAGGTGGGCGGCGCGCCGCTCCATGTTGCTGAGCACATTCTCCAGCAACGCGATCGGCATGCGCGCCGACACGCCGGACTTCTGGTCCACGAACTCGCTCTTGCGCGCCTCGAACGTCACCTCCTCGATCAGCTCCTTGAAGTACCGCGGTACCCGCAGCTCATAGTCGCCGTCGCGGTCCGTCCACGCCTCCTGAGCCGTGATCGCCATGGCGTGCTCCAGGCGGTCCGGGTAGTGGGTGATGATTTGCGAGTCGATGCGGTCCTTCAGCGGCGTGATGATGTTGCCGCGGTTGGTGTAGTCCTCGGGGTTGGCGGTGAAGACGAGCTGGATGTCCAGCGGGATGCGGACCGGGAAGCCGCGGATCTGGATGTCCTCTTCCTCCAGCACGTTGAGCAGCGCCACCTGGATGCGCGGCGCCAGGTCGGGCAGCTCGTTGATGGCGAAGATGCCGCGGTTGGTACGCGGGATGATCCCGTAGTGGATGACGCCCTCGTCGGCGTAGGAGAGCCGCTTGGTGGCCGCCTTGATCGGGTCGATGTCGCCGACCAGGTCGGCCACGGTGACGTCGGGGGTGGCGAGCTTCTCGTGGTAGCGCTCGTCGCGGTGCATCCAGTCGATCGGCAGGTCGTCGCCCTGCTCCCGCACGCGCTGCCGGGAGGCCGCCAGAATCGGCTCGAACGGGCTCTCGTTGAGGTCGCTGCCGGCGATCACGGGCGCGTACTCGTCAAGGAAGCCGGCCAGGGCGCGCAGGATGCGCGACTTGGCCTGGCCGCGCAGGCCGAGCAGGATGAAGTCGTGCCGCGACAGGATCGCGTTGACGATCCCGGGCAGCACGGTCTTGTCGTAGCCGATGATGCCCGGAAACAGCGGCTGGTCCGCGTGCAGGCGGGCGAGCAGGTTGGCGCGCAGCTCCTCCTTGACCGAGCGCTGCCGGTAGCCGGATGCCTTGAGCTGGCCGAACGTCGTTGGCAGAGATGTCGACGGAAGGGATGAGGTGCCGGTCACGGTGCTCACCATAGGCGACGGACGCCATACCGGTCGAACGGCTTCGGAGTTCAGCCTTGCCCGCCCAAGTCCATCAGCACCTTGGAGAGGATGCCGCCGGCCGCCAGGTACTCGACCTCCAGGTCGGTGTCGATGCGGGCGGAGGCGGTGAAGCGCGTGACCTGACCGTCGTCCGCGGTCGCCGTCACCGCCACCTGCTGACCGGGCGTCAGGCCGCCGGACAACCCGCTGACGTCGAACCGCTCGCGGCCGGACAGGCCCAGGCCGGCGGCGGACTCGCCCGGCTGGAACTCCAGTGGCAGTATCCCCATGCCGACCAGGTTGGAGCGGTGGATGCGCTCGTAGCTCTGCGCGATCACCGCCCGCACGCCGAGCAGCGCCGGCCCCTTGGCGGCCCAGTCGCGGCTGGAGCCGGCGCCGTACTCCTGGCCGGCCAGCACGATCAGCGGCACGCCCTCATCGCGGTAGCGGACCGCGGCGTCGAACACGGACAGGCGATCGCCGGACGGCCGGTGCTCGGTCACGCCGCCCTCGGTGCCGGCAACCATCTGGTTCTTGATGCGGATGTTCGCGAACGTGCCGCGCATCATCACCTCGTGGTTGCCGCGGCGCGCGCCGTACTGGTTGAAATCGGCGCGCGCCACCCCGTGCTGCAGCAGGTAGCGGCCGGCCGGGCTGTCGGCGGCGATAGCGCCGGCCGGAGAGATGTGGTCGGTGGTGATCGAGTCGCCCAGCACCAGCAGCGCGCGCGCGCCGGTGATGTCCGACACCGGCGGCGTCTCACGGCCGAAGTCCTCGAAGAACGGCGGCTCCTGGATGTAGGTCGAATCCGCCTCCCACGCGTAGCGCGTGCCGCCCGAGCCTTCGATGGCGCTCCACGCCGGATTGCCGGAAAAGACGTCGCGGTAGCGGTCCGCGAACTGGTCGGCGCTGACCGAATCGGCCACCGCCTCCGTGATCTCGGCGTTGCTGGGCCAGATGTCGTGCAGGTAGACAGGGGCCCCGTCGTCGCCGCGGCCGATCGGCTCGCTGGTCAGGTCGATGTCGACCGTGCCGGCCAGCGCGTAGGCGACCACCAGCGGCGGCGATGCCAGGTAGTTGGCGCGCACGGTCGCGTGCACGCGGCCCTCGAAGTTGCGGTTGCCGGACAGCACCGCGGCGGCAACCAGGTCGGCCGACTCCACGGCTGCGGTCACCGCCGCAGGCAGCGGTCCGGAGTTGCCGATGCAGGTGGTGCAGCCGTAGCCGACCACGTCGAAGCCCAGCTCCGCCAGCGGCGCGAGCAGGCCGGCGGAACCCAGGTAGTCGGTGACCACGCGCGAGCCGGGCGCCAGGCTGGTCTTGACGTAGGGCGCCACGCGGAGCCCGCGCCGCCGGGCGTTGCGTGCCAGCAGGCCGGCGCCGATCATGACGCTGGGGTTGGAGGTGTTCGTGCACGAGGTGATGGCCGCGATCACCACCGCCCCGTGGCGGAGGTCGGCGCGGTCGCCGTTGGTGCCGAACTCAGCGGAGGCCTGCCGCGCGGCGGCGTCGAGCCCATACCCGCGCTCTTCGACCGGCGCCGCCAGCGACTCCGCGAAGCGGCGCTTCATCTGGCCCAGCGGCACTCGGTCCTGTGGCCGCTTGGGGCCGGCCAGTGCCGCCTGCACGGATGCCAGGTCCAGCTCCAGGGTGGCGCTGTAGCGCGGGTCTTCCGCGTCGTCGGTGCGGAACAAGCCCTGCGCGCGGCAGTAGGCGGCCACCCGTTCCACCTCGTCTTCGCCGCGCCCGGTCAACCGCAGGTAGCGCAGCGTCTCATCGTCCACCGGGAAGAAGCCGACGGTCGCGCCGTACTCCGGCGCCATGTTGGCGATGGTGGCGCGGTCGGGCAGCGCCAGGTCCGCCAGACCAGGACCGAAGAACTCGACGAAGCGGCCCACCACGCCGTGCGCGCGCAGCATCTGCGTGACCGTCAGGGTGAGGTCGGTCGCGGTGACCCCTTCCGAGAGCCGGCCAGTCAGGCGCATGCCGACCACGTCGGGAAGCACCAGGTCGGACGGCTGGCCGAGCATCGCCGCCTCCGCCTCGATGCCCCCCACGCCCCAGCCGAGCACGCCCAGGCCGTTGATCATGGTGGTGTGCGAGTCGGTGCCGACCACGGTGTCGGGATAGGCCACAGCCGGGGTGCCGTCGGCGGGCTCGTCGACGCCCACCACCGGCGCCAGGTGCTCGAGGTTGACCTGGTGGACGATGCCGGTCGCCGGCGGCACGACCCGGAAGTTCGCGAACGCCTGCTGCCCCCAGTGCAGGAAGCGGTAACGCTCGGCGTTGCGCTCGAACTCGATCTCTGCGTTGCGCGCAAGCGCGTCCGCCGACCCGAAGCGGTCCACCTGCACGGAGTGGTCGATCACGAGGTCCACCGGGATCGACGGATTGACCTGCTGCGGGTCGCCGCCGGCACGCGCGAGCGCATCGCGCATCGCCGCAAGGTCGAGCACCGCGGGCACGCCGGTGAAGTCCTGCATGACCACGCGCGCCGGCATGAACGGCACGCTCGGCCGTTCCGGTGCCTGCGGCTGCCAGCCGGCGACCGCCTCGACGTGCGCGCGCGTCACCGCCGGCCCGCCCTCGGCCACGCTGTGGCGCAGGACCGACTCCAGCAGGATGCGGATCGAGTACGGCAGCTCCGTCAGCCGCGTCAGCCCCGCGTCCTGCAGGGCACCCAGCCGGTAGTAGCGCAGCCGCCGGTTGCCGGCGCGCAGTTCGTCCAGTGCGTCAAAGTGGTCGCTCATCCGTGATCACCCTCCGTTCGAGCCGTGGGAGTCGTTGGTGCCGCGCAGCGCGGCGCGCAGCACCTCTGCGGGGTGCAGGGCACGGCGTCCGGTGCCGTGCATGATCTGGTGCCGGCAGCTGGTGCCGGCTGCGACCACCGTGCCGCCGCCGTCGAGCGACCGCACGGCCGGCAGCAGGCGCCGCTCGGCCATCGTCATCGACACGTCGTAGTGCTCGGCCTCGTAGCCGAAGGAGCCGGCCATGCCGCAGCAGCCGGAATCCACCTCGGTCACCTCCGCGCCGGTGAGGCCCAGCGTGCTCTTGCTGGGACCGGTGCCGATCAGCGCCTTCTGGTGACAGTGACCGTGCAGCAGCAACCCCTCGTGGTGGCCGTTCAGGTCGAGGCTGAGCTCGCCGTCCGCGTGCGCCCGCGCCACCAGCTCCTCGAAGGTCTCCACGTGCTCGGCGACCAGCGCAGCGTCCTCGTCGTCGGGCAGCAGCGACCGGTACTCGTCGCGAATGGCCGACACGCAACTCGGCTCCAGCCCGACGATCGGCACGCCGGCACGAGCCAGAGGCGCCAGGCGGGCGACGGTCGCGCGGGCGGCCCGCCGGGCGCGCCGCACCAGGCCCTTGGAGAGCATCGGCCGCCCACAGCAGCCATACTCGGGCACGGTCACCGCGAAACCGGCCTGTTCCAGCACCTCGGTGGCGGCGCGCGCCACCTCCGGCGTGTTGAAGCTGTTGAAGGTGTCCGGGAACAGCGCCAACGGTCGGCCAGCGCCGGCCGATCCGCGCGCCGACGGCGCGCGGTCCAGCCCTCGGCGGCGCGCCCAGGCGGGGAAGGGACTGCCGCTGAACGCCGGCAGGGTGCGCTGAGCGCTGATGCCGGCGAACCGCTCGAGGAGGCGCCTGACCGGCGCCGGCGCCACCAGTCGGTTGACGGCGCCAGCGAGCGGCCCTGCCAGCAGCCGGCTGGCGCGGCCGATGTCCGCGAACAGCCGGGAGCGCAGCGGCAGCCGGTGCCGGTCGTAGTAGGTGGCCAGGAACTCGATCTTGATCTTGGCCATGTCGACCGACGACGGACACTCGGCCTTGCAGGCCTTGCACTCGATGCAAAGGTCCATCACCTCGAACATGCGCTCGCTGGTGAGCTCGTCGTGCGGGAGCGTGCCGGACAGCGCGGCCCGCAGTGCGTTGGCCCGCCCGCGCGTGGAGTGTTCCTCCTCGCGCGTGGCCATGAAGCTCGGACACATGGTGCCCTCGGTCCGCTTGCGGCAGATGCCGGCGCCGTTGCACATCTCCACGGCGCGCGTGAAGCCGTGGTCGCTGCGGAAGGCCAAGTGCTCGCGGTGCGCCTGCGTGCGGTACTCCTGGCCGTAGCGCAGCGACTCGGTCATCGGCGGCGCGTCCACGACGTTGCCGGGGTTCAGGATGCCGTGCGGGTCGAAGGTGCCCTTGACCTCCTGGTAGAGCCGGTACAGGTCGGGGCCGAAGAAGCTCTCGTTCTGCCAGCTCCGCGCGCGGCCGTCGCCGTGCTCGCTGGACAGGCTGCCGCCGAAGCGGCCGAGCAGCTCCAGCGCGAAGCTGGAGATGACCGGCAGCTTGTCCACCTCCGCGGCCAGCTTGGCGTTGATCAGCGGCCGGATGTGGATGCAGCCGGCACTGGCGTGCGCGTAGTAGGCCACGCGGGTGCCGATGTCGTTGCAGAACCGCTCGATGCTGGTCACGTACTCGGCCAGGTGCTCGACCGGCACCGCCGCGTCCTCGATGAACGGGATCGGCTTGTAGTCGCCCTTGATGCTCATCATCAGGCCGAGCCCGACCTTGCGCACCGTCCACACGTCGGTCTGCAGCGCGGGGTCGAGCGCCGGCACCACCGTGGCGCGCACGCCGTGGCGGCGCAGGTGATCGCTCAGCGCGTCGATGCGCTGCTTCAACTCCCGCGGGTTGTCGCCCGAGTACTCGGTGATCAGCACGCAGTTCGGGGTGCCTGAGATGAAGCCGGTCATCAGCCGCGCGTACTGGGGCACCTCGCGGGCCAGCGTCAACCCGAAGTTGTCGAGCAACTCCACCGCCGACGGGTCGGTCTCCAGGATGGTCTCTACCGAGGACAGCGCCTTGAACAGGTCATCGAAGTGCACCACAGCGAGCGCCGTGTGGGCCGGCACCGGAACCAGGTTGAGGGTCAGCTCGGTCATCACCGCCAGCGTGCCCTCGGAGCCGCACACCAGCTTGGCCAGGTTGAAGTGCGGGTCCTGCGGGTAGGTGAAGCTGGCCCCGTCCACGAACCGGTCCAGGTTGTAGCCGCCGCAGCGCCGCCAGTGCGCCGGGGTGCCTGCCAGGATCGCCTCGCGCCCGCCGGCGGCGATGGCCGCCACGCCGCGATAGACCTCGCCTTCCAGGCCCGGCCGCGCCTGGTGCGCGGCGAGCCCGTCGGCGTCGAGCGGGCCGAACCGGCAGCGGGTGCCGTCGGACAGGATCGCCTGCATGCCCAGCACGTGGTCGGCGGTCATGCCGTACAGGATCGAGTGGGAGCCGGTGGAGTTGTTGCCGACGATGCCGCCCATCGCGGCGCGGTTGCTGGAAGCCGGGTCGGGCCCGAACTGCAGCCCGTGCGGGCGCAGGTAGCCGTTGAGCGCGTCCAGCACGATGCCCGGCTGCAGCCGGATCCAGCGCTCCTCGGTGTCGAGCTCCACCACCCGGTCCAGGAACCGCGACGTGTCGATGACCAGCGCCTCGTTGACCGCCTGGCCGGCAAGGCTGCTGCCTGCCGCACGGGGCAGGATCGGCACCTGGTGGCGGGCTGCCGCCTCCACGGCGGCGTGCACGTCCTCCTCGTCGCGGGCGATCAGCACGCCGTGCGGCATCACCTGGTAGATGCTGGCGTCGGTGCTGTACAGGATGCGCGTATAGGTGTCGGTGCGCAGCTCCCCTCGCACCCGGCCGGACAACTCGGCCAGGAAGTCGGCGACCCCCTGTACCGTCTCCCGCGCCGGCGGCGCCGCCGCCGGCCGCACGGCAACCGCCGCCTCAGCCATCGATTCCCTCCGCAAGCGCGCCCAGAGCGGCCAGGTCGACGTTGCCGCCGGTCAGGACCACGCCCACGCGGGAGCCCGCGAAGCGCTCCCGGTGGCGCAGCAGCGCGGCGATCACGACCCCGGCCGAGGGCTCGATCAGCAGCTTGGTACGGGTGATGAAGGCGAGCGTGGCCGCCACGATCTCGCGATCGTCGACCAGCAGGATCTCGCGCACACCATCCCGGACCAGCGGGAAGGTGATGTCCCCCAGGCTGGTGCGCAGCCCCTCGGCGACCGTGTGGGGAGGCCGTTCCGGCTGCCGCACGCCGGTCCGCAGCGATTCATAGGCGTCGTCGGCCAGCTCCGGCTCGGCCGCGTAGACGACCGGCGCACCACCTGCCCCGACACCGGCTTCTCCGCCGGAGGCCAGCACGGTGCCGGACGTGAGACCGCCGCCCCCGACCGGCACCAGCAGCGCGTCCAGCGGACCGGCCTGCTGCATCAGCTCCAGCGCGACGGTGCCCTGCCCCGCCACCACGTCGGCGTCGTCGTACGGATGGATCACGTGCGCGCCGTCGGCGTCCGCGATCCGCTGCGTGGTCCCTTCCCGCTCGGCCAGGGTCGGTCCGCTCTCCACGGTGCGGGCGCCGTAGCCCTGCACGGCACGGCGCTTGATCTCCGTCGTGCCGCGCGGCATCACCACCGTCGCCGGGATGCCTCGCAGCCCGGCGGCGAACGCCACCGCCTGGCCGTGGTTGCCCGACGAGTGCGTCGCCACGCCGGCCGCCGCCTGGTGGTCCGGCAGGCTGAACACCGCGTTGCAGGCGCCGCGGCTCTTGAACGCGCCAACCTTCTGCAGGTTCTCGCACTTGAAGAACAGGCTCGCTCCCACGGCGCGATCGAAATACCGGCTGGTGAACACCGGGGTGGCGTGCACGTGCGGGCGAATGCGCTCGGCCGCCGCGCGCACGTCCGCGATGGTCGGCAGGGTGGCTACGTCCATCCGTCTGGGTCCATCCGTCTGGAACTCCTACGCCCCCTTGGGTCGGAAGGCGGTGATCTCGTCCGGGTCGCACTCCAGGCGCGGGCCGCCGAGAAGATCGATGCAGTAGGGGATGGCGGGAAAGACCGCCTCCAGGCACTGCTCGATGGCGCGCGGGCGGCCCGGCAGGTTGAGGATCAGCGCGCCGCCGCGAACGCCCGCGGTCTGGCGGGAGAGGATCGCCGTCGGCACGTAGCGCAGCGACACCTGCCGCATCAGCTCCCCGAAGCCGGGCAGCATCTTCTGGCAGACCGCCTCGGTCGCCTCCGGCGTGACGTCGCGGAGGGCCGGCCCGGTGCCGCCGGTGGTGACGATCAGGCAGCAGCCGTCGTCGTCGGCCATCCGGCACATCGCCTCCTGAAGCTGGTCCTGCTCGTCGGGGAGGACCTGGTAGACCGGCTCGAACGGAGTCGTCAGGTAGCGCTCCAGCAGGGCCACCACCGCCTTGCCGGGCGTGTCCTCGTACACGCCGGCGCTGGCCCGGTCCGAAACGTTGATGATGCCGATGCGGGTCGTCATGAGTCCCTGACAGAGTACCGTCAAACGGGTTGACGAGGCCACGGACTACCGATACCAGAGTGTTGGACTGGAGATATGGAACTGATTGAAGCACGGCCGCTGTCCGGCGCGCTGGGGGCCGAGATCACCGGCGTGGATCTGGGACGGCCGCTCGGCACGGACGCGGCGGCGGAGATCCGGCAGGCACTCCTGGACCACCTGGTGATCTTCTTCCCGTCTCAGAAGCTGACTCCGAAGTCGCTGCTCGCCTTTGGCCGATGCCTCGGCGAGCCACTCGCCTACCCGCAGCTTCAGGGCCTGCCCGAGGAACCGCTGGTGACCGCGGTCACCAAGCTGGAGCATGAACGGGTCGCCTTCGGCGGAGTGTGGCACACCGACACCAGCTACCTGGAGCGGCCGCCGATGGGCAGCCTGCTGTACGCGGTGGAGGTGCCGCCCCGCGGCGGCGACACGCTGTTCGCCAACCAGTACCTGGCCTACGAGCGGCTTTCGGCGGGACTGCGACAGACCCTCTCCGGACTGACCGCCATCTACACCTCCACCAAGCCGGCGGTGGCCGCGACGCGGGAGGAGCGCCTGCGGGAGCAGGGCGCGCAGGCGTCGGTGCTCACCAGCGAGCATCCGGTCGTGCGCACCCATCCGGAGACCGGCCGCAAGGCGCTGTACGTCAACCGCGGGCACACGTCGCACTTCAAGGGTTGGAGCGAAGCGGAGAGCCAGCCGCTGCTGGAGTACCTGTTTCAGCACCAGGTGCAGCCGGAGCTCACCTGCCGCTACCGCTGGCGGCCCGGCTCGCTGGCGATCTGGGACAACCGCTGCACCCAGCACCTGCCGATCAACGACTATCACGGCTTCCGGCGGGTGATGCACCGCGTGACGCTGGCCGGCGACCGTCCGTCCTGATGTCCGGGACGCCCTCTTCCCTCGCCGGCCGGTTTTGGGCATACTTGCCGGCATGTCAAGGCGATGTGCGCTGACGGGGAAGGGCCCGCTCAGCGGCAACAACGTATCGCACGCGCACAACAAGACGCGGCGCGTGCAGCGGCCCAACGTCCAGGAGAAGCGGCTGTACGTGCCGGAGCTCGGCCGGATGGTGCGTCTCAAGCTGTCGACGCGGGCGCTGCGCACGGTGAACAAGAAGGGTCTGATGCGATTCCTCAAGGACGAGGGCCTGACCCTCAAGGACGTGGCGCGTCCGCTGAGCGGCCCGCGACCGGAGAACGGCTGATGAAACCCGACATCCATCCCGAGTACCGGCCGGTCGTGTTCAAGGACGCGGCCAGCGACTTCCAGTTCCTGACCCGCTCCACCGTCAAGTCCAGGGAGACGGTGGTCTGGGAAGACGGCAACGAATACCCGCTGGTGACCCTGGAAATCTCCAGCGCGTCCCATCCGTTCTTCACCGGCAAGCAGAAGCTCGTCGACACCGCCGGCCGCATCGAGCGGTTCCGGCGCAGGTACGGCCTCCCCGACGAGAGCTGACCCGGCCGGCCACGCCGACCGGCAATACCCGTGCGTGAGCGAAACGAGCCTCGTACGAAGAGTGACGCCGCGCCGAGCATCTTCGCCCGGTTGGGCGTCCCCACGATCATCAACGCCGCGGGTCCCGCGACCCGCCTGGGCGGCGGTCGCGCCGACCCGGAGGTGGCCGCTGCGGTTGCGGAGGCGATGGGTCAGTGCGTGGCCATCGAGACGCTGCAGGAGCGCGCCAGCGAGATCATCGCCGAGCACACCGGCGCGGAGGCCGGGCTGGTCACCAGCGGCGCGGCCGCGGCGCTGCTGCTCGGTGCCGCCGCCTGCCTGACCGGCCTCGATCCCGACCGCATGGGGCGGTTGCCGCACGTGGCGGGCCGCAACCGCATCCTCATCCCACGCAGCCATCGCAACCTGTACGACCATGCGCTGCGCACCGCCGGCGCCGAGCTCGTCGAGGTCGGCATCGCCGATCGATTCTCAGGGGCCGGCGTCCGCGACACGGAGGCGTGGGAGCTGGGCGCCGCGATCGACGAGCGCACCGCCGCCATCGCCTACGTCGCCCAGTCCTACTCGCAGCCGCCGCTGGAGCAGGTGATCGCCGAGGCGCACGCCCACGGCCTGCCGGTGATCGTCGACGCCGCGGGCCGGTTGCCGCCGCAGTCCAACCTGCGCGCCTTCATCGACGCCGGCGCCGACCTGGTGTGCTTCTCCGGGGGCAAGGCGATCGGCGGGCCGCAGGGGACGGGCATCCTGTGCGGCCGCCGCCGGCTGGTGGGCGCGGCGGCGCTCCAGCTCTTCGACCAGGACGTGCTGCCGGAGCTGTGGCGCCCGCCGTCGTGGATCGCCTGCGAGCCGCCGCTGGCAGGCGCCCCGCACCACGGCATCGGCCGCCCCTGCAAGGTCGGCAAGGAGCAGATCGCCGGCCTGCTGGTCGCCCTGCAGCGCTTCGCGGCGATCCCCGACCGCGAGCGGATCGCCGGCTGGCGGCGCCTGTCCGATCGGCTCGTCGAGCTACTGGACGGCGCGCCGTGTCAGGCAACCATCGACGACGGCCGCGACGGCACCCCTATCGTGGAAGTGCGCCCGGAGCGGCGCGACGCCCTGGAGCTCACTACCGCCCTGCAGGACGGCGCCCCGCCCATTCACGTCAACGCAGGCGGCGTGCGCGAGGGGCTGCTGCGCTTCAGTCCTGCCTGCCTGTCCGAGGACGAAGTGGCGGTGATCGGCGACCGCCTGCGCGCGCTCCTGTAGGGACCGCGCGCCGGAGGGCCTACGCGGTCACTTCCCACCGCGGCCGGCCGGTGCGCAGGAAGTGGCCGATGGTCGTGATCGAGTCCTCCCAGAACCGACGGATCATCGCGGCGCCGGAGCCGGCGGTGTGCGGGGTGAGCACCACCTGCTCCATGCCGATCAGCGGGCTGTCGGGCGGCAGCGGCTCCGGGTCGAACACGTCGAGCGCAGCGCCGGCGATCCGCCCGGATTGCAGCGCGTCGATCAGGGCCGGCTGATCGACGACCTTGCCGCGCGACGTGTTGATCAGGATCGCGTGCGGCTGCATCGCGGCGAGCTCGCGCGCACCGATCAGCGCCGTGGTGCTGGCAAGCAGCGGGACGTGGAGCGACACGAAGTCGCTGGTGCGCAGGAGCGCGTCCAGCTCGACCGGCTCAGCGCCGCCGGCACGGATCTCCGCGCCGCTCCTGACCGGATCGGTCGCCAGCACCCGCAACCCGAACGGCGCCGCGCGGGCGGCGACCGCCGCGCCGATGTGGCCGAAGCCGATCAGGCCCAGCGTCATGCCGGCCAGCGCCGGGCCGGTCTGCGGATTGTCCTGGGAGTAGATCCCCCGGCGGATGTGGCGGTCCTTGAGAACGATACGGCGGTGCCGGGCGATGAGCACGCCGATCGTGTGGTCGGCCACCGGGTCGCGGGTCGCCTCGGGCGTGTTGCCGACAGCGATGCCGCGTGCCCGCGCCGCGGCGACCGGGATGTTGTCCGTGCCGCTGCCGCTGCGAACGATCAGGCGGCAGTCGGGCAACTCCGCGAGCACGGCGTCGGTGATCAGGCGCCCCCCGCCGAACACCCAGACGACCGGCGCGCCGCGCGCGGTGTCGACCACTTCCGCGCCGCTGGTGCAGTCGCGCCGGCGCAGCTCGCCCCCGGCCGCGGCGATCCGCTCGGCAAGGTCAGGCGGGACCGCGAAGTCGCCGCGGGAGACCAGCGCTACCAGAGAACCCATGCGCTCATGGTAGCATCCGCCGTCCTGATGGCGGCCGGTGTGAGCGCATCCCTCCTCGTGGCCGTCGTGGTCCAGGTGGGGTGCCAGGTCTTCAAGATCGCCATGCACTCCGTGCACACGCGCACCTTCGCGTGGCGCCGGCTGTTCGCGGCCGGCGGGATGCCGTCCTCCCACACCGCCTTCGTCGCGACCCTCACCACTGCCGTCGGCCTGCGCGCCGGCGTGGCATCGGACCTGTTCGCGATCGCCTGCGCGTTCAGCGTCATCATCATCTTCGACGCGATCCGCGTGCGCGGCGCGATCCAGATCAACTCGGAGGCGCTGCGCCAGATGATCGCCCCGATGCCCGAGGCGAGCCGGCCGGAAACCTCGCACGACGTCGGCCACTCCATCCCGGAAGTGGCTGTCGGCCTGCTGATCGGCGTCGGCAGCGCCGTCGGAGCCCGCGCGCTGCATCTGCTGTAGCCGAGTCGCGGACACCGGCGCCCGGTCAGCGGTCCGGGATGCTGATGTGCACGCCTCTCCTGGCCCGGCCGCCGCTGGTGTCGAGGGCGAACACCAGCGTGTTCTCTCCCTGCCGCCAGTCGACCTCGGTGCGGTACTCCTCCGGGCGCTCCTCGTGGCTGGGGTCGCGGCGCCAGTCGACGGCCCGACCGTTGAGCCAGACCTTGACCGGCCCGTCGGCTCCGTACATCAGCCGCGCCCGCTCGGTGCGCGGCATGATGGCGGTGACGCGCAGGAACAGCGTGCCGGGACGGCCGCCATGCACGGCGTCGACCCCCGTCCACAGGCTGCCGCCGCGCGGGGGCAGCGAGCGGTCGAACTCCGCTTCCGGCGGCAGCTCGGCATCGTGGATGTCGCGCAGCGCCGGCTGCAGCGCGCTCACCCGCCAGTCGGAGAGCGTGCAGACGGGCTCGTCGTGAAGCTCGTTCAGCTCGCGCTGAAGGCGGTCCGCCAAGGCTGGCTCCATGATGTCGGAGGCGGCCTCGATGCGCTCCAGCGCCGCCGCCAGCGAGCGCGCCTCGCCCGTGTCCGGGGACGCGGCGATCAGCGCCCGCGCCTGTTCACACGCCTGGAGGAAGCCCGCCGCGTCGCGGCGGAGGCGGATCAGGTCGCTGCGCCGGTAGAGCGCGATGTTCGTGCTGTGCAGATGCGCCTGGTAGCGCTTGGCGAAGCGGCCGATCTCGGCCCGCAGCCGGCGCGCGTGCGGCGGCGCGAAGAACTCGGGCAACGCCCCGGAGGCGTTGGTGACCGGGAGCCACGAGCGGTACGGGGTACCGCTCTCGCCGGCGCTCGCGAAGTCGCACAGCCGCAGCGTGCGCCCGTCCCCGGCCGTGCACTGCAGCAGCGTGACCGGCGGCAGCCAATGCGGCCAGGCGGCCGGCTCCAGGCGCAGGCGGCGGGCATCGAGCGCTGGCAGCGCGTCGTGCTCGAGGTCGTTGTAGCGGGCGTCGAAGGCGAGCAGCAGCGGGCCGCGGTAGAGCGACGTGGTGCCGGCGCGCGCGTTGTGGCCCGGCCAGTAGTGCACGCTCAGGTCGAGGTCGAGCTCGACCAGGTCGCCGTCGCGCCACGTGCGCTCGATGGCCAGGTAGGCGCCGGGCTCGACCGGACCGACCGGCGTGCCGTTGACTGCGGCCGTCGTGTCCCGCGACCAGCGCGGGATGCGCAGCTTGAGACGGAACCTCACTGGCGCGGCCGGCGCGACGCGCAGCGCGACCCGGCCCTCCACCGGATACCCGGTGTGCTGGCGCAGCGCCACCTCGACCGCGGACTCGCGCAGCGGCACGGTGAACTCCGAAGGGCCGTACCAGTTGAGCAGGAGCCCTTCGGCGTCCTGCATCAGCGCCCAGTCGGAGACCATGCCCAGGCCGCGGGCGCCGTTCACGGAGCAGCAGTTCAGCTCCGGCGAGCCTTCCCGGCCCTGCCAGCCGAGCGTGACGCCGGAGTCCATGCGCCGGCCGTCCGGCGGCGTGTCGTAGGTGACCCACCGCCCGCTGGCCGAGTGCAGGCCGAGCACGGCGTTGAGCGTGCTCAGCTCGATCTCGTCGGCCACCCGCGCATCACCGGTCAGGCGCAACATCTCGACGCTGAGCGCGATCCAGGCGATCGTGCAGCAGGTCTCGATCGCGCCCAGGTCGTAGGGATCGCCGACCGCCATCTCGCCGGAGCTGAAGCCGCCGGTGTTGTGGCGGTCGGTGGCGGTGATGCTCCACCAGATCCGCTGCAGCGCGTCGCGGTACCGCTCGTTGCCGGTGAGCGGGTACAACTCGGCCAGCGCCATGACGGAGTGCAGGCTCTCCCAGCCGGTATTGGGCAGCTCGAAGTACTCCAGGCCGGACAGCGGACCCTCCACGTAGTTCCCGGCCAGCGGATTGCCGCCGGCGTCGCAGGCGGCGAACTCCGCCACGAGTTGCTCGGCCAACTTCAGGTAGCGCGCCTCGCCGGTGACCCGGTGGAGCAGCGCCAGCGAGTGCGCCGGCGCCAGGTTCACCTTGCTCCAGCCGGTGTCGACCAGCCGCGGCGACGTGGCGCCCAGGTACAACTCGCACAAGCGGTCCGCCATGCGGCGGGCGCAGCGCAGCGCCGCCGCGTCGCCCGAGTCCGCGTGCCACAGCAGCAGCCCGAGCATGACGTGGTAGTGGCCCCAGGCGTCCCAGGTGTCGCCGCCGCGCTCCGGGTCCCAGAGCGGCGCCCCCTGGCGGCAGTTGGGGGCGCGGTTGGTCAGCCCGTACGGCGACGGCCACGGCCCCAGGTAGCCGTTGTCCGCCTGCAGCGAGACCAGCTCGGCGACGACGCCTGCGACCACCTCGCGCAACTCCCGGTCGGCGGTCAGCCGCAGGACCTGCACCGCGGCGGTCAGGTACTTGCCGGCGAACTCGCCCGCCCACATCACCATCTCGCGCAGCGGCCGGCGGTCGCGGTCGCGAAACATCTCCAGCAGCGCCGGATTGGCGCGCGGTGCTACCTTCAGCCACTGCTCGGAGACACCGGCGAGATAGTCCCCTACGACCCCGTCGATGCGACAGCGGGTGCCCGCGATACGGTCGCACTGCGGCATGGACGTAGCGCCAAGTATAGGGCGCGCCGAGCTGCGACGCGCGATCAGACCGCACCGGCCCGCGGTATGATCCGCGGGCGATGAGAGGCCCTGCACGCGCGCTGTGCGCGGAACTGGACCGCGCCGGTGACCCGGAGCGCGCGGAGCATCTGCAGCGGTTCTTCCGCACGGGACCGGGGGAGTACGGGGAGGGCGACCGGTTCCTGGGGCTGCGCGTCCCGGAGGTGCGGGCGATCGCCCGCCGCCATCACGAGCTGCCGCTTCCCGACCTGGCGGACGCGCTGGCCAGCCCCTGGCACGAGCACCGGCAGGCGGCGCTGTTCGTGCTGGCCGATCGCTACCGGCGGGCGGGACCGGCCGACCGAGAAACGATCGCCGACTTCTACCTCGAACACCTGGACGCGGTGAACAGTTGGGACCTGGTGGACGGTTCGGCGCCGCACATCCTGGGCGCCCATATGCTGGAGCGGGACCGCAGCGTGCTCTACGAGCTTGCGGCCTCCGGTCACCTGTGGCGGCAACGCGTGGCGGTGCTCGCCACCTTCGCCTTCATCCGTGCCGGGCAGTTCCAGGACACGTTGCGGCTTGCCGAGCTGCTGCGCGACCACCCGCACGACCTGATCCACAAGGCGGTCGGCTGGATGCTGCGCGAGATCGGCAAGCGCGACCGGGCGGCCGAGGAGCGGTTCCTGGACCGCCACGCCGCGCGCATGCCGCGCACGATGCTGCGCTACGCGATCGAGAAGTTCGAGCCCGAGCGGCGCCGCAGCTACCTGCAGCGCCGCTCTTAATCGCCCGCCGAAGCTAACCCTTCGCGATCAGGCGGTCGATGCGGTCGCGGTCGAAGCCGACGACGATGGTGCCGTTGTAGTCGAGCACCGGCACGCCGTGCTGCCGGGAGCGGTGCGCGATCTCGGCCGCCTTGCGCTCGTCGCGGCTGATGTCGTACTCCGTGAACTTCACCTGCCGCTCGCGCAGGTAGCGCTTGAGCTGCGTGCAGTAGCCGCAGCTCGGCGTCGTGTACATGCGTACCGCCATTGCGTTCCCCCTACAGGTGGAAGACGCACATCTTCGTCTCGGTCATCTCCTCGACCGCGTACTTCGGCCCTTCCTTGCCCATGCCGGAGTCCTTCAGGCCGCCGTACGGCATCAGGTCGGCGCGCCACTGGGTGCCCCAGTTGACGTGGATGCTGCCGGACTCCACCTGGCGCACGTACTGCATGGCCCAGTTCACGTTCTCGGTGAAGATGGCGGCGCTCAGGCCGTAGTTGGTGTCGTTGGCCAGCTCGATCGCCTGGTCGATGTCTTCCACCCGCGTGATGCCGACCACCGGGCCGAACACCTCGTCGCGGGAGATGCGCATCTCCGGCCGGACGCCCTCCACCACGGTCGGCTGCATGACCTGCCCGTCGCGTTCGCCGCCGGTGACCAGCGTCGCCCCACCGGTGAGCGCCTCGTCGACCCAGCCGTGCACGCGCTCGGCGTCGGACTGGCGGATCATCGGCCCCATCTTGCTGTCGGCGTGCAGCGGGTTGCCGGTGTTGATCGACTCCGTCTCCGCCTTGAAGGCATCCACGAAGTCGCCGTAGATATCCGCGTGCGCCAGCACGCGCTGGGTGGAGATGCAGACCTGGCCGGCGTTGGAGTAGCCGGACATGGCGGCCGCCTTGGCCACCTTCTCCGGATCGGCGTCGGGCATCACCACGAACGGCGCGTTGGAGCCGAGCTCCATGGTCACCTTCTTCAGGCCCGCGACCTTGCAGATGTGCTCGCCCACGTCGCGGCTGCCGGTGAAGGTGATCTTGCGCACGCGCGGGTCCTCGCACAGCGCGTCGCCGATCTCGCCGCCGGAGCCGGTCAGGCACTGCACGGCCTCCGGCGGGGCCCCCGCGTCCACCAGCAACTCGACGATCTTCAGGCCCGACAGCGGCGTGTCGGTCGCAGGCTTGATGATGACAGCGTTGCCGGCCGCAAAGGCGGGGCCGGCCTTGTGGCACACCAGGTGCAGCGGAAAGTTGAACGGGCTGATGCCGACCACCACCCCGCACGGCACGCGCAGGGTGAAGCCGACCTTGTCGCGCACGCCCGGCGCGCCGTCCAGCGGCAGCACCTCGCCGCCCAGGCGCTTGGCCTCCTCCGCGGACAGGGCGATGATCTCGGTGGCGCGCGCCACCTCGATGTCGGCCTCGCTGACCGGCTTGCCCTCCTCCATGGTGATGATCTTCGACAGCTCGGCGGCGCGCTCGACCATCAGCTCCGAGGTGCGGTGCAGGATCTCGTAGCGCTCGTAGCCGGTCATGGCCGCCACCTGCTTCGCGGCCTTCTGCGCGGTCGCGAGCGCCTGCTGCACGTCGTCCATGGTCGCGCGCGGCACCGTGTCCACGACCGAACCGTCGAACGGATTCAGTACGTCGATCGTCTCGGCGGCATCCACCCAGGCGCCGCCCACATGCATCTTCATTCGATTACCTCCGAATGTGTTTCCGAAATGTCCGGCGGGCGGCCGCTCACTGCGATGAAACGCCGGTTGGCGAGCCGCCCGGGTCGTCGGCCGTCACGAACGTCGAACGGTCGGCGTCGACCAGATCGGCGAGCGTGAAGCTCGGCACCTCCACATAATACTCCGAATCGGAGCTCTTCACGACGTAGTCGTAATCGTCGTCGCCGCCGGCCAGGATCAGGAGCTCCAGGGTGCCGCCTTCCCCGTCCTCGTCCGGGCTCAGCGCGAGCCGCACTTCCGCCGCGCGCTCGGCGAGCCGGTAGTCGCCGGGCGGCTCGGTGCCGAGCGGGCGGCGCATCCGCAGCGTGCTCACGCGGTCCAGGAAGGCGGTCACCCGCTCCTGGTCCAGGACTTCGCCGGCGCCCGGCACGGGCGAGGTCCACTCCCCGTCCGACCGCTCGAAGCGGAACGAGCCGGCCGCGTTCACCAGCTCGAAGGCGGCGATCCGATCGGCTTCGACGCGCAGGTAGACCGGATCGACCCAATCGGACCGGTCGGCGACCACCTGCCAGGGCGCCATTCCGTCGACGCTCCACACTTCGTCCTCGCCGTCCACGCGCACGTGCCCGGCGCCGGTACCGGCGGTGGTGCCGACGTACAGCAGGTACCCGACCGCGCCCGCGTCGATGCGCACGCGGCGCTCGAAGCCGTCCGGCGCCACGCGCAGCTCCAGCCGGCCCGCCTCGGTGCGCGCCACCAGCCGGTCCCGCCGGGCGGCGGCCAGCCGGTCCAGCAGTCCGGCGATGCGGGTGCCGTCGGCCGGGTAGCCGCCGGCATCGCTCAGCACCCAGCCGTCCCCTTCGCGGTCCATCACGACGCGTCCGTCCGCGCCGTCCTCGATCTCGATACGAGTTACCGCTCCGGCCTCCAGGCCGGCGAGCAGCGACTCCGGTACGTCCTCGCGGCCCGGCAACCGCGTCAACACCAGGATCGCCGCCTGCGCCACCAGCACCGCCGCCAGCACGGCCAGACCGCGCTCGCGACGCAGCGCCGCGATCACGGACCACCCTCCCCGCCCGCGGGCGCCTGCTCATCCGGGCCGCCAACGCCTGCAGCCGGACCGTACATCGGCCGCTCGCCGCGCCGGCGCATCCACCACACCGCGCCCACCGCGCCGAGCAGCAGCGCCACGACCACGTAGTTGATCAACTCCCAGGCGCGCCGCGCCGAATCGTCGATCGGCAGCAACAGCCGGGTCACCGCTCCCTCGGAACGGATGCCCAGCAGGGCCAGGTCCTCCACGGCCCAGTCCACGGCGTTCTGCAGCGCCTGCAGGCTGTTCAGGTAGCGTTCGCCATGCAGGCTCGCCGACAGGCTCATGATCGTGTCGTTGAGGAACTCGCCCGAGCCGAATACCACCAGGCGGGTGTCCTCCGGCGATGCATCGATCGTCGATCGCCGGCCGGCGGCATCGCCGTCCGTCCCGTCCGCCGGCGGCGGACCCGATTCGGCGAACGCGCTCCGGAAGCGCCCGGTGACCGCCACCGCGAGCGGCCATTCCTGGCGGTCGTCGCCTTGCGCGAAGCCCGCGTCCGGGTAGCGCCCGAAGTCCGGCTGCGCGGCCGGCTCCCCCGTGGTCCACGCCTCGGCCGTCGAATGCAGCAGCACCTCCACCTGGCGGCCGGCGGCCAGCGCGCCGTCCACGGCCAGCGGCGACGCCCAGTTGAGAGTCACCGCCTCCAGGGAGGACGTGATCGGATGGGTGCGCGACATGCCGTCGCGGCGCACGTCGACGAAGTACGGGTAGTCGATCGGGCGGATCTGCAGGACCGAGCCGCTCCGTACGGTGGTCGGAAACGACTCGTTCTGCGGGTCCATGACCACGCGGGGAGCGACGCTCACGCCGTAGGCATCGAGCAGCGCCGCAATCCCCTCGCCGGCGCGGTTCAGCGAGATGCCCTCGCCGAGCGCGTCGGCGGCGGCGCGGTAGCTGCCCGCGGCCACCAGGAGCGCGCCGCCGCGCATCAGGTACTGGTCGACGGCGAACCGCTCCCGGTCGCGGAGCGCCTGCGGCGCCACGACCAGCAGCGCGTCGACCTGCGCGGGCACCTCGCCCCGGCTCAGATCCACGCGCTGCACGGCGTAGTCGTCGGAGAGCTGCTGCTGCAGGAGCTGCCAGGACGCGAACGGCTGCTGCGGCCTCCCGAAGGGATCCTGCGTGGGTCCCGCGGGCGGCAGGCGCACGCCGACGGTGCGCAGGAACCCCGGAACGACGCGCTTCAGCGCCGCCTCGACCGCGGCGGTGACCGACGCGGCGCTGTACTCGTCCTCCGGCCGGACGATGAACGCCTGGCCGGCCGACTCCAGGATCAGGTCGAAGTAGTAGGTCTCGGTCGAGAACAGCGATACCGCGATAGGCTGCAGGCCGTACCGTTCGGCCAGCTCCCGGCGGCCCTCGGCCCCCTCGGGACCGGGGTCGATCTCCCGGAACACCAGCGCGCCGCCGGACCGCTCGGCCAGCGCGGCAGCGGCCTCGGCCACCACCGAGCGCGGATCATCCAGATCCGCCGGCAGCGTGTCCGGCGTCACGTACAGCGCCAGCTCCACGGGGTCGCGCAGCGCCGCGAACAGCGAGTCGACACTCCGGAACCCGGACGACGCCTTCTTGATGGCGCGGGTCAGGTCGTACTCGAAGTTGCGCAGGCGCACCTCGGTGATGCCGTCGCGTCCGCGGTCGATGCGGATCAGGTCGCCGAACCCCAGCACCTCGTACTGGTCGCCGTAGCTCACCACCACGTCGAAGTAGGAGTTGACGATGCCCTGCTCATAACGGTCCTCGACCTGGAATGGAGTCGGCCGGATGTTGTAGGCCTGCACGGCCTCCTCCTCGGCCTCCGGGTCGCCGCCCGGGTCGATCACCTCGGCGGTGACCGTGCCGCGGCCGGCGATGCGGTACTCCTCCAGCAGGTCGCCGATCTGCGGAGCCAGCGGCGCGAGCAGCGGATGGGTGCGCTCGCTCAGGTACGCGCGGATCGCGAGCGGCTCGGGCAGGCCCTGCAGCAGCGAGACCGTGGCCGGCGACAGCGAGTAGGCGCGGTCGGCGGTGAGGTCGACGCGCAGGCGCGCGAACGGCCCCAGCCACACGTTGAGCAGGATCAGGTTGGCGGCAGCCAGCGCGGCGGCCGCCAGCGCGCGCCGGCGGTAGCGCGCCGTCACGGCCCCGCGGCTCCACCGCTTGGCGTCCAGCGCCAGCACGCCGGCGGCCAGGAAGCCGGCGGTGAGCGACAGGTAATAGACCACGTCGCGGAGGTCCAGGACGCCGCGCTCGATCGACGCGAAGCGGCTGCCGGTGCCGATCTGCCGCAGCAGGTTGCCGGCGCCGCCCGCGAAGTCGGTGACCCCCGGCGTGCCGACCAGGTAGAGCGCGCCGCCCACCACGGCGGTGGAGATGAAGGCGACGATCTGGTTGGCGGTGCGCGACGACAGGAACAGGGCGAGCGCGGCGTACGCGCCCGCCATCAGCAGCGACGCCAGGTAGCCGCCGATCACCGGCCCCGGGTCCAGGTCGCCGAGCAGCGCGACGGTCAGCGGCAGGGGCAGGGTCAGCAGCAGCGCCGTGGCCACCAGCACCTCGATCGCCAGGAACTTGCCCATCACCAGCGCGATCGGCCGCACCGGCAGGGTGAGCAGGATCTCCAGCGTCCCGGAGCGCTGCTCCTCGCTCCACTGGCGCATGCCGAGGGCCGCCACCAGCAGCATCACCAGCAGCGGCATCCAGGCGAACAGCGGGCGCACGTCGGCGATGCCGCGCGCGAAGAACGCCTCCACCCAGAAGAACGTGAACAGGGTCGCCGCCAGGAACGCGCCCACCGCGATGAAGGCCAGTGGCGAGCTGAAGTAGCTCAGCACCTCCTTGCGCGCGACCGACAGGGTAGGCGTCACTCTTCGAGTGAGGTTCGCTTCGCTCACTCGCCCACCTCCCCGGCAGCGGCGCCTGCTCCCGCGTCCTCGGCCGGGTCGGCGCCAGCGTCGCCGGCGCCCGCGGCAGCGTCACGCGCCAACGCGTCGAACACCGTCTCCAGGGTGCGCCGCTCCTGGCGCAGCTCGCTCACCGGCCAGCCGCCGGCCGCAGCCGCGTCGAACACGCTGCGGCCAAGCTCCTCCACCGGCGCTCCGGCCGTGATCCGGTAGTGGCTGCCGCGCTGGTCGCGCTCCCGCTCCACCGCCGATACGCCCGGAAGTGCCAGCAGCAGCTCATGCGCCTCCGGCACCTCGTCCGCCAGGGTCAGCAGCACCGCGGTGCCGGCGGCCAGTGTCTCCAGGTCGGCATCGGCGCGGATGCGGCCCTGCATGATGATCACGGCGCGGTCGCAGAGCGCCTCCACCTCGCTCAGGATGTGGGTGGAGAACAGCACCGTGCTCTGCCGGGCCAGCGCGCGGATGAGCCTGCGGATCTGCACGATCTGCGTCGGGTCCAGGCCCACGCTCGGCTCGTCCAGAATCAGCAGCCTCGGCTGGTGGAGGATCGCCTGCGCCAGCCCGACCCGCTGGCGGTAGCCCTTGCTGAGCTCCCCGATCGGCCGGGTCATCTGGTCGGCCAGCCCGGTCTCCGCCAGCGCGGTCATGATGCGCGTCCGCCCCTCCTCCGGGGGCAGGCGCCGCAGCTCGGCGATGTGGCGCAGGTAGGACTGCACGGTCAGCTCCGGGTAGAGCGGCGCGTTCTCCGGCAGGTAGCCGATGCGCTCCTGCACCGCCAGGGTGTCGGTGAGCACGTCCAGACCGTCCACGGTGACCGTGCCGTGGTCGGGCTGCAGGTAGCCGGTCAGAATCTTCAGGACCGTGGTCTTGCCTGCGCCGTTGGGGCCGAGCAGGCCGACAATCTCCCCCGAGGCGATGGAGAAGCGCACGCCGTCGAGCGCGCGCACCGACCCGTACGACTTGCCCAGTGCCGTGACCTCGACCATGGGATCGCCGGGAAAGATAGTGACCGGGCGGCTCTTCCGGCTACCTCGTCCGGACTATTGACTCACCGACATGGACGCATCATGATGACTGCATGCGCACCACTGTGAACATCAACGATGCGATTTTGCGGGAGCTCCGAGAGCGGGCTCGGCTTGAGGAACGCCCGTTTCGCGACGTGTTGGAGCACACGCTGCAGATCGGTCTCGCACGCCTGGATACGCCCGCACCGGGCAACCCCTTTCGGGTAAAGGCCCATGCGCTCGGGATCAAGCCCGGCTTTCGCGGGATGAGCATGAATCAGCTCTACGATCAGATTGAGGCAGAAGACACCGCACGCGGCGCATGATCGTCCCCGACGTCAACCTCCTGATCTACGCCTACGATGCGACGTCGCCGCACCATCGCGCTGCGCGGCTGTGGTGGGAACGTACGCTGTCCGGCTCCCGGACGGTGGGTATCCCGTGGGTCGTGGTGCTCGCGTTCGTTCGGCTGATGACCCATCCCACGCTGAGCGAAAACCCCATGACGGTCGGCCGGGCGCGCGGGATCGTGGAGGAGTGGCTCGCCGTACCCACTGTCCGGCTGCTCACGCCTGGTCCGCACGCGTTCCGCCTGCTCTTCGATCTGCTGGAGAACGCCGGAACGGGAGGGAATCTGTGTACCGACGCGATGATCGCCGCGCATGCCGATGAGCATGGTGGCGAGGTGCACACCGCCGACCGTGACTTCACGCGCTTCCCGACCACGCGATGCCATTACCCGCTGAATGACCCGCCGCCGGGCTCCACCGGTCCTCCGGTCAACGCACCTTCGCGCCGATGACGATGGCAGCAGCCAGCAGGACCAGGTTCTTGACGATGTACTGGCCTTCCAGGGTCAGCACGAACGGCGCCGCGACGAACACCGCTTCCGGATTGAGCACGATCGGCGACATCGCCCCCAGCATCTGGGCGTACATCAGCGCCACCGTGACGCGCAGCAGGCGCCCGGTAACGTAGCCTGCGCCGATGGCCATCTCCCAGCAGCCCAGGAACGGCAGGAACAGCCCGGCGGGCAGGAACGGGAAGGTCGACACGATCAGGCCGGCCGCCGGGCTGGCGCCGGGGAAGAGCTTCAGCGCCCCGAACCAGATGAACACCACGCCGATGGTCACGCGCAGCAGGCGCACGCCGTGGCGGTCCATCCAGGCGATCAGGCGCTGATCGACCGGTTGCAGGCGAGGGGGAACCGGCAGCCGCGTGGCCATCGCCTCCAAGGTAGCGACGGCGGCGCGGCTCAGGCCAACAGCTCGGCGATCGTCCCCACGGTGCGGTCGGGGTGCACGGTTCCGTCGCCCGCCGCGCCCGTCGCGGCGTAGTCTCGCGCCCACACCCCGTGGATGCCCACGGCCTGCGCGCCCGCGATGTCCCAGGGCAGGTCGTCGCCGACCATCCACGCGTCGGCGGCGGGCACTTCCAGCCGCTGGAGCGCGAGCCGGAAGATGCGCGGATCGGGCTTGCCGAAGCCCACCTCGCCTTCCACCAGCACCGCGTCGAAGCGCCGGTCGACGGCGTGCCGGTCGATCTTGGCGCGCTGGTCGGCGGCGCCGCCGTTGGTGACCAGCGCCAGCCGCACGCCGCGGCGGCGCAGCTCGGCGACGGTCTCGAACGCACCGGCGATCGGCTCCAGCACGCGAAGGCGTTCGGCCACCGAGCGGATGCCCAGCGCCTCCGCGTCGACGGGTACCGTGCACCGCAGCAGCTCCAGGGCGCGCTCGACGATGCGTGCGCGCGCGCCGGCCTGGTCCATACGAGCGCGGGCGCGGCGCTCCTCGTCCGACCAGAACCAGGTGGAGGCCTCGGCCATGGCCGGGCTCACCTGAGCCAGGGGCACCGCGATGTCGTCGGCGATCTGCCGGGTGATGACCTCCATGGCGTGCCGGCCGGCCTCGGTGGAGGCCAGCAGGGTGTCGTCCAGGTCGATCAGCATGGCGCGGGGAAGTGAGGACATGGGTTAGAGGGCGCCGGCCGGGGGCGGCGTCACCGTAGCACGGGACGCGGTCTCTCGTGCCGCTTGCGCGGCCCTCCCGGCGCACCCATCATCCCGTCCATGGGCCTGAACACCGCTTCTACCTTCTCCGTGCTCATCACCGGCGGCACCATCGTCGACGGCACCGGCGGTCCCGCCTATCGGGCGGACGTCGGCCTGCAGGGCGACGCGATCACGGCAATCGGCGACCTGGGATCCGCCACGGCAGACATCATCGTCGACGCCACCGGCCTCACCGTCACCCCGGGGTTCATCGACGTGCACGTGCACTCGGAGCTGGCGCTGCTCGCCGGCCACGACAGCCTGGTCGGCGCCCGGCAGGGGATCACCACCAACCTGCTGCACCCGGACGGATTCGGCTGGGCGCCGCTCGACTCGCCGCAGTGCGAGGAGCTGTTCGCCTATACCGCGACCCTCTACGGCGGCTCGGAGCTGGAGGCGCGCTGGCCGACCATCGACTCCTACCTGGACCGCTTCGCCGGAACCACGCCACTGAACGTGTTCCCGCAGGTCCCCCACTGCGCCGTGCGCCTGCGGGCGATGGGATGGGACGCCCGCCACGCGACGGCGGACGAGCTGCAGGCGATGGAGGACGGCACCCGCGCGTGGATGGAAGCCGGCGCCGGCGCGCTCTGCCTGGGGCTCGACTACCAGCCGAGCGCCAACGCCAGCTTCGACGAGCTGGTGCGCCTCTGCCAGGTCACCGCCGAGCACGGCGGCATCTACGCCGCCCACCAGCGCTACTCGCACCTGGGCCGCCCGGTCGCGTGGCGGGAGACCATCGAGCTGGCCAAAGCCTCAGGATGCCCGGTGCACGTCAGCCACGAGCGCGTCGACGCGGACTCGGGCGCAGCCCTGGAGCAGGTGGACCGCGAGGGGGTGGACCTGTCGTTCGAGTCCTATCTGTACCCGGCCGGCATGACGCACCTGGAGATGGCGATGCCCATCCACCTGCACCCCGGCGGCTGGACGGCCATGGCCGAACGGCTGCGCCGGCCCGGCGTGCGCAGCCTCGCGGTGGCAGGGCTGGCCAAGTACCTGGGACGCGGCGATCAGATCGTCGGCTACAGCCGCTCCGGCCGCCACGTCGGCGAGCGCACCGCCGACCTCGCGGCGGCGGCCGGCAAGTCGATCGAGGAGTTCGCCTTCGAATTCGTCATGGAGGAGGAGGGAGCGGTGACCATGGTCTTCCCGTGGCAGACGCCGGTGGAGGAGCACGAGCCGGTCATCGCCGCGACCGCCGTGCACCCACGCATGATGGTCGCCAGTGACGGCGTCTACGACGTCCCCCACCCGCACCCGCGCAGCTTCGGCTGCTTCGCCCGGGTCTTGGGCCAGTTCGTCCGCGACCGCGGCCTGCTGAGCCTGCCGGAGGCGGTCTACAAGATGGCCGGCTTCCCGGCCGAGCGCTTCCGCGTCCCCGACCGGGGCGTGATCCGGGTGGGCGCGGCGGCCGACGTGGCGGTGTTCGACGCCGAAACGGTGGCCGCCCGCTCCACCTGGGAGGAGCCGCGCCGGGAAGCGGTCGGCATGCGCTGGGTGCTGGTCAACGGCCAGCCGATCATCGCGGACGGCACCCCCACCGGCGCCCTTCCCGGCCGAGTGCTCGCGCGCAAGTAGTCGAGGCCGTCAGCGTCAGCAGGATCGTCGCCTCAGTCGTCGGGCGTGCGAAACGCGCAGAGACAACCGGGCGCGCGCGCCAGGCGCCGGTCCAAGGTGATCAGATCGACCGCCAACAACTCCGCCAGCGCGACGTACCAACCATCGTATGCGGTCACGTTCTCACGGAGTTGCCACACACGTGTTGCGAGCGGCCGGTAGTCGAACAGCTCGACGTCGAGCTCCAACAGGTCGGCGTGTGCCAGCGACGCGGTGTCCGCGGAGATCTCTCCGGCGAGGGTAGCGCGTCTCAGGATGTTGGCGGCCTCGGCGGGCATCAGATGCGGCGCCGCGGCCGATCCGTCGGCAAGCTGCCGCCGCGCCCATCGACCATCGGTTCCCTTGTCCACCAGCACGGCGACCGCGGCGCTGGCGTCGAGAACCAGCGTCATCGTCGATCGGCATCTCGGTGCCGGAGGATGCTGGCGGCTGAGAGCGTGCTGTCCGTGCGGTCGACCCGCTCGGCGATTCTGCGCAGCACCACTTCAGGGTCCGGGCGCTCCGCCAACTCGACCAGCTTAAGGCGCAGATAGGCCTGCAACGACCGTCCGCTGGCTGCTGCTCGGGCGCTGAGCTCATCGCACGCCTCGGCCGGAACATCACGAATGGTGACCGATCGTGTCATCGCAGCAATGTGCTGCTTATTGCAGCATATTGCAAGTAATCAAGGATGCCCGTGATGACTCGTCCGTAGCGGGCTCGTTGTGCGGCCGAGCCGGATCGGCCTACCGTCCTGACCATGGCAGGTCCGACGCTCACCGCATCCGACTCGATCACCCGCGAATACATCGCGCTCCATCCCCGCTCGGCGGAGCTCTTCCGGGACGCGCTCGACGTGTTCCCCGGCGGCGCCACCCACGACGTGCGCCGCCTGCTGCCCTTCCCGGTCTTCATGACCCGCGCCCACGGCGCACGCAAGTGGGACGTCGACGGCCACGAGTACGTCGACTACGTGATGGGACACGGCGCGCTGCTGCTCGGCCACAGTCACCCGGAGCTGGTCGCCGCCGCCACCGCCCAGCTCCCGAACGGCACACAGCTCGGCGCCAACACCGAGCAGGAGATCGCCTGGGCGCGCGCGGTGCGGGCACTGATGCCGTCGGTCGAGCGCATCCGCTTCCACAGCTCCGGCACCGAGGCGTCGATGATGGCGATCCGCATCGCCCGCGGCTGCACGGGCCGCGAACGCATCGTCACCTTCGCCGACCACTTCCACGGCTGGCACGACTACGTCGCCGGCGGCTCCGGCCGCTACCCGGCGACCGGCATCCCGGACGCGACCCGCGCCACGGTCACCGTGCTGCCGGAGGCCGATCCGGACGCGGTCGACGACACGCTTGCGGCCGGCGACGTCGCCGCCGTGATGATTGAGCCCACCGGCGGCGCCATGGGCTTCTACGGCGTGCACCCGGACTTCCTGCGGCAACTGCGCGAGATCACCGCGCGGCGGGACGTGCTCCTCATCTTCGACGAGGTGGTCACCGGCTTCCGCGTCTCCAGGGGCGGTGCACAGGAGCGCTACGGCGTCCGGCCCGACCTGACCACGCTGGCCAAGATCCTGGCCGGCGGCTTGCCGGGCGGCGCGGTCGGCGGGCGCACCGACCTGCTCAACATCATGTCGTTCCCGCCCGACGTGGACGCGCGCCGGCGCATCGGCCATCCCGGCACCTTCAACGCCAACCCCCTGAGCGCCGCCGCCGGCACGCGCTGTCTGGAGCTCATCGCCGACGGCGCCGCCAACGACACAGCCGAGCGGGCCGCCCGCCGGCTGCGCCAGGGCATCGACCGCGCGATCGCCGCCGCCGGCGTGCCCTGCTTCTGCCACCAGCGCGCATCGATGGTCTGGGTCGTGTTCGGCACCACCCACGACGGCGACCCGGAGCTCTGCACGGCGCCGCGGGAAGTGGTCGCCGAGGGGCGCGATCCGCGCTACAGCGAGCCGTTCAAGCGGGCGCTGCTCAACCGCGGCGTCGACGCAATCGGCGGAGCGTTCATCGTCAGCGCCGTCCACAGCGACGCGCAGGTCGACCACACCGTCGCGGCGGTGGAGGATGCCCTCCGGCAGATGAAGGCGGACGAGGTCCTCCGCTGAGCCGCGATCGCGCGCAGGCCGCCCCCGACGGCGCGGTCCCCGGCGGTCAAGCCGTTCCCGGCTCCGCCACCATGCGCGGGCTGATGGTGCCGGTGTTCCTGCCGGTGCTGCTGGAGTCGGCCGGCGTCGCCGCGATCTTCCCGTTCATCCCGCTGCTGGCGGTGGAGTTGGGCGCCGGGTTCGCGGGCGCCGGCGCCGCCTTCGCCCTGCACGGCCTCGGCGGCATGGTCATCGCCGTACCGATCGGGCTGGCCTGCGCTCGCTTCGGCGAGAAGCGGCTGCAGGCCTCGTCCGGCGTGGCGCTGGCGGGCTGCTGCGCGGGCATCGCGCTGGTCGACGCGGCGCCGGCCTTCGGGGCGCTGCTGCTGGGCATCGGCGCCTGCCACGGCGCGTGGATGCTGGCGCGCCTGGCCTGGATGAGCCGCGCCGCATCGCCGCAACTGCGGGGCCGTGCGCTGGCCACCACCGGCGGCGTCACCCGCATCGGCAGCCTGATCGGACCGATCGTCGGCGGCTTCATCGGCGACCGGTTCGGCCTGCAGGCGATCTTCGTGGTGCCCATCGTGCTGGCGCTCGTCGCGTCCGCGCTGATGATGCGCCTGATGCCGTCCTTCCCCCCGCAGGGGATCGTCCCCGCCGCCGGCCGGCGCGGCGGCGCCCTCGGCGGCCTCTGGCGGGAGCTGCGCAGCGGACGGCGGATCCTGACGACGGCCGGCGCAGCCATGGTCGCGCTGTCCGTCCTCCGCACCTCCAGGCGGTTGATCGTGCCGCTGTGGGGCGCGTACATCGGCCTCGACGTGGTGGAGATCGGGCTGGTGGCAGGACTGACCGCGGGCATGGAGATCGTCATGTTCCTGCCGGCCGGCATCGTCATGGACCGTTTCGGGCGCCGCTTCGCCTCCGCACCCGCGACCCTGCTGCTCGCCGTGGGGCTCGCGGCCACCCCGTTGACGCAGTCGTTCGCGGCGCTGCTGGCCGTCGGCCTGATCGGCGCCGTCGGCAACGGTCTGGGCAGCGGCATCAACATGACCTACGGGGCCGACCTGGCGCCGGCCGGCCGCTCCGGGCAGTTCCTGGGCCTCTGGCGGCTGATCAGCGACATCGGCAGCGTGGTGGGGCCGACCGTCGCCGGCGTGGCCGCGGCCGCGCTCAGCCTGGCCGGCAGCGCGCTGGCGGTCGGCGTGCTGGGCCTGGCCGGCGCCGTGGCATTCGCCCTCCTCCCCGAGCCGGCCGAGCAGCGCCGCCGCGCCGATGCGGCGGCCGGCGACGGCTGACCTGCTGTCCCCCCGTCAAGCGGCCAAGTACCATGACGGAGACCCGATGAGACCCCGCGTGGCGATCGTCGCCTACACCCAGGAGACCAGCACCTTCACGTCCCAGCGGACGACCCTCGACACCTTCCGGGCGTACGGGCTGGCCGAGGGTCCCGCGGCCCTGATGAACCGCTCCAACCACGAGATCGGCGGCTTCCTGCACGAGCTCGACGCGGCCGGCTTCGACTGGGAGCCGTGCCCGGTCATCCACGCCACGGCCGGCGCGCACGGGCCGCTCACGCCGGACACCCGCGCCTGGTTCGAGGAGCGCATCGTCGCCGGCATCCGCGCGCAGGCCCCCTTCGACGCCGTCTACCTGGCCCTGCACGGCGCCGCCGTGGCCCTGGACGATCCCGACGTCGAGGGCCGGCTGCAGGAACGGGTCCGCGAGGCCGTCGGCCCGGACATGCCGATCGTGCTGTCGCTCGATCACCACGCCAACCTCACGCAGCGCATGGTCGACAACTGCGACGCGCTGGTCGCGCACCGCACGCAGCCGCACGCCATGCGCGACACCGGGCAACTCGCCGCCCGCCTGCTCATGCCCATCCTGCGCGGCGATCTGAAACCCACCATCGCGTGGCGGAAGATCCCGCTCATCACCCACCAGGAGCAGTACCTGACCGCGGCCGGTCCGATGAAGACCTGGTTCGACCGCGCGCGGGCCATGGAGCGCCTGCCTGGGGTCGCCTCCGCCTCCACCTTTCCCATGCAGCCGTGGATGGACATCCCCGACGGCGGCTGGGCATGCGCGGTCGTCACCGGCGGCGACCGGGAGCTGGCCGAGCGGCTGGCCGCCGAGCTGGCGGACCTGGCCTGGGAGCTGCGCGACGAGTTCCTGAAGCAGGACAGCATCAGCCCGGCGGAGGCGGTGGCGCAGGCGATCGCCGCCGACCGCGGCCTGGTCGTGCTCTCCGACACCGGCGACAGCGTCTGGGGCGGAGCGCCCGGCGACAGCACGACCCTGCTGGCCGAGCTGCTCCGCCAGCAGCCGCCGCGGATGACCCTGGTGCCGGTCGTCGATCCGGCCATGGCCCGTCAGGCCGCCCGCGCCGGTGCCGGCGGCTCGGTGCGCGGGCCGATCGGCCGCCGGCTGGATCCCCACTTCGGTGACCCCGTGGAGATCGACGCCGAGGTGGTGGCCGTGGGCGGCGGACGCATCGAGGTCCCGGTGCAGGCCATCGCCTCCTTCGACATGGGCACCGCCTGCCTGCTCCGCAGCGGCTCCGTGCACGTCGTCGTCAGCGAGCGCACCGGCATCGGCGGCAACCACCCCGCGGTCTACGAGCACTTCGGCGTCGAAGTCGCGGACGCCGGGATCGTCGTCGTGAAGACCGCGAGCAACTGGCAGTACTACCGCCGCTGGACCTCGCAGGTGATCCGCGCGGACACCCCCGGCGCCACCCAGTCGGGGCTGCGCGACCTCGAATGGAAGCACCTTCCCCGCCCGATCCATCCGCTCGACCCGCTGCCGAGGTGGTCGGCCTCGCCGCCGTGAGCACCGGGCCGGTCGTGCAGTCGCGCGTGTTCGGCGGCACCCTCCGCCGAGTGGCCTTCGACGCGCGGTGACCATCCGTTCCCGCGATCCTTGCGCGTGTGATATGGTGCGTCACACAGGGCAGTGGATTTCGCGCACAAAGGGCTGCGAGCGCTGTTCGAGTTGCACGACGCGCGGCGGTTGAACAATGACCATGTTGCGAAAATCGAGCGCATATTGTCCGACTTGGACGCGGCGGAATCAGCCCATGACATGAACCATCCCAGCTATCGGCTCCATCCGTTGAAGGGAGACCGACGCGGCCTATGGAGCGTGCGCGTATCAGGCAATTGGCGGATCGTGTTCCGCTTCGTAGATGGCGAAGCGGTAGACGTGGACTTGATCGACTATCACTGAGGAGACGGACCGAATGACCCACCGGGAGATGCCTTTGACGCATCCGGGTGCAAGTATCCGGGACAGCATAGAGGCGATGGGATGGACAGTGACCGAGTGTGCGCAGCGCTTGGGGACCCCACGTGAGAATCTGTCGCGGCTGTTGAACGGGCGCATCGGCGTATCACCAGCGATGGCATTGGCGTTGGAACGCATCGGCTGGAGCAACGCCAAGTTCTGGATGCGCCGCCAAGCCTACTTCGACCTTGATCAAGAGCGGCGCCGCCAAGCTGCATAGCCAAAGCAAAGCGTATCGCCATCTCAATCGACGTGACGATCGACGATCTGATTTGAGCACTCATCCGGGGCAGTCCGTGCAGTCGCGCGTGTTCGGAGGCACCCTCCGCTGGGTCGGCGAGCACTGGGTGTGCGGCCTGCAGGGCGAGGAGGAAGGCGAGACCGCCCGCGTCAGCCTCTACCACACGCATGCCAGCCCTGAAGGCGAGGGGGTGGTCGCCTACCTAGCCGGGTTCGGGGGGACGGCCGTACCGCCCGTGCTGGGTGTGTTCACCGACAATCGCGCCCTTGCCGCCTGGGTTCACGACGCCTGGGGCGGCGGCCGCGGCGGTCCGTTCGGCCAGGATCCTCCCGTCTTCGACGCCCATCTCACTCGAGGCGACCGCGCCGGGAACGAGCGTTCCTGGACCATCCAGAGCCCCGGCTTGAACCTTCAGGTGCTCTGGCGCGCATTCGAGACGCCGGTCGTCTCCTACCGCGGCGACGACCCGGCGGTGTACGCGCAGCGCTCCCTGTTCAACGTCTTGCTGTTCGCCCTGAAGGCGGAGATCCACGCGAACGGCGTCCGCGTCCCCGGCGCCCCCTACACGGACGGCCGCTGGCGGCCGGTCATCGGCGGCGGCGACCGCAGCTCCTGCGTGGTCGCCCTCGCCGAGACCTTCATCACGCCTGCATAGGCAAGGGCTCCTTCCCATGGACGACGCCGGACACATGACGCCGGACGAGTTCCGCCGCTGCGGCGCCGAGCTCATCGAACGGATCGCCCGCTACATGGAGGAGATCGAGCGCTACCCCGTCCTCTCGCGCGCTGCGCCCGGATCGGTGCGCGACCGCCTGCCGCGTACCGCGCCCGAGCGCGGCGAGCCGTTCGCAGACGTACTGCGCGACGTCGACGACATCATCATGCCCGGCATCACGCACTGGCAGTCGCCGAACTTCTTCGCCTACTTCCCCGCCAACGCCTCCGGTCCGGGGATCCTGGGCGACCTGCTTTCCTCCGGCCTCGGCGTGCAGGGCATGCTCTGGGCGACCAGCCCGGCCTGCACGGAGCTGGAGGCGCACGTGCTCGACTGGCTCGTCGACCTGCTGGGGCTCCCGGAGCGCTTCCGGTCGAGCACGGCCGGCGGCGGCGTCATCCAGGACAGCGCGTCGAGCAGCACGCTCACCGCCCTGCTCGCGGCGCGCGAACACGCCAGCAGCGGTGAGGTCAACGAACACGGCGCCGGCCACGGCTTACCGCGCCGGCGGCTGACCGTCTACACCTCCCGCCACGCCCACTCCTCGATCGAGAAGGCCGTGAAGATCGCCGGACTGGGGCGCGACAACCTGCGCCTGGTCGACACCGACGGCCGCCACACCATGCGCGCCGACGCGCTGCAGGCGGCCATCGTCGCGGACCGCGACGCCGGTGCGACCCCGGCGATGGTCTGCGCCACCGTCGGCACGACCTCCTCCGGCGCCGTTGACCCGGTGCGCGCCATCGGCGCCCTCTGCCGCCGCGAGCGGATCTGGCTGCACGTCGATGCCGCCCACGCCGGAAGCGCCACTATCTGCCCCGAGCACCGCGGCCTCATCGACGGGCTCGAGCTCGCGGACAGCTACACCTTCAACCCGCACAAGTGGCTGCTCACCAACTTCGACTGCAGCGCCTTCTGGGTCGCCGACCGCGCCGCGCTGATCGACGCGCTGAGTGTCCTTCCCGAGTACCTGCGCAACCAGGCCAGCGACTCCGGCCAGGTCATCGACTACCGCGACTGGCACGTGCCGCTCGGCCGCCGCTTCCGCGCCCTCAAGCTCTGGTTCGTCATCCGCCACTACGGCGCGGAGGGACTGCGCGCCCACGTCCGCGCGACCATCGCCCACGCCGAGTGGTTCGCCGCCCAGGTGGAGCAGAGCGCCGAGTTCGAGCTGGCCGCGCCCCTGTCGGTGGGGCTCGTCTGCTTCCGCCACCGCGCGGGCGATGCGTTCAACGAAGCCCTGATGAACCGCCTCAACGAATCGGGCGCCCTCTACCTCACCCACACCGCGCTCGACGGCCGGTTCGTGCTCCGCCTGGCGGTCGGCTCTCCCGCGACCCGCCGCGCGCACGTCGAGGCGGCCTGGACCAGCATCGTCGAAACGGCACGCGCTCTCTCGGCCGAGTCGCCCGCTCCGTAGACCCGGCGGCGCCCGCAGACCGCATGGGCCGCAGAGGGGAGGCCGGGGCCCGGATCTCCTTTACCAGATCTTCCGGATGGCGACCGTGCTTCCCGCAAGCGGCGAGCGCACTGTATCGCGGCCGGAATCGACTTCGGCGAGGTGCGTGCCGGATCGACCATGGACGGTCACTCGCTGAGCATCGGGGTCGACGATCCAGTACTCGCCAACCCCGGTTCGATCGTACAGCTCAAGCTTGTGCACGGTGTCGTGCTCCCGATTCGAGGGCGAGACGATCTCCGCCACCAAGTCAGGAGCCCCGACAATTCGGCTCGGCTTCAAGATCGAGGCGCGCTCCGACAGCACGACGACGAAGTCCGGCTGGACGACATCGGTCGCCGTCAACTCCACGTCGACCGGCGCGAACAACACTTCGCCCTTCCCGGAACGCTCGAAGGCATCGGCAAGCACCTGCGCCAGACGCCACGCGCATCGCTGGTGGTCCACCGACGGCGCAGGGCTCACGCAATGAGCCCCATGAATGATCTCATGCCGTTGCCCATCTTCCGGAAGCTGCGCGTACTCGCGGTACGTCAGCTTCCCCGTGCCAGCGACGACCGCCATGGTCCTCAAGACTACCCTGTATGTCGTTTCCCGCCCACGCCCGGATAGACGGTTGAGGGTCAGCCGCAGGCCGGCATCGGTGCTGCCGCCGACTACCGGGCACCGCCGAGCGCGAGCTGGCTGCCGAACGTGCGCGGCCGGAAATCCCTGCCGTTGGTGATGCTCGCGCTGCCGCCGGTCGCCCGAATCACGAACAGTCCCTTTCGTTCCGCATACGTGTCCGACGACTCGTCGGCCTTCAGGTAGGCCACCGCCCCATAGACCGCGCGGCCGGCATAGTCCGGCATGAGCTCGGTGAATTGACGCAGGGTGTCCAGATAGTGATTGACGTCGCGCACCTTCAACGTGGTCTTCACCTCCACGGCCACCAACTCGGCGCCGTTGACAGCCAGGATGTCGATCTCCCAGCGGCGCCCGCCGTAGTTGCGTTCCACGTTGGTGAACACGAGATCCACTTCGATGCCGCGCCGCTTCAGGAGCGCGACCAGATCGCCCTTGACCAGCGCTTCCATCAGCTTTCCCCACTGACCATTGAACAGCTCATCGAGCTCGCGGATGCGGCGGGCGTTCTCCCGCGTGAGACGGTCGGTCTCGCGCTGGCTTGCCGAAAGCTCCCGGAGGATTGCCCAGACCTCCTGCGGGGAAGCCTCGTCGCGATGTCCTTCGTCAGCCATACCGTGCCTCTCCTCGAATCATACTGCCGCCGAAGCCACCGGCGTACCCACGCGGCGCAAGATGAGCTTGAGCCGCCGCTCCGCCTATGCTCACCGGTCTCTGCTCACAGCAACGTGCCCGACGTTCGCACCGCTTCAGTCGCCGACCCCTTAATTTCGGGATCAACACTCCCGTTTTGCATCGTAAAATAGGAGTATGTATCCCAGATCTATGGAGAGCCCCTCCACCGGCTGATCGAGACGGCAGGGTTGCGCTTCATCCTGACCGGGTCGAGCGCTCGCAGCCTGCGCCGGCGGGGCGTCAACCTGCTGGGCGGCCGAGCGCGCACCCGTCACCTGCTCCCGCTGAGGGCGGCCGAAGCCGGCAGCGACTTCGCGTTGGAGCGGGCGCTGATCCACGGCCAGCTTCCGTCGGTGTACACCCAGCCGGATCCCGACTCGTACCTGGCATCGTACGTCGAGAACTACCTCCGCCAGGAGGTCCTCGAAGAAGGACGCACCCGCAACCTGTCCGCATTCAGCCGGTCCTGGAAAGCGCCAGCTTCTCGCAGGGGGCGCCCCTCAACGTGGCCGAGGTGGCGCGCGACGTGGGTGTGGACCGCAAGACGGCTGCCGCCTGGTTCGACCTGCTGGAAGACCTGCTGATCGCGACCAGGGTCCCGGTCTTCACCAAGCGAGCCAAGCGCCGCATGACCGCCCATCCGAGATTCTTCCTGTTCGACGCCAGCGTCTACCGGACGATCAGGCCCACGGGTACGCTCGACAGCCCGGAGGAGATCGACGGCTCCGCGCTGGAGACCCTCGTCTACCAGGAGTTGCGCGCGGCCATCGCCTACCGCTCGCTCAAGCTGGATCTCTTCTTCTGGCGCACCGCGTCCGGCACGGAAGTGGACTTCGTCGCCTACGGCGGCGACGGCCTGATCGCGATCGAAGTCAAGCGCACCCGCACCATCCGGCGCGCCGACCTCCACGCCCTCAAGCAGTTCCGAACCGACTACCCGATGGCACGGTGCGTGCTGCTGTTCGGCGGCGACCGCAGGGAGCATCGAGACGGCATCGAGCTCCTGCCCCTGGCCCAGGCACTGGCCGACTCCACGCTGATCCTGGGGTAGTGCGACGCTGCTTCGGTGTGGCGGCGGTGTTGGCGCCGGCTACCGGGCGCCGCCGGGCGCCGTTTGGCTGCCAAACGTGCGCGACTGAAGCGCCGCTGACTGTGAGGCCATTGCCAGTGGTAGCGGGCACCTCGCCGACACGGTTGTCGCTGGTGTCCTCGATCGGAAGCGAATCATGGACGACCCGGCATACAAGCGACTGCTCACTCACCGACGCATCGTCTGGGACCTGCTCATCGGGTTCATCGCACCGCTGCGCCCCGCCGGCTGGGCCGAGGCACTCGACTTCGCCACCCTGCGCGACGGCGCCACCGAGAACGTCACCGATGCACTGCGCCGGCGGCTCGGTGACGTGGTCTGGTCGATCGACCGGAGTGACGGCCACGGCGGGGTGCAGACGCTGCACGTGGTGATCGAGCATCAGTCGAGCGTGGACTACTCGATGCCGCTGCGGTTCCTGAACTACACGAGCCTGCTCCACCAGCGGCTCTACCGTGACCGCACCACGTGGAGCAAGGACGATCGGGCCGACCCGGTGCTGCACGTGGTCGTGTACAACGGCGACAAGCGATGGGACGCGCCGCTGACGCTCGCCGGGCTGGTACAGCGGACGGAGCGGGACGGTCCTGCGCAGCTCGCAGTGAGCTACGACGTGGTTGATCTGGTGGCGGTGAAGGCGGATGATCTGCCGCGAGCGAACCTGCTGCGATGGGTCTCGGAGGTGGAGCAGGGTGCACAGACGGGCGCGTTGCCGGAGCGTGTGCGCGAGTTGGGGGAATGGCTTGCGGAAGCGGGCGAACCGGGGCTCACAAGGAGCTTCGACCTGTGGCTTGGCGTCCTGGGCCGGAAGTGGGGCGTGGAGTTGCCGTCGATCCGCGAGTACGAGGAGGTAAGCGCCGTGTTGTTGGAGAAGATCGATCGCTGGGAAGCGGAAATCCTGGAACGGGGTATCGAGCAAGGGATCGAACGACACAGGGTGCTGCTGCACCGTTTGGCGGAGCGGCGGTTCGGTCCGGCGGCGGCGGAGCGGCTGTCGGCGGTGCTCGCCGGCGTGACCGACGCGGATCGCCTCGCCGAAGCGGGGGAGTGGATTGTGGACTGCGCCACGACCGCCGACTTCCTGGCCCGCGTGAGCCGCGCGGACTCGTAGCCCCGGCCGCGAGGATCCCTGTACGCCCCGGATCTTGCCGCTCCGCCCCACATGGAGCGGCGGGATCCGCTGGCCGAGAGTTACGACCGCGCCCCCGGTCCCGAGAAACGGACGCCCCGCCCGACCGTGCGCGGCCGGAAGTGCTCGTGGTTCGTGATGCTCGTGCTGCCGCCCGTCGCCCGAATCACGAACAGCCCCTGGCGTTCCGCGTACGCATAAGCGGACTCCTCAGCTTCCAGGTAGGCGACCACCCCGTAGAAGGCTTGCCCGGCATACTCTCGCATCACCCCGTCGACGTGCCGCAACGTGTCCAGAAACTCATCGACACCGTCTCTCTTCAGCGTCGTTCTCACCAGAACGGCTAGGACCTCGCGGTTGTTGACGGTGACGATGTTGATGTCCCAACGACGCCCGCCGTAGTTCCGCTCGTGGTGTCTGGACACGTGGTCCACTTCGATCCCGCGGCTATTCAGTAGTGGAATCAGGTCGCGCTCGGCGAGTGCTTCGATCAGCGTGTCCCACTCGCTGACGAACAGCTCGTAGGTCTTCCGCAGTCGCCGATCGGTCTCCTGCATCTCACGGTCGATCTCACGCCAAAATGCGGAGTCTTCGCCGCGGATGTCTTGGATCTTCCGCGGCGCGAAGCCGTCGCGATGCTGCTCTGCCGCCACACCGTACCTCACTGCTCGAGCGATACTATCCCCGAACCCAGCCGGTGTGCTTGTCTCGACCGTGTACCCGACGGGGCTGGCAGTCCTGTCCGTCCCGCCAGATCGATGCAGCCGGCGTGGTGGTTCGAATGAAAGGTGCTTGGGGGTGGTGATGGTCGCTCATCGTCGAAACCCCACTGCCCGTTCCTTACCTTACCTCGGCAGCATCAATCCACTCCACACACTCACCCGCCTCTCGTCATTAATTCTATGCGATCCACTCCTTTCAGGAAACCAAGAAAGAGCGGCATCCGACCCTTACCCCTGTATTCGTCCACCATTCGCACCACAATTCTGGCGTAGCTCGAAGCGGCCTGTTGTCGATTCTCGTTCGACTCTTCGCTGCTTGCCACTCGGCGATACTCACCAATAATTTTGGATCCCATAGGCTGATCGTAGTCTATCACGTCTCCACTTGCGATTTCTTCCCCTGCCGTAATTACGATCGCTTCGAAAGCTGCAAACTGGACACGGTGCTGATGGTCCTCCTTCTGGGCTGTCGTCATCTCGCAGCGCTCGAAGACTAACTCTATGACCTCTCGATCCGATGCTGTACCCGCCACGAACCGGTGGTACACATCCATGTCAACTGTCCGGATGATGAGCGCCACGCCCAGCGCCAGCCCTACTCTCGGCTCGTCCTTGGGTCCATACGACGCGAGGACCAAACCAAGACGCCCAATCGATTGTCCAACTTGACGAAAGTTGAAATACGGCAGCACCAAGAACGACTCTATGATGTCGCGGGTATCTCCCGTCATCCCTACGCCGTCCAACAGTGCCTTGACGAAGCCCACCCGATCAGGTTCTGGCAGCCTGAAGTCCACGTCGATGAATCTACGAAGATAACCGATAGCGTCGAACTCCCGACCGTATAGAGCCTTGATTGAGTGTGACAACTGTGTCCGGTTCACTGCCAAAACAAAGATGATATAGTCTACTCCGAAGAGGTGCTTTGCGACTTCGATCAGTTCAATGGCATAGGAAGGTCGGCATCTGTCCAACTCATCGATCATCACGACGAGAGGATGACTGTGGCAGGAATGTAGCGTGTTCGCCATCCCCTGAAGTCTGGATCTGAATCCCTTGATTGATTCACGAGCCTTCTCGTACTCCTTTATTCCGTCGACAGCGTAGTCGGCAATCAACTTTCCTAGTTCCTTCTCCGTATCTGGATCAATGTTCAGGACACCGGATGTCAAAATCCGCAAAACTACGGGAATCGCACGGACCGCGACGTTCTTCGCCGCTTCCTTGGCAAGTCTTACCTTCTCTTTGATCGGCTCCTGATCATGGTTTCGCAACTGTTCCGTGAGTTCCGAGACGAGGGCGACGAAGGCATCTCCGGCGTGATCGGTCTCCCACGCATTGAACCGGACGACCGGAAAGCCGCTGTTCCGTAGATGCCGCGACCAGATCTTGAGAAATGTGGTCTTCCCGGCACCCCAGGGAGCATCGACAGCGAGCACACACGGACCTTCAACCCGGCTTATTCGCGTAGGAGTGGAGAAAAAGTAGGCGTGTCCGCCGATTTGC
>JAPPKD010000011.1:4299-7340 GCA_028820215.1 Spirochaetaceae bacterium | reverse complement strand
TGGGGGGTGTTCGACACCATGCAGATCCCCTACTCGGCCCTGCAGCGCGAGCACGAGGAGTGGATCACGCGCGCCGCCGAGGCGGGGGTGGGCATCATCATCCGCGGCGGGGTTGCGCAGGGCGATCCGGTTGCCGGACACGGGCTGAAGGACCGCTGGGCCGCCTTCGAGCGCGCCGGTCTCGACGAGCTGCGCGAGTCGGGCGAGAGCCGTTCGGCGTTCGTGTTGCGCTACACGCTGTCACACCCGCACGCCCACACCATCATCGTCGGCACCACGCGGCCCGCGCACCTCCAGGAGAACGTCGCCGCGGTGCTGCGCGGCCCGCTGCCCGCCGACACCTACGCGGAGGCGAAGCGCCGCCTCGACGCGGCCGGCGAGCGGCCCGACCCGGCCGGTTAGCGCGGCCACCGGCTGGAGCAAGGTCCGTGAGCTACGACGACCTGCTGATGGCCACCTACGAGCTGCGCGAGAAGCTGGTGGCCGACAAGCACCGGCCGCGCTACCACTTCGTGCCGCCGGAGGGCCGCTGGAACGACCTCAACGGCATGCTGTACTGGAAGGGTCGCTACCACATCGGCTACCTGCAGAAGATCCGCAACGCGCCCGGCGAGCGCGACTTCTCGAGCTGGCAGCACGTCTCCAGCCGTGACCTCGTGCACTGGCGCTACCACCCGGCCTCGTTGCGCGAGCCGCGCGCCGGCAGCAAGGGCGACTACTTCAACAGCGGCGACGCCATGGCGGGCATGGAGGTGCCCACCATCATCGCCAACATGCCGCGGCGCGGCATCTGCATCTACCAGAGCTTCGACGACGACCTCGACCGCTGGGTGCCGCTGCCGCAGAACCCGGTGATCCCGCTCGATGCCGGCGAGCGCGGCGAACGCAAGCTATCGGCGGCGTTTCCGGAATGCGTGATCTTCGACCCGAGCGGCTGGAAGGAAGGCGACACCTACTACGCCCTGGTAGGTAACAAGAATCTCCGGCCCGGCTACGAGGGCGACTGCACCAGCTTGTTCAAGTCGCGTGACCTCGCGCACTGGGAGTACGTCGGCCCGTTCTACCGCTCCGACCGGCGCTGGACCGCGGAGGAGGAGGACTGCGCGTGCAGCGACTTCTTCCCGTTCGGCGACCGCCACATGCTGCTGATGCACACCCACCGCCCCTACGGCAAGTGCCAGTACTACATCGGCCGCTACGAGAACGAGCGGTTCCTCCCCGAGCGCAACGGCCAGCTCAGTTGGCTCGGCTCGATGCTGGCCGGCCCCGAGACCCTGTCCGACGGCCGCGGGCGGCGCATCTTCATGGGCTGGATCGCCGACGCACGCGACTGGGAGGCCACCGGCTGGACCGGCGTGGTGACCCTGCCCTGGCACTTCTTTCCCGGCCCCGACAACGAACTGAAGATCGCGCCGGTCGAGGAGTTGCAGGTGCTGCGCTACGACGAGGTGCGTGTCGGCGATCTGCGGCTGGCGGCCGGCGAGGAGGTGACCGTCGACGCGCTCGCCTCAGATTGCATGGAGACCCGGATGACGCTGGCCGCGAAGGAAGGGGTCGAGTTCGGGATCAAGCTGTTGTGCTCACCTGACGGCGAGGAGGAGACCACGGTCACCTATCGCCGCGCGCAGGCCGAGTTCGTGATCGACTTCGCCAAGGCCAGCACCGATACCTCGCTCCGGTACCCGCACGGCGCGACCCGGCAGGTCGTGCCCTACGCGGCGGCCGGCGGCGCGCTGGACCTCGTCATCTTCGTCGACCGCTCGGTGATCGAGATCTTCGTCAACCGCGAACTGGTGCTGGTGCAGCGCGTCTATCCGCTGCGCGCCGACAGCCGGCTGTGCAAGGTGTTCACGCGGGGCGGCGGGTTGACCGCGTCCGGCATCGTCAAGTGGGAGCTGGACGCCGCCAACCCCTGGTGACCGCCGCGTACCGGGGCGGTTACGGGTAGACCGTTTCGCCGCTCTTGTGGGCGTTGATGAAGTCCCAGTCCAGCGGCACGCCCAGGCCCGGCTCCTCCGGCACGTCGACGCAGCCGTCGGCATCGACCGAGTCCACCTCGTCCATCCACTGGCGGTCGGGGTAGATCGGCGCCTTGGTCGCACGCACCTTGTGGATGCCCACGCCCATCTCGAAGTAGTTGGTGTTGCGGATCGAGGCCATGCAGTGGCGGTGCGCCAGTCCGCCGCCGTGCAACTCCACGTCGAGCCCGCTGGCCTCCGCGACCGCCGCGATCTTCATCACCCCGGTGATGCCGCCGTCGGCCTGCGCGTTGGCGCGCACGTAGTCGGTGGCGCCGGCGTGGATGGTGTCCATCTTCGCCTCCAGGCCGCGCACGTGCTCGCCCATCAGCAGCGGCGTCTTGATCAGCTCGCGCAGCTTGGCATGGGCGAACGCCGACAGGCCGCCGCCGCGGAACGCGTCCTCATACCACATGTAGCGCGCCTCGTCGCACGCCCGCCCCACGCGCAGCACGTCGTCGAAGGTGCCGAAGCCGCCGGCCGGGTCGAGCATCAGGTCGAACTCATCGCCCACCGCCTCCCGGATCGCCAGCACCGCCGCCACCTCGCGGTGGATGGAGCGGTTCACCCAGCCGTGGATCTTGAACGCCGGGTAGCCGTAGCGCTCCTTGCACAGCAGCGCGAACTCCGCGTAGTCCCGCGGCGTGGTCAGCCCGCCGTTCTCGTCGCCGTGGTAGCTGCTCGCGTAGCAGGGCAGCTTCCGGCGCCAGCCGCCGAGGAGCTGGTACACCGGCACGCCGTACCGCTTGCCGGCGATGTCCCACAGGGCGATGTCCACCGCTCCCGGCGGCGTGCCGTCCGGCGAACGCCGCGACCGCTTCAGGTCGTGCCAGATGATCTCCCGCTGCAGCGGATCGCGCCCGATGAGGTACTGCGCAGTGCGGGCGTCCACGTCGCCCGGCACCTCCCCGGTGATGCCGGCGTCGGTCTCGATGGTGAGGATGCTGCCGCCGCTGCGCCACGTCGCTCCGGGCGTGTACAGCGTATCCCACCCGTAGCGCGGATCCATGCTCAGATCCGCCA
>JAPPKD010000011.1:0-4199 GCA_028820215.1 Spirochaetaceae bacterium | reverse complement strand
CCGGGCGTGTACAGCGTATCCCACCCGTAGCGCGGATCCATGCTCAGATCCGCCAACTCATACTCGAAATGGGTCACCACGACCCGGGTTATGCTCAGTGTCGATGCCACGGTCCCCCCTTTGCGGCGTCCATAGTATCGCCTGCAAGCCGCCGTGAGCACCGCTTCGCCCTGCCCGGCCCGCGGTCCGGCGCCAGCCGGTCGTGGCCGCCGGCTACCTGATCCGAAGCAGCCGCCCGGCGGGCTCCGCCCGCGCCTGGCGTGGCATCGCCTTCGGTGCCTCGGAGCGACGGCGCCGGCTCACGCCAATCCGTACACCGGGACGCCGGCGCCGTGGACCGCCGCCGCCGCGTCCGACGCGAGGAACACGATGACGTTGGCTAGGTCCGCCTGCGCCACCCACCTGGCGGGGTCGGAGTTGGGCATCGCGGCGCGGTTCGCGGGCGTGTCAATGATGCTCGGCAGCACCGCGTTCACGTTGACCCCGGCATCCTTCAGCTCCGCCGACAGCGCCTGCGTGAGCGCCAGGACCGCCGCCTTGGTGGCGCCGTAGACGCCGTTGCCGGCCTCGCCCTGCAGCGCCGCCCGCGCCGACACGTTGACGATCGCGCCGCCGCCGGCAGCCGTCAGAATCGGGGCCGCCGCCCGGCACACCGTAAAGGTGGTGCGCAGATTCAAGTCCAGCAGGTGCTCCAGAACGGCGTTGTCCGCGTCCGCCACCCGCGTCCAGGTGTAGCCGCCGGCCAGGTTGACCACCGCGCGCAACGAGTCCGGCGCCACCCGCCCGAGCAGCGTCTCCACCTCATCGGCACGGCGCAGGTCGCAGCGCCGTAGCTCCACCCGCGCCCCCCGTCCGGCGAACCGCTCCCGGAACGGCGCCACCTCCGCCTCCACCACGTAGGTCACCAGCACCCGCGCGCCCGCCTCCAGGAAGCTCTCCACCACCGCCCCGCCCAGCGCGCCGCTCCCGCCGGTGACAATCACCGTCCGTCCGCCAAAGTCGATCCGCATGCCGCCCATCGTAGGCCGCGCGGGGGGTGTGTCAAGAACCGCTTCACCGTGCAAGTTGACGCTCGGCGCTGACCATCTGCCACGGGTTTGAAGCGTGGCCAACATGCCGCCACTGGTATAGGTTGTGAGCCGCAGTGGAGACCGCCATCACCTGATGCCGGGAGCAGCACCCGCACCCCCGAGTACCGGCAGCCGCGCAGGGAGCCGAATGAACGACGTGCGCCCGCAGGATCGATCCGTCCACGAGTGGTACCGGTTCGTGCTGTCTTTCCCACCGCACCTCGTTCAGCACTACCTTGACCGGTTCGCCATGCGTCCGGAGCATACGGTGCTCGATCCGTTTGCCGGCACCGGCACAACCCTCGTGGAGTGCAAGAAACGCGGCATCGCAAGCGTAGGCATCGAGTCCAACCCGATGGCGAGGTTTGCCAGTTCGGTGAAGTTGTACTGGTCCGTCGATCCTTCGGTATTGTCGGACTACTCTTCGGAGGTAGCCGACCGGACCAGAGCCGCCATTGCCCGGGATGGTTACTCCGACTGGAACGACCTCCCCCTGTTTGCTGAAGGAAACGAAGCGTGCACTCCGTTGCGGGCCCTGACTGCCGAGCAGAGCAAGCTGTTGTTGAAGGACTCGATCAGCCCGCTGCCCCTGCACAAGACACTGGTGCTGCTCGACGCTATCGACACCTGCGGTGATCCGCCGTTGCCGCGCTATGGCCGGCTCGCACTCGCTACCGCCCTGGTGCGCGACATCGGCAACGTGAAGTTCGGTCCGGAGGTCGGAGTCGGCAAGCTCAAGGATGATGCACCCGTCGTGGATTCGTGGCTTAACCACATGCGCACAATGATCGATGACCTCTGCCAAACACGCGATCGTGCGAAAATCCCGGCGTCCATCCACCAGGGAGACTCCCGACGAGTCGACCAGATACTGCGACCGCGTTCGGTGGACGCGGTGATCACCTCCCCACCCTATCCCAATGAAAAGGACTACACGAGAACGACGCGGCTGGAGTCGGTGATCCTCGGCCTGATCGGTGATGTGACCGGTCTGCGCGCACTCAAGAAGGAACTCATCCGCTCCAACACCCGCGGGGTCTACAAGGGCGACGCAGACGACCTGGAGGTAGCCGCGCATGAGGCCATTCAGGAAATCGCCGACAAGATCGAACAACGGCGACTGGAATTGGGGAAAACCTCCGGCTTCGAACGAATGTACGCTCGAGTAACCAAGCTGTACTTCGGCGGCATGGCAAAACACTTCGCCGCTCTGAGGACCGTGCTCAATCCCGGTGCAAGGCTAGCATACGTGGTCGGCGATCAGGCATCTTACCTCCGCGTTATGATCCGCACCGGAACATTGCTGGCGGATATCGCCAAGTCACTCGGCTACCGGGTCGAAGGCATCGACCTGTTCCGCACCCGGCTGTCGACCGCTACCGGCGAACAGCTCAGGGAAGAGGTAGTACTGCTGCAATGGCCAAAGTGAGCAGCACAAGAGGAAACACACTGAGTTGTTGCATCGAAGAGCTTGACTCGGGGGATGCGGGGTGGCGGGAGCTGGTGGAGGTCATTACGGGGGAGGGGCAGGAGAAGGAGGCGTTCGATCCGTTCTTCGGACGGTTTCCGCGCCACTTCGTGGCGGCGCGACAGAGTGGGCGGGTGGTAGGATTTCTGATGTTCGTGGTGTGGGAGATCGGGCCGCATGACCGCGGACATCCGGTGTTAGAGCGGGACGGGAAGGCCTTGACGGAGGCGAAGATCACCGCGTTCGGGGTACCGGCGGCATACCGCAGGCAGGGCATCGGGCGGGCGCTGCAGGAGCACGTGCTGCGCCGCGCACGGGCGCTCGGCTGTTACCAGGTGCGGTCGGTGAGCCGCTGGAGCCGGCAGGTGAACCACCAGCTCAAGCTGTCGATGGGCTTTGCCGTCGAGCCCATGGAGCGCGACGAACCGAGCCTGGCGTTCGTCATGCCGCTGGGCCCGGACCACGGGGACGGCTGTTGACCTCGGTACCGTCGACAAGCGGACGATGAGCCGACCTCTTGCGGTGAATACCGTCGGCAATCGCCGCGTGCGGTGCGGTGATTGGCTTGCCCGAACGGTTGAATCGCACTATTATTCACCGCATGTGTTGCGGTGAATATGGGCTGGATTCATGACAGGCCGGAGTGGCCGCGGTTCACCTGGGACGACGCGGCTCTGACGAGCGCGCTCGCCGACGTGCGACACCGGCAGGGCCGGCACCTCGGGACGATGGAAGCACTCGGATTCGACGTGCGGGCCGAAACCAGCGTTGCCACGCTCACCGACGAGGTGGTGCGCTCGTCGGCCATCGAGGGCGAGCACCTCGACCCACGCGAGGTGCGCTCGTCGGTCGCCCGCCGACTCGGGTTCGATAGCGGCGGCCTACCCTCTCCGGATGACGGAGTGGAGGGTGCGGTCGCGATGACGCTCGATGCGACGCGCAACTACGATGCTCCACTCACGGCAGAGCGCCTGCATGGCTGGCACGCGGCGCTGTTTCCCACCGGACGCAGCGGCATGATTCGTATTACCGTAGGAGCCTGGCGCACCGACGCGGCTGGACCGATGCAGGTGGTCGCCGGTCCGGTCGGCAGAGAGCGGGTGCACTTTCAGGCGCCTGCAGCGACCCGGCTCGAATTCGAGATGCAGCGCTTCCTCGACTGGTTCGCCACCACCGATCTCGATCCCGTGCTCAAGGCCGGCGTGGCCCATTTCTGGTTCGTGACCATTCATCCGTTCGATGACGGCAACGGCCGTGTCGGCCGCGCAATCGCCGACATGGCGCTGGCACAGGCGGATGGCACGAAAGAGCGCTTCTACAGCCTGTCCAAGGGCATCGCCGCGCGGCGTGCGGCGTACTATCGCCAGCTCGAAGCGGCGCAGCGAGGCGAACTCGACATTACCGCGTGGCTGCTCTGGTTCCTTGATTGCCTCGGTGAGACTATTCGGGACGCCGGCACGCAGCTCGGCGCGGCGCTCGACAAGGCTCGGTTGCGGCAACGGATTCTCCGGCACCCACTGAACGAGCGGCAGCGTGCGATCGTCGACCTGCTGCTCGAAGACTTCCAAGGCCACCTTACCACGTCGAAGTACGCCAAGCTCGCCAAGTGCTCGAACGACACCGCGCTGCGCGACATCCGCGACCTGCTCGCGCGCGCAGTC
>JAPPKD010000340.1:17386-52268 GCA_028820215.1 Spirochaetaceae bacterium | reverse complement strand
TGGTTTGCTCGGCGCACTCCGCACCTCCTGGCGAAAGCCCATGCCGGGCGCAGCATGAAAACCGGCGCCGCCAAGGTGGCGCCGGCCACTTCGATCGGAGTTTCGCTCCGCTCACTCCACGGTGACGCTCTTGGCCAGGTTGCGCGGCCGGTCCACGTCATGGCCGCGCTGCAGAGCGGCGTGGTAGGCAATCAGTTGCAGCGGAACCGTGGTCACGAGTGGCGACAAGGGCGAGAGAACCCTCGGGACGAAGACGACGTCGTCGGCGACAGCCGCCAGCGCACTATCGCCCTCGGTGGCGATGGCGATCACATGGCCGCCACGCACGCGAACCTCTTCGATGTTGGCGATGACCTTGTCGGTGGTGTTGTCGCGCGGCGCGACGAAAACCACCGGCATGCCGCGATCGATGAGCGCCAGCGGCCCATGTTTCATTTCCGCCGCGGGCATGCCCTCCGCATGAATGTAGCTCAGCTCCTTCAGCTTCAGGGCACCCTCGAGCGCCACCGGGAAGTTGACACCCCTGCCCAGATAGAGCCAGTTCTGACGGTCGATGTGGCGTGCCACGAGCTCGCGGATTGCGTCGTCCGAGCGCAGGACCGCTTCGATTGCCCGAGGGCATGCGCGCAGGCCCTCCAGGATCTCCGTGCAGCGCTCCGCCGACAGATGGCGCTGGCGGCCGAGCAGGACGGAGAACAGGGTCAGGACCGCTACCTGGGACGTGAACGCCTTGGTGGAGGCCACGCCGATCTCGGGTCCGGCGTGCAGATACATGCCGGCCTGAGTCTCGCGCGCGAGTGTCGAGCCGACGACGTTGATCACCCCCAGCACGGTCGCTCCCTTGGCGCGCATCTCGCTCATGGCGGCGATGGTGTCGGCGGTTTCGCCCGACTGGCTGATGAAGAGCGCTATCGTGCCGGCTTCGACGATCGCGTTGCGGTAGCGCAACTCGCTGGAGTACTCCACGTCGGTCGGCACGCGCGCGATTTCCTCGATCAGGTATTTCCCGACCAGACCGGCGTGCCAGGCGGTGCCGCAGCCGGCGATTACGATTCGCCGCAGATGGGAAGGAGAGCAGTCCACGCTTCCCAGGCCCCCGAGGTTCACGCCGCTTCCACTTGGGTCGATACGTCCGCGCAGTGTGTTCCTCAGCGCCTCCGGCTGCTCGTGAATCTCCTTCAGCATGAAGTGCGGGTAGCCGCCTCGTTCGATCTGCTCGAGCGACAGCTCCAGGCGTTCGATTTTCTTGCGCAGCGGAACGGCGTCGATCGTGCTGGCATTGAGGGTGTGGCCGTCGACGGTCACGACCTCGTTGTCATGCAGGTAGACCACGCGGCTCGTGTGCTCGACGATCGCCGCGCCGTCGGAGGATATGAGGTGCTCGCCCTCGCCGATGCCGATCAGCAGCGGACTGCCGCGGCGAGCGGCGATCAACAATTCCGGAAACTCGACGCAGGAGACGGCGATGCCGAAGGTTCCCTGCACTTCGCGCAAGGCACCGCAGACGGCGGTCAACAGACCCTCGGGGCCGGAGCCGTTTCCATCTTCGTACAGGAAGCCGATGAGCTGCACCAGCGCCTCGGTATCGGTGTCGCTCGCGAACGCGATCCCCTGCCCGGTCAGGTATTGGCGGATCGAGGCATGGTTCTCGATGATGCCGTTGTGTACCAGCGCGATCCGGCCGGAAGTGTCCAGGTGAGGATGCGCGTTGCGCTCGCTGGGCGCTCCGTGGGTTGCCCAGCGGGTGTGGGCTATGCCGCAGGTGGCGGGGACGCGGTCATGCGCGGCCGAGGCGACCTCGCTGCGGAGCTCACGGACCGGTCCGACGGCCCGTGAAACGTGCAGCTCGTGCGGCGAGACGAGCGCCACTCCCGCCGAGTCGTAGCCGCGATATTCCAGCCTTGCCAGGCCGGTGAGGAGCGGCTCGAGCGCACGCCTCGGCCCGGTATATCCGACGATTCCGCACATCCCGGCGGCTCAGATCGACGCGATCAGGCCACCGTCGACCAGCAGGGTGGCGCCCGTTACCCACTCCGCCTCGTCGGAGGCCAGGAAGACCGCGGCGTGCGCGATGTCCTCCGGTTTGCCGAGCCGTGGCATCGCGGTCTTCTCACGGACCGCCTGGATCTGCTGCGGGGTGAGGTAGTCCTGGATGGGGGTCTCGATGTAACCGGGGCAGATCGCGTTGACGGTGATCCCATCCGCCCCGAGCGTCAAACAGGCGTCGCGCGTCATGTTCACGAGAGCCGCCTTGGATGAGGCGTAGGCGGGTCCGGAACTGCCGCCGAAGGCGTGCACGGAGGCGATGTTGATCACGCGGCCGTGTGCGGACGCGCGCAGATGGGGAACCGCGCACCGGGTGGCCAGGAATGGGGCACGGAGGTTGACGTCGATCACACTCTCCCACTCTTCGTCGGTCTGCCGGTCCGCGGTGCCGACGATGCCGATGCCGGCGTTGTTGACCAGGATATCCACGCCGCCGAAGCGATCCGCGGCAAAGGAAACCATTGCGGCTATCTGCACCGGTGAGGAGACGTCCGTGGCGATGAACGCGGCAGTGCCGCCCTCGGCGTCGATCGATTCGGCGGTCGGCGGGCGCGGCTCGGTCTCGTGGTACTTTCCACGCCGCGGCTCCTCCTGCACGTCGGCAACTACCACGCGGGCGCCTTCTCGGGCGAAGGCCACCGCTATTCCGCGGCCGATGCCGGTGCTGGCTCCCGTCACGATGGCGACGCGGTCGTCAAGTCTGCCCATGGGGCCCCTCCTCGAACAGTTCCAGGTTCACATTCGTGGCTATCGGCGGCTCAGGGGCCGGAAGAACGCACGCCGGCCCCTCGGCCTGCGCGTGGTTGACGGTGCGTGCGACCGGCTGCATGGCCATCTTCGCCGCCGGATAGGGACTCAGCAAGGCGCGCAGCTCGTCGGTGCTCCGTGAAGGATCCAGCCACCGATCGTAGCGGTCCGGCGCGATGATAACCGGCATGCGGTCGTGCAACGTGCCCACCAGCTCGTTCGGCTGGGTGGTAACGATGGTAAAGGTCGCGGGTGCGGTATCGTCTTCCCCTGCTCCGGAACCCCGCTCGTACAAACCGGCGTAGGCGAACGGGGCGCCGTCACGCAGCCGAATCCAGTGCGGTGTGCGCTCGCGTCCGCCCCATTCGTAGAACCCGTCGCTGGGGATCAGGCACCGGCGTCGGGCAAACGCATCGCGGAATGCCGATCGCCGCTCCAGAGTCTCGGCGCGCGCATTGATGAGCCGGCCGGCGATGCTGCGGTCGCGGGCCCAGGCCGGCATCAGCCCCCACCTCAGCGCATCCAGCACGCGCTGGCCGCGTTCCACCCGGACTGCGACGGCCGGCTGCGTCGGAGCGATGTTGTAGCGCGGCCGAAGTTCGCGAACCCGGGACTGCGCGCCGAACAGCGCGGCCAAGGCGGCCGCATCAAGATCGGTCGTGAGCGTAAAGCGCCCGCACACGACGCTACAGCTCCGTTACCAGCTCGCGTTCTTTCTGCAGTATGTCGTGCATTCCGCCTTCGCGCAGGCTGGTGGCGGAAACGACCGTCAAGCGAGCCCGGCGGCGAAGCTCGGGGACATCCAGCGCCCCGCAATTGCACATCGTCGCCTTGATCTTGGCGAGCGTCTGCTTGAGATTGGAGGCGAGCGAGCCGGCGTACGGCACATAGCCGTCGACCCCTTCCTCGAATGCCAACTGACCGTTGACCGCGTCATACCGTGCCCAGTTCTGCGCGCGGTTGGTGCCTTCGCCCCAGTACTCCTTGACGACGTTCGTGCCGAGGCGAATCTGCCGCCCCGGGCTCTCGTCGAATCGGGCGAAGTAGCGGCCCATCATCACGAAATCGGCGCCCATCGCGAGGGCGAGGACGATGTGGTAGTCGAAGACGATACCGCCGTCGGAGCAGATGGGAACGTAGCGTCCGGTCTCCTCGGCGTAGCGGTCCCGAACCGCGGCCACATCCAGCACCGCGGTTGCCTGTCCGCGGCCGATGCCCTTCTGCTCCCGCGTGATGCAGATCGAGCCGCCGCCGATGCCCACCTTCACGAAGTCGGCGCCCGCGTCGGCAAGGTAGCGAAAGCCGTCCGGCTCGACGACGTTGCCGGCGCCGACCTTCACGGCCCCGCCGTACCGTTCGCGTACGAATGCCAGACAGTCCGCCTGCCACTCGTTGAACCCGTCGGAGGAGTCGACGCACAGCACCGAGGCGCCCGCCTCGACCAGGGGCGGCACCCGGTCGCGATAGTCGTGCGACGAGACGCCGGCGCCGACCACCAGCCGCTTCTCGTCGTCGATCAGCTCATCCGGATTCTCGCGGTGGTCGTCGTAGTCCCTGCGAAACACCAGATGCCGCAGGTGTCGCCCGCCGTCGATGATCGGCAGGCAGCTCAGGCCGTGCTCCCAGATCAGGTCGTTGGCGGCGTTGAGGGTGATGCCGTCATGGCCGACCACCAGACGGTCGAACGGTGTCATGAGGGTGTCGACGCGGGTGTCCGGGTCCTGCCGGTGCACGCGGTAATCGCGGCTGGTCAGGATGCCGAGCAGCGGGCCGTCCGGCCGCCCGTCCGCGGTCACCGCCATCGTGGTGTGGCCGGTGCGGCCGGCCAGGTCGATCACGTCGCGCAGCGTGGCGTCCGGCGTGAGGTTGGAGTCGGAGACCACGAAGCCGGCCTTGAACTTCTTGACACGCTGCACCATCTCCACCTGATCGTCGATCGGCTGGGAGCCGTAGATGAACGCGATACCGCCGAAACGCGCGAGCGCGACCGCCATGCGGTCGTCGGAGACGGTCTGCATGACCGCGGAGGCGAGCGGGATGTTCAGTGAGATCGCTGCCGGCTCGCCGACGGCGTGGCTTACCAGCGGCGTCTGCAGCCGCACGTTGGCGGGCACGTTTTCCTTGCGGGTGAGGTTCGGCAGCAGCAGGTACTCGCTGAACGTCCGTGAGATCTCGTCGATGACGACTGCCAATCGGTCCTCCCGTTTCAGGCTGGCCGGTTCAGGCCGGCGGAAGCCTGTCAGTCCCCGTCGGCACGCGATCCGTGCCGGTCGGCACACGATCCGTGCCGAGCGCCGGCCGCAGGGGCTCGGGCACCGTCAGGGTACCGTCGGCGTTCTGATGGGTCTCCAGCAGCGCAGGCAGCAGCCGGCTGGTCGCCAGGCCCGATGCGTTCAGGGTATGTACGAAGCGGGTGCCGCCGGAGCCGCGCACCCGGGTGTTGGCGCGCCGCGTCTGGTAGTCCCGGGCGTTCGACGCGGAGCTCACTTCCTCGTAGCTGCCCGTGCTTGGCAGGTAGACCTCCAGGTCCAGGGTGCGCGCCATCGCCGACGAGGCGTCGCCGGCGGCCAGCCTGGTAACCCGGTAGTGCAGCCCCAGCCCCTGCACCAGCCGCTCCGCCCGGCCGATCATGTCTTCCAGCGCTTCCTCGGAGCGATCCGGCATCACGAACTGAAACAACTCGACCTTGTTGAACTGATGCCCTCGCAGGGTGCCGCGGTCGTGGGTGCGGTAGGAGCCCGCCTCACGCCGGTAGCACGGCGTGTAGGCGACGTATCGCCTGGGCATCTCCGACTCCTTCAAGATCTCGTCGGCGTGCAGGCTGGCCAGCGCGGTCTCCGAGGTAGGCAGCAGAAACGGCGCCTCGCCGCGCTCGGCGCCTTCCTGCAGGAAGTAGACGTCATCGACGCCGAATCGGGGGAACTGCCCGGCGTTGAAGCCGCAGCCATAGCTCAGCAGGTGCGGCGGCAGGATCAACTCGAAACCGTCGGCCACGTGCGTGTCGATGAAGTAGTTCAGCAATGCCCACTCCAGGCGCGCTCCCCAGCCGCGGTAGATCCAGAACCCGTGTCCGGCCAGCTTGGCACCGCGCTCGTAGTCGACCAGGCCGAGCCTGCCTGCGAACGCCACGTGGTCCATGCCGGCCGCGCATGCGGCGGGCCGCTCGCCCCACTCGCGGAGGGTCTGGTTGGCCTCCTTGCCGCCCGGCGGGACATCGGGATCCGGGAGGTTGGGCAGTCCGGCCAGCAGTTCGTCCAGCTCCTGCGTGACGGTGCCGAGCCGGGTCTCCAGCTCCTTGATCCGGTCGCCCACGGCGCGCATCTCGGCGATGAGCTCCGTCGCGTCGCCGCCGGCGCGCTTGATGCGCGGCACCTCTCGCGACGCGTCGTTGCGCCGCGCCTTGAGCTGCTCCACGGATGTGATCAACTCACGCCGGGCAGCGTCGAGGTTCTGGATCGGCTGCAGGTCAACGGGGTCCATCCGCTTGCGGAGCGCCTCGCGGACCGCGTCCGGCTCATTCCGGATCAGGGAGATGTCTATCACTTGGGGCCTGTCACCTTGGGGCCTGTCATATGTGGTTTGGAACGTATCATGCGGAACCTCTGTCGCACATCGGCCAGCCGTTCGCGCCAGCCCGCGGGTGTCCGGATCGTGCCCGCCACCGTCAGCCCGGCCGCCGCCTGGCGGAGGAGCGCGCGGCGCGTGTCGCCGTCGGCAACGCGATCACGCAGTTCCCGGCGCAGCTCGCCCAGCTCGTCGAGGAATGGAACCAGGTCGGAAGCGTCGATCACCCGCTCCAGCTCCCGGCGCAGAATCCCGGCGACGGAAGGGCTGGCGTTGCTGGTGGCTATGGCGATGCGGAGGTGGCCGCGGCTGACCACCGCCGGCATCCCCAGATCCGACCGGTCGGGCTGGTCATACGTGGACAGCAGCACCCGCTCGCGCCGCGCCCAGGCAGCGACGGCCGGGTGGGCGGGGTTTCCGGCAGCCAGGGTGTTGACCACCAGCCGGCGCCCCCGCAGATCGGCCGGCCGCACGGTCCGGGGCAGCCAGACGAGCCGGCCGCTCTCTGCCCATGACCGGATCGCAGGCTCCACCGCCGGGCTGACCACGGTGACCAGGGCCTCGGCGTCGAGCAGCCGCGCCGCCTTGTCCCGCGCCTCGTCCTCTCCGCCGATGACGAGCACCGGCTGACCTACCAGGTCCAGCCCGATCGGGAACAGTGGTCTCAGGGTGGCAGACATGCCGTGAGGGTGGCCCCAGCGACCGCGCGGCACAAGCCTGGGTGCGCTCGGCCCGCTGTGCCCGGCTCGCTGTGCCCGGCTCGCTGTGCCAGGCCCGTGTGATAGTCTGCGCCCGTGATCGACCTGCCCGCAGCCGACCGGTGCCGCTACGACCTCGTCTCATTGGGCGAGGTGCTCTGGCGGCTTGACCCGCGCGACGTTCCGCTGGCCCGTGTGCGCGATTCGATGCGGGTCTTTCAGGGTGGAGGGGAGACCAACGTCGCCTGTGGCGTTTCGGCGACGTTCGGTCTGCGTACCGCCGTCCTCACCGCGCTGGTGGCCGACGACATCGGCCGCAACATCGGCAACCAGCTTGCGGAGGCGGGGGTCGATACGGGCCGGATCATCTGGTGGGACACCGCGCGCTCTGCAGACAGCCACAGCACGGACGCCAAGGGCACGGTGCACAACGGCATCTCGGTCACGTTCGCCGGCAAGGGCGTGCTGCCGTCGGAGACGCTCTACTACCGCGCCCACACCGCCGCCTCGCTGCTTGCCCCGGGAGACTTCGATCTGCAGGGGCTGTTCGCCCGCGAGGGGGTACGGGTGTTCAACACGGGCGGCATCTTCACGCTGATCGGCGACCGCACCGCGCAGACCGCCATCGCAGCCGCGGAGGCCGCTCGGGCCGCCGGCACCTTCGTCGCCGCGGACCTCAACTACCGCTCCAAGGTAGAGCCCGACCGGGAACGGGCGCGCCGGATCAATCGGCGCCTGATCCCGAGCATCGACTTTCTTGTCGGCAACGACTCGGATCTCGCCGACGCCCTGGGCTACGACACACCCGATGGTGACGATCGTTTCGAGCCGTGGCTGGAGCGCTACCGGGCCACCATCGAACGGGTGGCCGCAGACTTTCCGCGCCTGCGCCTGATCGGTACGCAGTGGCGCGGCGCGCACGACGCCGACGTGGTGAGTTGGGGTGCGGTGCTGTATGAAACCGCGACTCGCCGCTGGTACGCCGCCCCGGTCCGCGAGCGGGTGCACATAGCCGATCGCACCGGCGGGGGAGATTCCTTCACCGCCGGCGTCGTCAGCGCGCTCCTGCAGGGAAAGGACCTGCAGCAGGCGGTCGAGTGGGGAGCCGCGCACGGTATCCTGGTGCAGTCGACGCCCGGCGACACGACCATGGTCCGCCAGGAACAGGTGATCGCCGAGGCGGAACGTGTCCGCCGGGGCGGCGGCGTGAAGGCCGCCCGATGAATCGGCCGGTAAGCCGCCCGATGAGAGCCGGCGCGCGGATGGAAGGCGGACCGTCACGCCCGACCGGCCACACCCGCCCTGATTTGTCGGGATTCCGGCAAATACGTAGGATAGTGGTGATGAGCGAGCAGGTGAGCCGCCGGCGACGGTTCGCATGCGATGGCGTGCCGGCTGCCAGGGCAGGCGTGCCGGATGGCGCGGAGCATCGCAGTGCCTGAGAAGCCCGATCAAGCTGGTCCGGAGAAGCAGACGGCCTACATCTTTCACGTCCTGCTGAAGGACGGCGAGTCGCTGCTGCTCGATCCGTTCCGGGGAGTGGAGCGGCTGGAGAGCACCCTTGCGGAGCGCACCGTGGAAGGTCGGTTCGGGACCGAGCCGCGTGTCGAAGCCCTCACGCTGTATCGCAATGAGCTGTACCGGGCGGTGGACGCCGCCGTTCGCCGCTGGTTGTCGGAGAAGCGGTTCATTCCCCGTTTTCTGGCGTCCGCCGGTGTGTTCGTGCTGGCGATGTTCGTGATGGCCTATGTGTTCCGCGGCGGGCTGCCGATCCCGGTGATCGACGAGCTGGCGATCGCGCTGGGCGCCAGCGTCGTCGCGTACCTCGCGATAGGCAGGAAGGAACTGGCCTCGGAGATGGCGACCAGGAAGCGCGTTGCGCTGAAGAACGCGATCGACCGCATCACCTTCGTCCCCAGCCAGTTCCTGGTCCGGGTCGAAGAGGCGCTGCGCCGCTACGAGGCGGAGAATCTGGAAGGGCTGGTTTCGGAGATCCTGGATCCGGCCGACGAGCCGCTGGACGAGCCCGAGCGGACGGAGGCAACCGAGTTCGTGCGACTGCTGGAAGACCAGTTCAACTACGCCCGCCTGCGCAAGGGAGAGCGGGAGTTGAAGAACTTCCTGGCAGAACGGGGCGCCGAGCGCGGCACCAACCTGCGGAAGTGGGCGGAATCGCAGCGCCTCAACTTCCCGCTGTACGCGGTGTACAAGAGATTCAAGCGTACGGTCGAGCGGGTGCGCTGACACACCGCCATCGTCACGTCGCCGTGCGTGCGGCAAGGATCGTTGCTACCGTTCTCCTGCTTGGCGCCGGCCGCGCCGTCGCGCTTCAGCCGCTGGACCTGACGCTCGCTCTGGCGGGCTCGGCCCTCACGAGCGGCGGCCTCCTGGTCGCCAACCGGGTCCCTCCGGTGACGGAGGAGCAGCGCCTTCAACTCCGCATCGAGGATCTGCCCCCGATGGACCGGGTGCTGGTGTTTCCGGACCAGCCACTCATCGGCGGCATCAGCGACATGGTCGCCTACAGCCAGGTCCTGGTGCCGGTCGGCGCCGCGGCGTTCGGACTGGAGCGCCGGGACGCGCAGGACGTGCTGGCCCGCCACTACCAGGTGTTGGCCATCACCTATGGCAGCTCATACCTGGTCAAGGCCGCCGTCTGGCGTGCGCGTCCGTTCCTGTACGACCCGAACGTCTCTCCCGCGCGTGCCGCCGACCGGACGGGAGCCAACTCGTTTCCGTCCAGCCATGTCGCCGTCGCCTTTGCGAGCGCCACGTTCATCAGCACCATCGCCGACCAGTACTGGGACGAACGCTACACGACGATCCTCACCGTCGGCTCCTACGCAACGGCTTCCATGGCGGCGATTCTTCGGATCGCCGCCGGCCGTCATTTCGTGAGCGACGTTCTGGCGGGCGCACTCCTCGGAATCGCGGTCGGGTGGGCCGTGCCGACCGCGCACCGACTGTCTGCCCGCTGACGTGAACGGCCCGCGAACGTGAGGGCAGCCCGGAAGTGCGCGTGCGCGGCACTGGCAGGTCTGCTGGCCGTCGCGCTCGTCGCCTGTCGGGGCGGGGTGGAGACCGTCAGGCTCCGGGTCGGGCAGGAGCGGTTTACCGTCTGGGTGGCACGCACCCCGGAGCAACGGGCGCGCGGGCTGATGTATCGCACCGACCTGGGGCCTCGGCAGGGCATGCTGTTCGTGTTCGAGAACGAACAGGTGCTGTCGTTCTGGATGAAGAACACGCCGTTGCCGCTGTCGATCGCGTTCCTGTCCACCGACGGTGAAATCCTGCAGATCGAGCCGCTGACACCGTTCTCGGAAGTGATCGTGAGCTCCTGGCGACCCGCGCGCTATGCGCTGGAAGTCAACGCCGGCGCCTACACGGAGGCCGGCGCCCAGGTCGGAGATCTGGTCGGCTTTCCGCGGAACTGGCGCTAGCTATGAGTCCCCGGCCTCGTCCACGAACGGCTCCAGTTGAGGCTCGCCGTCCGCCAACTCCGGCTCGTTGATCATGATCTCGATGCGCCGCTCGATCTTGGCGAGCTCCGCGCCGAGATCGCGGGCCAGCTTCATGCCGCACTCGAACAGGTCGACCGCCTCCGCCAGGGGCACGTCGCCGTCCTTCAGCCGTTCCGCGAGTACTTCCAGCTCGTGAAGGCGTTCCTCGAAGCTGGACTCGCCCGTCCCGGGAGAGCGCGTCTCCGGTTCAGTCATCACCACCTCCGGCAGCGACCGGTTCCGTGCCGGTGACGGAGGCCGCCAGCCGGCCGCGGTGCAGCCGTACGCGTATCGGGTCGCCAGGGGCTGCCTGCGATGCGTCGGTGACCGGGGCGCCGTCGGCGGCGGTCACCAGCGCATAGCCCCGGGCAAGGATGTCGAGCGGCGACCTGGAGCGGATCGCCTCGGCGGCAAGCACCACGCGGTGCCGGCTGTCGAGCACACGTGCCTGCAGCGCACGCGTGGCGGCCGCCACGGCGTCATCCAGACGCTGCGTGGCCGGTGCCAGCGCCAGGCGCAGGCTGCGCTCCAGCCCGGCCGGCTGAAACCGCTCCAGGGCGAAACGGACGCGCTCGCGCCGCTGGTCCAGACTGCTGCGCATCGAGCCGGCGGCGGCGTGCAGGCGGCGCAGCAGATCGGAGCGTTCGCTGGACACCAGCTCGGCGGCGGCCGACGGGGTAGGGGCGCGAACGTCGGCCGCCAGATCTGCGAGCGAGGTGTCGGTCTGGTGGCCGACCGCGCTCACCACCGGCAATTCGCAGCGAACGATCGCTTCGACCACCGCTTCGTCCGAGAACGGCAGCAGGTCCTCCAGGGACCCGCCGCCCCGGGCCAGGATGACCACGTCGCCCATACGGTGGCGGCTGGCGGTCCGCAGCCGCGAAGCGATGATGCCGGCGGCTCCGGCTCCCTGCACCTGTGCAGGCAAGACCACCAGGTCGATGCCGGCATGCCGCCTCCGCAGCACGTTCAGGATGTCGCGGAGCGCCGCGCCGGCTGGAGAGGTGATCACCACCACGCGCCGCGGCACGCGCGGTATCGGCCGCTTGCGCTCCAGGTCGAAGCAGCCGCGCGCCGCCAGCCGGCGTTTGCGCTCCTCCAGCAACGCCAGCAGATCGCCGGTGCCGGCCCGTTGCAGCGTTTCGACCACCAACTGGTAGGTGCCGCGTTGTTCATAGACATCGATCGCGCCACGCGCGCGGATCAGCATGCCGTCGTGTGGGACGAAGTCCGCCCGGGCGAGCTGCGTGCGGAACATCGCCGCCTGCAGCACGGCGCGGCGGTCCTTCAGGCTGAAGTACAGATGACCGCTGGCCGCCCGGCGCGCGTTGGACACCTCTCCCTCGACGGTGATGTCCGGAAACGCTCCCCCCAGCATGCCCCTGACTCTCCGTGTGACGTCCGACACGGAGTAGACGTGGCGCTGAGGCGTCCGACCTCGCCCGAGCACGCGGCAGATCGTAGTGGCGGCCGGCCCCCTTGGCAACGCGGCGCGGCACCGGGCGGCAGCCGGCCTGCACCCGGCGTGCGGTACTGCCGATACATGAAGCGAGGTATGCTCCGTTCACGGGTTGCGTGTGTCCTGGCGTTGGCGGCCGTGCTCCTCGCCACGGCGTCAGCGGCATGGTGTGACACCGATCTCATGGATCTGCGCAGCCGGACCGGCTCCACCCTGGAGTGGGATCCCTGGTCTCAGCGGGGCCTGCTGGTGAACCGCGGCACCACGGTCGCGTTCCGCGTAGGCCTGCCGTGGGCGGTGGTCGACTACGAGGACCGCCTGGACATCGGGCCGGTCACGCGGGACGGCGCCTCGATCCGCTTCACCGACGAGGGTGCCGAGCTCATCGCCGCGCTCCTGGATCCGCCGCGTCCCGAGCGCCTGGGGCCGCAGGTGGTGGCCGTCGTGATCGATCCCGGGCACGGCGGCAAAGACCCCGGCGCGGTCAGGGAGCACCGATTCGACGGCCGACGGGTCGTCATCCACGAAAAGGACATCGCACTTGCCGTCGGTCTGCGGCTGTCTGCGATGCTTACCGAGGAGTTGCCGTACACGCGGATCCTGATGACACGCGATAAGGATGTCTTCGTCGAGCTCGAAGACCGCCCGGCGATGGCCAACGAAGCCCTCGACGCACTCCCGGAGGAGGAGGACATCGTCTTGTTCGTTTCCGTCCACGCGAATACGGTCGCGTTCCGGACGGAACCCACCGGATTCGAGGTCTGGGTGCTGCCCAAGGAACACAAACGAACGGTTCTTCCCACCGGCTCGACGCCGAGCGGTGACAGCGCCGCACAGCCGATTTTCAACGCCATGCTGGACGAGCAGATCAGCCGCGAGAGCGTCGTGCTGGCGAACGAGATCCTGGACGGCCTCGAGGCCCACGTGGGAGACCGGTCGCCGAACCGGGGCTTGCGGGAGGAGAAATGGGCCGTGGTGCGCCGCGCGCGCATGCCGGCGGTGCTGGTGGAGGTTGGCTACATGTCCAATCCGGCGGAGGCGCGCCGCATGCTGCAGCCGGCTTACTTGAACGACCTCGCGCGCGGCATCTACGATGGGATCCGCGGATTCATCGAGTGGTTCGAGGCGGCGCCGGCACTGGCTCAGTAAGCGGAGAAGGGGAGCCGGCGGCCGGGCGAACACCGGCACGATCTCCGGCAGCAGGCGGGCTCCATCAATGGATTGCGCTGGGTGGCCTGGCCGTCACATTCGCGGTGTCCGTCCTGCTCTTCGTCGGTCGGGAGCCTCCGGTCGCCCACGTGCTGTTCTTCGCCGGCCCGGGTGACGATCTGGTGGGGGAGGCTGGACTGGTCGGCGAGACGCGGTACCTGCCGCGTCGCACCGGCCGTATCGAACCGCTCCGGTTGCTGGTGGACGAGGTGATCCTGGGTCCCCGCTTGCGGGACCATCGGGCGGTGCTGCCGCGCTCCACCGAGGTGAGGTTCCTGACGCTCGGGGGCGACACGCTGTACCTTGATCTGAGCGCCGCAGCGTTGCTCGACCAGTCTGGCGCCGAGTTGCAGGGCGCCGATCGCCTGCAGGCGCTGGCGTCGACGCTGCTGTTCAATACGCCCTGGCTGCGGCGGGTCTGGCTTTTCGTGGACGGACAGATCCCGGACTACGAGGCCGCGCGCGACGGTTGGGTGCGGGCGTGCTGCTGAGCAGCGGGCAGCCGGGCGAGTACATCGTCCATCATGAGCCCGAGCTCACCGCCGCCGCGCGGGAACGTGCCGTCGGCCGCGCGCGGCTGCGGTGCTCGAAGCCGGTGACGGCCGGAGCGCCGATCACCGCAGAATTCGAGGTCACGGTCGGCGAGCGCGGGTTGCCGGAGGGTGGCCGGCTCGCGATCGCGTGGCGCTGGCCGCTCGATTTCGGTGATCTCCAGGTGACGGATCCCGAAGGCCTCGAATACCTGAGCGCGCGCGCCGAGTCGCCTGCCGCGGACGTGGAGGCCCGCTATCACTGCGTGAGCAGCTTCAACCCCTGGAACCACGCTATCGAGGTGTCGGTCACCGGCGGCCCGTTGCCCGCGAACGGAACGGTTACGGTGACCTGTTCGCGTTGGCAGGCTCCGACGTGCTCGACGCTGGCCGCTCGCTTTCTGGTCGTGGCGCAGGACGAGGCCGGCGCCGACTGGCGCCAGATGGTCGATCCGGCGCCGATCGCCGTGCGTCCGGGCGCGCCCGCCATGCTCGGCGTGGTCGTCCCGTCCGACGCTGTCGTCGGCCGGGAGACGGAGGCCGTCGTGCGAGCCACCGACCGCTTCGGCAACCCTGCCGCGCTCCCGGATCCGCCGCGGCTCGCCGTGCGCGACGGAGGTCCCGCGGCGCGCGTCGGTCCGGCCTGGCCGACCGCGCTTGCCGGGGCGTGGCGGGTTCCCGTCCGCTTCGGCGAAGCCGGCCGCGCCGTGCTGCGCGCGCGTGCGTGCGGGCTCGGCGCGGAGGCCAATCCCATCCACGTGCACGCCGCCGCGCCGCCGCAGCGGCTGCTGTGGGGGGACCTGCATGCCGGCCAGGGTGATACCGGCTGCGGCCTCGACTCCCTCGAACACCACTATGCGTTTGCCCGCGACGTGGCCGGCCTGCAGTTCGCTTCTCAGCAGGCGAACGACCATTACGTGACCGCCGAGCGCTGGCAAGAGGTGCAGCGGATCACGCGACGCTGGCACGACGACGGACGCTTCGTGGCGTTCCTTGGCTGCGAGTGGAGCGCCCTGACCGCCGACGGCGGCGACCGCAACCTGGTTTTCCGGGGCCGGAGCGCCGAGTTGCCGCGCTCCGGGCGGTTCTTCAGCGACCGGCCGGCCGACCCGACCGTGGATGCCGCACAGGCCGGGGACCTGCACCGGCGGCTCGCCGGCAGCGAGGTGCTCCTCAACCTCCACGCCGGCGGCCGTCCGACCGATCTTTCGCGGCACGCACCGGAGCTGGAACCGCTGTTCGAGGTCCACTCCACGCACGGGACCTCCGACTGGTTCGTGCTGGAGGCGATCAGGCGGGGGTACAAGGTCGGCGTGACCGCCGGCACGGACGGAGTGATGGGCCGCCCCGGTGCCTGTCACCCCGGGCGGCGATTGTCGCGCAACTGCCGGGGCGGCGTGACCGGTCTGTATGCCCCGGAGGCAACGCGCCGGGCGATCTGGGAGGCGTTTCAGGCCCGGCGCTGCTACGGCACCACCGGTGAGCGGATCCGGCTGTGGGTCGAGATCGACGGCGTCCCGATGGGTGGGGAGTGTCAGCTTCCTGCCGGGGAACCGGTGGTCGTCAAAGTGGAGGCGGACGGAACGGCCGCGATCGAAGTGATCGAGCTGCTGCGCGGCACGGAGGTCGTGGCGACCGCCCGGGTGGCCGCGTTCGATTACGGGCGGCTGCGCCTCCTATGGGGGGGGACCCGCAAACACGGCACCGCGCGCGATCAACGCGTCGTATGGGACGGCGGGCTGATCGTGGATGGAGCTGACGTCGACGAAGCCGAGCCGGTTCGTTTCGAGAGCCCGTATGACTGCCTGGAGCAGGAAGGCGGCTCTCTGCGCTGGTGCTCCGCGACGGCCGGCGGGCACGCCGGCGTGGTCCTGTCGCTGCGTGGCGGATCTGCCCGGTGCCGCTTCGAGAGCGCTCCGGCGACCTTCGGCTTCTCTGTCGATGCGGCGTTGGCAAGCCCTGCCCGCGTCCCCGCGGGGGGCGCCGGGTGCCAGGTCGAAGTGGGGCCGTCGCCGGTCGCCGACGGCCAGGCGGCGGCGCAGGTCGCGCTGACCGATGACGGACCGGCGCCGACGGCGGCGCCTGTGCCGTACTGGGTGCGCGTCACGCAGGTGGACCGCTCGCGAGCCTGGAGCAGCCCGATCACGGTAACCCGCACGGCGTAGCGCCCCGAAACCGTCGATGAGCGGCTCCGCGTTCGGCCCATCCCCGCCTACGCACTACCCGAGAGGGACCTGTCTGCCGAGCTCCGCCACCCACCGCGACGTGCGCACAAAGCGCTGCGCGAAGGCCCCGAGCAGCGCCGAAGAGACCGTGCCGATGGCGAAGAAGGCCGGTGCGATCAGCCACGCGGTCGGCCCGAAGGCCACGTAGCGGGCGGCGGCGACCTGCGCCGCGTTGCTGGCCAGCCCGCCGAGCACGCTGACGCCGATCAGCGACAGCGGCCCCCCCAGCACCCGCCAGGCGATCAGCATGACGGTTGCGCTGGCGATCGAGCCGGCCGCGGAGAACAGCACGACGTAGGAAAACAGCGTCCCCTGCACGAAGCCCTGTCCGACGACCTTCAGCGCCACCACCAGCGCCACCGACCGCGTGTCCAGGCGCGCGATGGCGATCAGGACCGGCAGGTTGGCCAGGCCGAGCCGCACGAACGGGACCGGCTTGGGGATCGCGAACTCGACGGACGCCAGGAACAGCGCCGTCGCCGCAAGCAGAGCGACCGTGTCGCGGTCCGCCTGGTGGCGGTCCGCCCGGTGGCGGGACACGTCAGTAGCTGCGCGCATCGACGTCCGTCCGGCTCCCGGACTCGATCGACACGAACACGCGATTGGGCAGGCACGCGATCCAGCGTCCCGCGCGTTCGACATGGCCGGTGCGGACGCAGATCTGGTTGTCGCACGGCGATGAGACCACGCGGGCGCCGCCGTCGGCGATCTCGACGACGGTCTGTCCGATCGGTCCGCTGACGGCGACCGTCTCCTCCACCGAGGAGGCGAACAGGTACTCGACGTCCGGAGCGGTGACGAGCACCGTGGTCCGTCCGCCGGCGCCGCCGTAGACCGCCGTCGAGATCGCGACCACGAGCGACGCGGCGATCAGCAGCGTCACGTAGTCGAGCGGCTTCACCGGCCGACCCGCACCGCCGCCCGGGGCGCGTTCAGTCGACGCAGGCGGCCAGCCGGTCCGCGGCGTCGGTCCGTTCCCACGAGAAGCCGTCCCGGCCGAAGTGGCCGTATGCGGCGGTCTGCCGGAAGATCGGGCGGCGGAGATCGAGGCAGCGAATGATGCCGGCAGGCGTGAGGTCGAAGGTGTCGCGGACCGCCGACTCGATGCGCTGTTCCGGCACCTTGGCCGTGCCGAACCCCTGCACCAGAAGCGACACCGGCTCGGCGACACCGATCGCGTACGCCAGTTGCACCTCGCAACGGCTGCACAAGCCGGCCGCCACCACGTTCTTGGCCACGTACCGCGCCATGTAGGCGGCGGACCGGTCGACCTTGCTCGGGTCCTTTCCCGAGAACGCGCCGCCGCCGTGGCGGGCCGTGCCGCCGTAAGTGTCGACGATGATCTTGCGGCCCGTCAGGCCGGTGTCGCCGTGCGGCCCGCCGACCACGAAGCGGCCGGTCGGGTTGATGAGGTAGCGCACGGTGCCGTTCAGCATCTCGCCCGGAAGGGCTCTTCCGATCACCTGCTCGATCAGTGCCTCGCGCAGGGTGTCGTTGTCCACGTCCGGATCGTGCTGGTGAGACAGCACCACGGTCGGGATCGCCACCGGGATGCCGTCGCGGTAGCGGACCGAGACCTGGCACTTGCCGTCCGGCCTCAGAAAGGGGAGCTGTCCGGCCTTCCTGACCTCCGCGGCGCGGCGCATGATGCGGTGCGCGAAGTCGATCGGCGCGGGCATGAGCCGGTCGGTCTCCCTGCAGGCATAGCCGAACATCAGGCCCTGGTCGCCGGCGCCCTGCACCCGGTCGTCGTCCGCGTCCACCCCGCGGGCGATGTCCGGCGACTGCTCGTGGACGGTGTTGAGCACGGCGCAGGCATCGGCGTCGATCCCGTAGGCGGGATCGTCATAACCGGCGTCGCGAAGCACATCGCGGGCGATTGAGGGAATGTTCAGGCTGGCACGCGTGGTGATCTCACCGCCGACCAGCACCAGGCCGGTCGTGGCGAACACTTCGCACGCCACGCGGGCATCCGTATCGTCGCCGAGCGCGGCGTCGAGCACCGCGTCGGAGATCTGGTCGCAGAGCTTGTCGGGGTGGCCCTCGCCGACGCTCTCGGAGGTGAAGGTGTACTCGGCAGCGGTCATCTCGGAACCGCGCCGGAACGTACCAGAGCCGGGACCGACGGTCAAACACGCCAAGGATCTGGACGCGGGCGCTGCATTCGCCGCACAGTCCCGTCCCGGTCATGAGCGATCCACTGCGCACGGCGCTGGCGGCGGTCACCTCGTGCGCGGCCCGGATGGAGCCGGTACGGGACTTGCTGCGTGCGCACGCCGACGGCGACCTGCCGGTCACGATCCAGGGCCCGCAGGGCTCGTTCCTGTCGGTGCTGACCGCCCTGTTGGCCGACGCGCGGGACGCTCCCGGCGGGTCGATTCTGGTGGTCACCCCCACCGAGCAGGAGGCCGAGCTGGTCGCGGACGACCTGCGCCTGTTCGCCGGCCGACCGGTGGTCGAGCTGCCGTGGTGGGGGACGCTGCCGTACGCCCGGCAGGCCCCGTTGCCGGCCGTGTTCGGCCGCCGCGCGGATGCGCTGGTCCGCCTGGCGAGCGGCGAGCGGTGCCTGGCCGTGGCGCCGCTGCGGGCACTATTGACGCCGACGCCCGAGCCTTCGCACCTGCTCGCGCATGCCATCCGGTTCCGCACCGGCCAGGAGGTCGACCCGGTCGGCACCGCGGAGACACTGGCGACCGTCGGCTACCTGCGCGTGCCGCGCGTGACCGTGCATGGCGAGTTCTCCGTCAAGGGCGAGGTGATCGATGTCTTCCCCTTCGCGCTCGACGCCGCCGTGCGCGTGGTGCTGGACTTCGACCATGTGGCCGAGATCCGGCACTTCGATCCGCTCACCCAGGGCTCCATCGGTCACGCGGATCGCGTGGACGTCGCTCCGGCCCGCGAGGTGACGCTGCAAACAGATCGGCTCGCGCAGCTCCGCGACACGCTCGCCGGCGAGCAGCTCCCCGATCCGTTCCGCGAAGAGCTGCTCGACACGCTGCAGCGCGACCCGCAGCACGCCGGCGTGGAGCAGTACTACCCGCTGTGCTTTCCCGAGCGCCATTCCGTGGTGGATCTGCTGGGCGACGGCGGCACGCTGGTGCTGGCCGACGGCGAGCGGCTGCGGGCCGGTTTCCAGGCGCTGCGCCGGGAGGTGCATGAGCTGTACCGGCGGGCGCAACGCGACGGCGCCTTCGGCCCGCGCCCGAAGTCCGTGCTGCTCGACTACGCCCGCGTCGCCGAGCGGCACGCACGGCGCGTCACCGTCGCGTCGTTGCAGCGTACCGCGCCGGCCGAGCGTGCCCGTCTGAGCGGAGCGCAGGCGCTGGAAGCGCCTGATCCGGAGCCGCTCCTCAACCTTCCGTGTGACCCGCCGCGTTCCTTCTTCGGCAACATTCCCTACTTCCGCGAACAGCTCGCGGCGCTCATGGACTCCGGCTACCGGGTGTTCGTCTTCGCGGTGTACGACTTCCAGGCGGCGCGCATCCGCGCGATGGTCGACCCCGCCAACGGCACCGGCGGGGAGATCACCATCCTTCCGTACAGCATCTCGGCCGGCTTCGCCTTGCCCGACTGCCGGGTGATCTTCATCCAGGAGAACGAGATCTTCGGCCGCAAGCGCCGGCTGCCGCAGACCGTGGCGCGCAGCACGCAGAGCGCCGCGATCGACTCTTTCGTCGACCTCAGTCCGGGCGATCACGTCGTGCACGTCAACTATGGAATCGGCCTGTACCACGGCATCTCGCGCATGACCGCGGCCGGTAACGAGCGCGACTACATGGAGGTCGAGTACGCCGGCGAGGAGCGTATCTACGTGCCGATCGAGCAGGTCAACCTCGTGCAGCGCTACATCGGCCGCGACGGCTTCAAGCCCAGGCTGGACAAGATCGGCGGGCGCGCCTGGGAGAACCGCAAGCAGCGGGTGCGCCAGTCGGTCGAGGAGATGGCAGAACGGCTGGTGCGGCTCTACTCGCGGCGGCGCGCTCAGCAGGGGTTCGCGTTTCCGGCCGACAGCGACTGGCACGACCGCTTCGACGCCGCCTTCGAGTACCAGGAGACCGAAGACCAGGTCCGATGCATCGAGGAAGTCAAGGCGGACATGGAGGACGCCGCTCCGATGGACCGGCTGGTGTGCGGGGACGTCGGCTTCGGGAAGACGGAAGTCGGCCTGCGCGCCGCGTTCAAGGCGGTGATGGGCGGCAAGCAGGTGGCGCTGCTGGCGCCCACCACCATCCTGGCCGAGCAGCACTACGACACCTTCACCGAGCGCTTCTCGCCGTTTCCGGTGGGGGTGGAAATGCTGTCGCGGTTCCGCAGCAAGGCGGACCAGAAGCAGGTGATCGACGGCCTGCAGGCGGGGCAGGTGGACATCGTCGTAGGCACGCACCGGCTCGTTCAGCGCGACGTGAGCTTCAAGAATCTCGGCCTGCTGATCGTCGACGAGGAGCAACGCTTCGGGGTCAAGCACAAGGAGCGGCTCAAGGAGCTGAAGACCTCCGTGGACTGCCTTACGCTCACGGCGACGCCGATCCCGCGCACGCTGCACATGTCGCTGGCCAGAATCCGCGACATGTCGATCATCAACACGGCGCCACAGAACCGGCTGCCGGTGGAGACCTACATCGAGGAGTTCGACGAGTTGCTGGTCGCGGAGGCGATCCGTAAGGAGGTCGCCCGCGGCGGGCAGGTCTTCTACCTGCACAACCGCGTGCGCACCATCCTCGAAGTGCTGGTCTACCTGCAGCGGCTGCTGCCGGGCGTGTCCTTCGCTCACGCGCACGGGCAGATGGACGAGGACGAGCTGGAGCGGGTGATGCGCCGCTTCATCGGCCACGAGTTCGACGTGCTGGTGTCCACGTCGATCATCGAGAACGGTCTGGATATTCCCAACGTGAACACGATCGTCATCGACCGTGCCGACATGTTCGGCATCGCCCAGCTCTACCAGTTGCGCGGGCGGGTAGGGAGGTCCGACCGCCCCGCATACGCCTATCTGTTTTATCCGCGCGACCGTGCGCTGTCGGAGCTGGCCATGAAGCGGCTCAAGGTGATTTCCGACTTCACCGACCTGGGATCCGGCTTCAAGGTGGCGCTGAAGGACATGGAGGTGCGCGGCGCCGGCAACCTGCTCGGGGCCGAGCAGTCGGGCGAGATCCTGGCGGTCGGCTACGACATGTACGTACGCCTGCTCGACGACGCGATCGCGACGGTGCGCGGCGATGACGAGGTCGAGGTGCCGGACGTCTATCTGGAGCTCGAATACGCAGGCTTCATTCCCGACGACTACGTCAGCGAGCCGATGGAGAAGATGGAGATCTACAAGAAGGTGGCCGCCGTCGGCGACGAGACCGAGCTCGCGCGGCTGCATGCCGAGATCGAGGACCGCTTCGGTCCGGCGCCGGACGCGGTGCTGAGCCTGCTGGCGATCGCGGAGATCCGCGTGGCGTGCAGGCGGCTTGCCATCTCGTCGCTGAAGGAGCGCCAGGGCGTGGTCACGATCGAGTTCGCCCGCATCGGCCACGTCTCCGCGGAGCGGGTGGTGCGGCTGATCGGCGAGAGCGGCGGCACGGTGATGCTGGACAAGGACCGTCCCAACTGCCTGCTGCTGAAGACCGGCGGCATCGACCTGCGCGAGAAGTCGGAGTTCATCAGCGAGAAGCTCAACGCGCTCGCCTGATCCTCCGGCCGTATGCTATACTGGCAGTCGATGCCGACCAAGTGTCTGCCCTCAACGGCTTGGAGCTGAGTTGCTCGCCGCGGAGCAATTCCTGGAGTGGTTGAAACCGGGAGCGAACGGTCTGATCGATGGAGGGGTTTCCACTCACTTATCGGTGTCTATCCGCTCACCTTTTTCGAAGTCGCTCCTACGTTGTTGTCCGATTCGGGCAGCCGCGACCCGTATTGGTCGCACTGGAAGCGGGCGGCGGGACACCTGAGAGGCCGCATCAGACCCTGGTTAGGGGGGAATCACCGTGCCAACGTGTTTTGTAATACAGCCATTCGATTCCGGAAAATTCGACAAGCGATTCGATGAGATATTCCGGCCAGCACTGAAGCAAGCGGGCCTGGATCCGTATCGTGTGGATCAGGACCCGTCCGTCCAGGTCACGATCGATTCCATTCACGAGGGTATTCGTTCGGCGGCCATTTGTCTGGCGGACATAACTATGGACAATCCGAACGTCTGGTATGAGCTTGGCTTTGCGCTTGCGCTAGGCCATGATGTAATTCTCATTTGTTCCGACGAGCGCCAGGGTAAGTATCCATTCGACATTCATCACCGTAATGTGATCAAGTACGAAACGGGCTCTCGGAGCGGCTTCGATCAGCTGCAGCAGAGTATCACCGACAAAGCCGAGGCGTTGCTAAGAAAGGGCGTGGCTCGGCGGGTTGTGGAGACTGAGCAAGTGGCCCCTCAAGAAGGACTTAGCCAAATAGAGATAATGGTTCTCGCGGTCGCGGCAGGTAGCGCTTCCATTCCGGGAACCCCGATAGGCGCTGATTTTCTGAAGAGCAAAGTCGAGAATTCCGGATTAACTGGAGTAGGTTATGGAGTGGCGATCTCCAGGCTTGAGAAAAATAAATTCGTTGAATTTGGTCAAGATACTGGAGAATACGGAGACGCTTACCCTGTGATCGCGCTCAGTGATATCGCGTGGACGTGGATCGCCGAGAATGAACATCTGTTCAAGGTGACAAAGGGTGGAAATCGTGATAGCGACTTTGCCGATGATATTCCATTCTGAACCGAGTCGCTGCATCTCGCCGGCGCTCTCGCGCGTAGCTCTCCAGAGCACTACAGCGGGTGTCGCTTCGCGTGCCTGCACAGCTTGGCCGCGGGAACCTTCGTGTAGTGATCGGCGGATTTGAGGGCCGGGCCATAGAGTCCGTGTTTCCCCCCCGGGGTCCTCATGCGACCTCCGAGCGCTGACGGGCTTGCACAGAGGTGGCGTACAGTCGGCGTGAATTTGCCGCTGCCTCCGAACTCCGGCGAGGATCGGGGCGGTGGCTCATGATCGCTACGATCGCCACCGAGGACCATCGGTGCCGGGGGTGCCTGGAACACCACCGGCATTTCGGAAATGCCTCAGAGAGCCCTGGCGCACTAGGAGTGGGGCGGAATTCGACTTCGTGGTCTATGGCGCTGGCGGAATCCACGCCATCGACGTGAAGAACAGCCGTTGGCTGCGCCTGCGCGATCTCAGGGGCATCAGGACGTGCGGCCAGGATTACCCGGAAACGTCGCTGCTCCTCCGGGATCGGGGCGAGGAGACCCTGGAACGGGATGGCGTGCGGTGCATGCCGATGACGCTTTCTGTGCGGACTGATCCTGGGGAGGGACCTGCCGCGCTGATCGTGTGACGCGGGCCTTCAAGCGTGCGTGCGCTCGTAGCGGCGCTCGATCCATCTCAGGAAGCTGGCGCACGGCGAGGGTGATGAACACGTAGAGCACGGCCGCCGTGTTGAAGGGTGCGGACGGCAGGAAGCTGGCAGCCTGGAATTCCCGCATTCTCTGGGTCACGTCGCGTACCGACAGGATCGACAGGAGCGAGGTGTCCTTGATCATCGCGATGAACTCGTTGCCGAGCGGTGGAAGCACGATGCGCAGCGCCTGGGGCAGGATGATCAGCTGGGCCGCCAGCCATCCCGAGAGGCCCAGGCTCTTCGCGGCTTCGACCTGACCCCTGGGGACGGCTTCGATCCCGGAGCGAAAGATCTCGGCCAGGTAGGCGGAGTAGCCGATGGATATCGCGATGACTCGCCGCATATAGTTCGGTAGATCGATGCCGCCGGAGAGCGGCAGACCGATGTACAGGATGATCACCAGCATCGGGATCCCGCGTACCGCGTCCACGAAGAACTCCGATTCGACGGCCAGCGGATGGAGCCTGTGCATGGCGCCGCCGAAGGTCAGGCTGAGCAGGAGGAGGCCGATCACGGAGAAGGCCATCGCCGCTCTGCGCGCCCGCTCGGGCAGGAACCTCGTCTCCCAGATGACCGGATCCCGGCCGTCATGCGCGGACACCGGCACGAACGCTCCGAATACGCTGTCCACCGTAGCCATCTGCTCCAGCGCCGTCGCGACGTCGGGCGCGCTCCGAGCGTACCGAAACGCCGTCGCCGCCCTCGTACTCGTCGAAGCGGATCGAGTCGGCGACCGCCTGTGGGAGTGCCCCTGACGATCGCGATCCTGGCCTCGATGGACCCGACCAGGACGTATTCCACCCGCGGCTGCGCCCAGAACAACCCCGCTGCCGCCAGCAGCAGGGCGCTGATCGCGCCGTACACCGGTATCGTTGTCCGGGAACTCCGGAGGCTCTGCAGTCCGGTCCAGATCAGGCCGAGCACCGCGGCCAGCAGGTACGCGAACGCCGCGGCCCGGAACGTCACCGCGATCCCCGTCGCGAAGCCCCAGTGGCAGATGAACACCAGGTAGAACAGGGCGATGGCGGAGACCGCCTCGAAGCCCCGGATGCAGTGCGGGCGTAGCGCGCCCGCCGTTCGTGTTGCGGCCAGCGCGACGACCAGAACAGGAACCGTAGACCGCCAGACCGATCCGGAACCGTTCCGATGCGAGCGGAAGACCCCCCGCCTTCAACGTCCAGGGCCGTACCGCGCGGTCGACCAGCTCGGAGGAGGCGGGGTCGAGCGAATGGTACAGCACCGATTGCACGAACGGATCCGCAAGCGGCGCCAACGCCAGCATCAGAGCGCTGACTACCCCGTGGATCGGCAGCGCCGCTCGCGCGGCCGCCACCAGCCAGCAAGAAGGTGGGCCGCCGTTGGCGACGAGACCGAGCTGGCGCGGCTCCACGCCGAGATCGAAGACCGCTTCGGTCCGGCGCCGGACGCGGTGCTGAGCCTGCTATCGATCGCGGAGATCAGGGTGGCGTGCCGGCGGCTTGCCATCTCGTCGCTGAAGGAGCGCAAGGGCGTGGTCACGATCGAGTTCGCCCGCATCGGCCACGTCTCGGCGGAGCGGGTGGTGCGGCTGATCGGCGAGAGCGGCGGCACGGTAATGCTGGACAAGGACCGCCCCAACTGCCTGCTGCTGAAGACCGGCGGCATCGACCTGCGCGAGAAGTCGGAGTTCATCAGCGAGAAGCTGAACGCCCTCGCCTGATCCTCCGGCCGGCTGCTCAATTTCGTCGACCGCCTGCTCGGCACGTACGTCGACCGGCACCCAGCTCGGCGAGCTGTTCCGTGAGGAAGTGGCGGTCCGACTGAGCTCCAGGAACGCCTTTCAGCCTGACTTGGCGTTTTACCGTGCGGAACGGCGTCGCCTCATCCGGGAGAATCACGTCGAGGGTCCGCCCGATCTGGTCGTGGAAGTGCTGAGCCCGCGTACCGCCGATCGGGACATCGGACCGAAGTTCGCCGAGTACGAGCAGCACGGCGTGATCGAGTACTGGGTGCTGGACCCGGAGACGCTCGCCCACCGCTTCTACCGCCGTGACGGCGAGTTGCTGGTCGAGTACGCCGCAGGAGCGGCGAAGATCGAGTCGCGCGTGGTGGCGGGCTTCTTCGTCCTGCGTGATTGGCTCGACCCGGAGCGCCTGCCTCCGATCACGGAGTCGCTCGCCCTGATCGAAGCGTGGTCCTAAGGGGGGCGCCTGACGCCTTTGCGCTACACCTACGCCGGTTGCGGCAACGGTTCCAGAGACTCGATCGCTGCCGCACGTTCGGGTGTCGTCGCGTGCCACAGATCCCAGTCCTGCTGCAAGCCGAGCCAGAAGTCGGCGCTCATGCCGGTGACCCGTGCCAGACGAAGTGCCGTATCCGGAGTGACTCCGCGCTTGCATCGAACGATGCCGTTGAGCCGTGCATACGAGACGTCGATGCGTCGGGCAAACGCAGATTGCGACATCCCGAGAGGTTTCAGGAACTCTTCAAGCAGCATCTCTCCCGGATGGGTGGGAGGCAGAAACCGAGGCAAACGCCGTCCGCCTGTTCGTGGCCCTGCGCCTCTCCCCGCCGCCAAGTCAGTGGTAGTCTTCGATTGCGACGTTGTCGGCATAGCCTTGCCCCCACGAAAAGCAGATGCGGTACTGATCGTTGATCCGGATACTGTAGTGACCGGTACGGTCGCCCCGCAACCGCTCGAGGCGATTGCCGGGCGGCACGGCGAGCTCGCGAAGATCGCCTACTCGGTTGATCTGGGTGAGCTTTCGCCGAGCCACCGGCCATACCTCGGCCGGCAGTCTGGCGCGAGCGCGCCGTGTCGCCGATCCATCGAAGACATCCTCCGTCGCCTGGTCAGCGAACGACCGGATCACCGGCCGAAGGTACGAAACCAGTCCGCTCCCGGACAAACCGATGTGGGTTGGTATCGTTGCGGCCGCGGTGCCTTTGCCATGGTGTCATCGATAGGGTAACGTCTGTAGGGGGAGGGGAGATTCTGGGGGCAGTGTCGGCGCCGGACTCGGACTCGGACTCGGCGCTGAGCTCGGCTCTGGCCGAGTTGCGGAGCGACCGGGAATTCATGCGCAACGTCGCCCACTGGGAGGTGGTGCCGGCGCGCGCGGGCGACATGGCGCCGTTTCCGGCGGAGTTGGACGACGGCCTGCGGCGCGTCCTGCGCGCACGCGGCATCGAGCGGCTGTACGGCCACCAGGCGGACGCGTACCGGCACGTGCGCGCCGGCGACAACGTGGTGCTGGTGACGCCCACCGCCTCGGGCAAGACCCTGGCGTACAACCTGCCGATCCTCTCGCACTTCCTGCGCGACGCTCTGGCGACCGCGCTCTACCTGTTCCCGACCAAGGCGCTGTCCCAGGACCAGCAGGCCGAGTTGGACGGGATGGTGCAGGGGGGCGGGTTGCCGGTGCCGGCCTTCACCTACGACGGCGACACGCCGGCATCCGTCCGCGGCCGGGTGCGCGAGCAGGGGCGCATCGTCATCACCAACCCGGACATGCTGCACACCGGCGTGCTGCCGCATCACACGAAGTGGGGTCACTTCTTCGCCGGCTTGCGCTTCGTCGTGATCGACGAGCTTCACATCTACCGCGGCGTGTTCGGCTCCCACCTGGCCAATGTCATCCGCCGGCTGAAACGGATCGCCGCCTTCTACGGCGCGCGCCCGCGCTTCATCTGCTGCTCGGCGACCATCGGCAATCCGCTGGAGCTGGCCCGCCGCATCATCGAGGAGGGCGCGGTCCTGATCGACCGCAACGGCGCGCCCGCCGGTGAGCGCCACTTCCTGCTCTACAACCCGCCGCTGCTGGACGCGGAGCACGGCATCCGCCGCAGCGTCGTCTCAGAGGCGCACGAGATCGCCACCCGCCTGCTGCGCCGACGCGTGAAGACCATCGTCTTCGCGCGTTCGCGCACGCGCACGGAGTTGATCTCCGCCTACGTCAGGGAGTCGCTGGGCGGCCGGGCCATGCCGGACAAGGCCATGCCGGACGGCGCCGATGCCATCGCCTCGTACCGCGGCGGCTACCTCCCGAACGAACGGCGCCGCATCGAGCGCGGGCTGCGCGACGGGTCGCTGCGCGGTGTGGTGTCGACCAACGCGCTGGAGCTGGGCATCGACATCGGTGGACTGGACGCGTCGGTGATGGCCGGCTTCCCCGGAACCATCGCCTCATGCTGGCAGCAGTCGGGCCGCTCCGGCCGCACGGCCGACGTGTCGCTGTCGGTTCTGATCGCCTCGCCGGCGCCGATCGACCAGTTCGTCATTCGCCATCCCGAGTACCTGTTCGGCACCTCCCCGGAGTCCGGCCACGTCGATCCGGACAACATCCACATCCTGCTGGACCAGCTCAAGTGCGCGGTCTTCGAGCTGCCGTACCGCGACGGCGATGAGGAGACACCGCACGTGGCCGAGCTCCTCCGCTACCTGGGAGAGCAGGGCGTGCTCCACCACGCCGACGGTTCGTGGTACTGGACGGACCGCGCCTATCCGGCGGAGCAGGTTTCCCTGCGCACCTCCACGGCGCAGAACGTCGTCATCGTCGACGGCACGCGGGGCGGGCGCCGCCTGGTCGGCGAGATGGACCAGGTGTCGGCGAAGATGCTGCTGCACGACGGCGCCATCTACCTGCACGGCGGCGAGCAGTACCGCGTCGAACGCCTGGACCTGGAGGAGCAGACATGCACGGTGACGCGCGTGGCGGCCGACTACTTCACCGAGTCGGTCGTCCGTACCGACATCAGGCTGCTGCACCGGGACGACGAAACCGGCTCGGCGCACGGACTGGTGCTGGGCGACATCCTGGTGCGCACCCAGCCGACCGGCTTCCGGAAGATCAGGTATCACACGCACGAACGGGTGGGCCGTGGCGATATCCATCTGCCCGCCGACGAGATGCACACGCGGACGGTCGCCGTCGTGCTCGGCGCCGACACGGCGGGCGGGCGCCACTTCGCGTCGCTCGCCGACTGGCAGCAGCGCACCGTGATGGGCCGGCTGGGCTACCTGATCCGCAACGTGGCGCCGGTGTTCCTGCTCTGCGACGTGCGCGACCTCGGCGTCGCCGAACGCGCGCGCGATCCCGACCTGGGAGCGCCGGCGCTCTATCTGTACGACGCCTATCCGGGCGGCTCCGGGCTGGCCGAGGGGTTTCGCGACGACGCCGAGCGCATCTTGCGGGGATGCCGCGACCTGGTGGCCGGCTGCGCCTGCGAGCGGGGGTGCCCCTCCTGCATCGGCCCGTTCGAGAGCCGCGGGAGCCACGATCCCAAGGAACTGATGGTCGACTTCCTGGACGCCTGGCTCGGCGCAGGTCAGGCGGACGATGGCGCGGCGCCGGTTCCGGACGACGCCATTGCCGTGCCCGAACCGGAGACGGCTGCGGTCGGAGCGGGACGGTGACCGCGGGATCGATGACCACGGGATCACCTGCCGGATCGCTGCGCGACTCGATCCGCCGGCGGCTGGACTACTTGCGCGCGGGCGGCGAAGAGCTCCCGCCCTTCGCGCCCGACGACCACGACGGCCGCTGCCTCTCCGAACGCCTGGGCGCCGACTGGCAGCGGCTGGCGCCGTACGTGCATCGCCGCGTGGCGATCGTCCCCTCGCCGCTCACGGACAGACCTCGGTTACTGCCGGAGTCGGTGCCGATCGAGCGCTGCGCCTTCTTCGATACGGAGACCACGGGGCTGGCCGGCGCCGGGGCGGTCATCTTCCTGTTCGGGATCGCCACGGTGCGGGGCGACCGAATGGTGGTGGAGCAGGTGTTCCTGGAGGACTTTCCAGGGGAGACCGCGTTCCTGGAACACATCGAACGCCTGTTGGCCGAGCACCGGCTGTTCGTGTCGTTCAACGGCAAGGCGTTCGACAAGACCATCTTGACGACGAGGTTCCTGATGGACGGGCGCAGCCTGAACATGCCGGAGCACCTGGACCTGCTCTACCCGTCGCGCCGCCTGTGGGCGTCTATCACCGTCGATTGCCGGCTCAAGACCCTGGAGGAGGAGATCCTGGGCATCGACCGGGGAGAGGATATCGACGGGTTCGAGGTGCCCGACATCTACTTCGAGTTCCTCAGAACCGGCGAGCTGGGACGGCTGCCGGTCGTGTTCGAGCACAACCACAGCGATGTCGTTACCCTCGCGCAGCTTCTGGCGACGATCGATCAGGCGCTGGCCGGGGACGACACGGTTCGGGTGGACCCGCGCGGCGTCGGCCACCTGCTGCTGGCCCTGGGAGATCCGTGCGGACTTGACCATCTGCGCCGCGGATACGTGGACGGGCAGCTTCCCTGCGGCACCGCTCTGGGCGGGGAGTTGAAGCGCGCCGGTGCCTGGACCGAGGCTGTCGAGCTGTGGCGGGACATGGCCGAGCGGCACCGCGACCACGGGGCGGCAGTCGAGCTGGCCAAGTACTACGAACACCGCGCGAAGGACTACGACGCCGCGCTCGACTGCGTGCGGCCGTTCTTCGGCGGCGTCAGGAACGGGGCGAGCGGGCTCCACGACGACATGCTGCGCCGGGTGGCCCGCCTGCGCCGCAAGCGCGCGTCTCAGCGGTAGTAACTGATGCGATAGCCGCCGCGCGCCGAGAAACCGAGCCGCTCGTACAGGCGCAGCGCGGCCACGTTGCCGGTCTTGACGAACAGGCACGCCTGCTTCTTGTGGTGGAAGATGTCGCGCAGCAACGCGAGCATCACGGCCGCGCCCAGGCCGGTGCGGCGGCAGTCCGGGATGGTGAAGACACCGCCGATCTGGTCCACCTGGAAGCCCCGCGTGTTGGTGGCGGCGGTGGCGACCGGACGTCCGCGGTGCTCCGCCACGTAGACCAGTTCGCCGCGCAGCGCCCGGCGCAGCCGCCTGCGGCAGTCGTCGCGATTGAACCGTGCGGGATCGAGGACGACCTCCTCCAGCTCGTATGCTTCCCGCAGTGCCAACAGGCGCTCGGTGTCGCGGACCGTCGCGCGTCTCAGGTCGAGACCGTCGCCGCCGGTGCGCCCGGCCGGCAGCGTGCCCGCCGCTCCGCGATCCAGAGTCATGAGCACGTGGTCCACGCGCACGCGGGGATGCAGCCCCAGCAGCCGTTCCGCGCGAAGCACGTCGGCAGTTATCCCCATGCACGAGTGCAGCGTGCCGGAGGCGTGGATCCTGCCGCGCAGCGCACGGATGTTCCGCTCGTTCCACGGGCGGATGCCGTCCGCGCGCGGCGAATCCTGCTCGTACTCGAATGCCGCCAGCAGCAGTCCGTCGCGGGCGCGCAGCACGACGTCTGCGATCGCTCCGTCCCGGCGCGTCGCGTACAGGTTGTACGGCCTGCCCCGCAGGGGTGACGCGGACTCGCGCAGGCAGGCGGTGAGCGGCACGTACGCCCACTCGCGGTCGAGAAGACGCTCGAGCACCGCGCGGCGGTGGCGGGGGCCGGCCTCGAACCAGCCCGTGTGGTACCGCATCACGGCGACCCGTCCGCCAGTCCGAAGTCGATGGGGAGCCGGCCCTCCGCGGGGTAGTCGCCGGCCAGGACGGCGAGTCCCGCGCGGTAGGAGTCGCGGCTCGCGCCGTATACCGCCACCGCCGTCCGTACCCACGGCAGGTCGGCCAGGTAGACCGGCGTGAGCGCCGACACCACCAGGACGCGGTCCGCAAACGGCGACAGCTCGGCCAGCACCTCGCCGCTGTTGTAGTTCATCAGCAGGAAGATGATCGCGTCGTAGTCGCCGACGAGGTTGCGCACTGCCACGCGGTCGCTCGGGCGCGAGGAATAGAACGGGCTGTACGGGAACCGGTGCGTGTCGGCCTGCGGGAAACGCAGCAGGCCCTCCTGGAGGAACTCGTCGCTCTGGCCGATCAGCAACAGCCGCCGGGCCGGGTCCGGCCGGAACGGGATGTGCGCGCCGCGGATCGTCGTGACGCTTCGTGCCGCGCTGTCCAGGAAGAACTCGGCGGCTCCGGGCGCCGGTACGGCGGACTCCGCGTCGCCGGCCGGGAACAGCGGTACGGCGCCGGGCGAACGGAGTGCGCGCAGCTTCACCGCCAGCACGCGTGCCGCGGCCTCCCGTACGCGCGCGCGGAACGCCGGATCGTCCATTCCTTGACGCAGTACCTGCCAGGTCCGCTCCTGCAGCTCCGGGGTGTGGGAGACCAGGAGCAGGTCGTTGCCCGCCAGCATTGCCTGCTCGGCGGCCGTCGGCGTGTCGAAGGTGGTGTTGAGAGCGCCGCGCATCTCGAGGTCATCGCTGATCACCAGGCCGTCGAAGCCGAGCCGGTCGCGCAGCAGCTCACGCAGGAAGAACGGGGACAGGGAGGCCGGCAAATCCGGATCGGTGATGCGGGGATAGCCGACGTGGGCGTTCATGACCGCCTGCATGCCTTCGCGGAACAGCAGGCGGTACGGCACCAGGTCGCGGTCCCAGAGGGTTGCGAGGTCTGCGTCCGAGCTCGGGAAGACTCCGTGCGAGTCGCCGGCCGCGCCTCCGTGCCCGGGGTAGTGCTTGGCGGTGGCGATCACGCCGGCCGAGGCCAGCCCGCGATAGAACGCGACCGCCAGCAGCCCGGTCTGCACCGGGTCCGCGGCGAACGCGCGCGGGCCGATGACCGCGGCACCGGCGTCGGCATACACGTCGACGGTCGGCGCCAGGTTCATGTTGATGCCGAGCGCGCGCAACTCCAGGCCGATGAACCGGCCCGTTCGATACGCGTCGTCGGGAAGCCCGCCGGCGCCAAGCGCGAGGTTGCCCGGCGTCTGCGACGTGGCGTCCTTGACATGGCGGACCCAGCCGCCCTCCTGGTCGGTGATGACGAGCAGGGGCACCTGCAGACGGGTGGATCGCGCCGCTTCCTGCATCGCGCCGACGCCGGCCGCCAGCTCCGCCAGCCCGTCCACGTTGCGGCTGAAGATCTTCACGCTGCCGAGGTGGCGCCGCTCGATCCACGTGCGCAGCTCGTCCGGGAAACCCGTTCCCCGGTAGCCGAGCGCCAGGATCTGGCCGAGCAGCTCCGAGTCGCTCATCGTTTCGATCAGGTAGGCGACCTGCTCATCGACCGGAGCGTCCCGCCAGAACCCGGCGGATCCCACGCACGGCGGCGACTCCTCCGGCCGGCAGACGACCGCGGGGTCGGGCGGCGCCGCGCAGAGGGAGAGCGCAACCGTGAGCAGCGCCCCGAGGACGATCGGCGTGCGTGGCGCCGTCACGCAACGCCCGACAGCGTCCAGGACGGCCCGGAGAACTTCGTCAGCAGAGCCGTTGCGCGCTCGGTCTCCGCGGCGTCCAGGCGCGACGCTTCCACCGGCGCCAGCACAGCCGCAAGGCTCCGCCCAAGCCGGTCCACCACCTCCGCGAAGTCGGCGGGGCGACCGGTCTCCTTCGCAAGCCAGGACGCGGCGGCCGAGCCCGCAGCGGGCGCGGCCGTCAGGTAGCGCGCAACCCGCCGGAAGGTGTCGTCAAGCGGGATGGAGCCGTGCTGGAGCACCCCGTGACGGGTGACCATCTGCGCGCTGCCCACCAGCTTGCCGAACCGGCCTACCACCTCGTATTCGCCCACCGCGCCGAAGCAGTCGGGATCGGCCGTTTCGCCGATCTGCGCCGGGTTGCGCCGGCAGGCAACTCCGAGCTCGGTCAGGGCGGCGAGCAACAGATCGCCGACGAACCGGTACACGGTACGTTTGCCGAACGGGCGCAGGTGGGCCGTGCCGAGCGCCACCGCGTACGTCACCTCCGCGGCATGCAGGACGGCGCGCCCACCGGTGGGCCGACGGACCAGGCCGACATCCTCCTCCCGAAGCCGCTCCCGGAGCACATCGGAGACCGGCTGAAAGCGCCCGATCGACAGGGTGGGTGGGCGGAATCCGTACAGCCGGATCGTTGGCCGCCCGCCGGGTGCGGCGGCGGAGGCGGACAGCACTTCGTCGACGGCCATGTTCCAGGGACCGTCCCCGGGTTCATGACAGATCAGGCGGACCGGACCGCCGTCGAGTACGTCCACGCCCTGCTACAGTACACCGCCTATGGACGACCCGAAGCGGCGATATGCCCTGGTCGGGGCTGGCGGGCGGGGCCGCTTCTTCTACGAAGCGCTGGCGCGTGACTTCGCCGATCGAGCGCAAGTGGTGGCGCTCTGTGATCTCAACCGCACCCGGATGCAGTACGCCAACCGGGTGATGAGGCGCCAGGCCGGAGGCGGCGAGGCGGCGTTGTACGGGCCGGACCGCTTCGAGGCGATGCTCGCCGAGCAGCGTCCCGACACGGTGATCGTCAGCACGATCGACCGCACCCATCACCGCTACATCATCGGCGCGCTCGACCGCGGTTGCGACGTCATCAGCGAAAAGCCGCTGACCATCGACCAGCACCGGCTGCAGGCCATCCTGGACGCGGTCAGACGATCCGGACGTTCGCTGCGGGTCGCCTACAACTACCGCTACTCGCCGCTTGCCACCGCGGTGCGCAGGACCGTCGCCGACGGGACCGTGGGCAGAGTCACCTCCGTGCACTTCGAGTGGCTGCTCGACACCCGGCACGGTGCCGACTACTTCCGTCGCTGGCACCGCGACAAGCGCAACAGCGGCGGGTTGCTCGTGCACCTGGCATCGCACCACTTCGACCTGGTCAACTTCTGGCTGGCGAGCGCGCCGGAGACGGTGTCGGCGTGTGGTGACCTGGCGTTCTACGGCCGCGCCAACGCGGAGGAGCGGGGAGAGACGCGCTTCTACGCCCGTGCGCATGGCAGCGACGCCGCCGTGGACGATCCCTTCGCCCTGGACCTGGCCGGGAACGATGCGCTGCGCGAGATGTACCTGCAGGCCGAGCATGAGGACGGCTACCTGCGCGACCAGAGCGTGTTCGGTGACGGCATCAGCATTGAGGACACGCTGGGGCTGCTGGTGCGGATGCGCAGCGGGGCGATACTGACCTATTCGCTGACCGCCTACGCGCCATGGGAGGGATTCCGGCTCTCTGTGACCGGCACCGGCGGCCGGATCGAGGCACACCAGGTGGAGACTTCCTATGTATCCGCCGGCGGCGACCAGGCCCACGAAGCGGCCGCGGCGAGCCGGCGGCTGCGCGTGCTGCCGATGTTCGGAGACGCCCGCGAAATCGATCTGGAGGACGCGCCCGGCGCCCACGGCGGCGCCGATCCACGCATGCTGCACGACCTGTTCGGCGAGCAGGCGGACGATCCGCTGTCGCGCGCGGCGTCGCACGTGGACGGCGCCAACGCGATCCTGACCGGCATCGCCGGCAATGTGTCGATGCGCACCGGCAGGGTCGTGCGCGTCGAGGACCTCGTTAGCTTGCCCCAATCGCCCCAATAGCGCCCCAATAGTCGGCGCCTTCGGCGCCGGCTATTGGCCCAGCCCCGCCTTTCGCTCCGGTGTTTGGGGGCGGGGGGGCGGGGGCCCGCCGCCCCCGCCCCCCCCCCCCCCCCGGGGCGGAGGGGGGGGGGGGGGGCCCGCGGGGGGGGGGGCGCCCCGCCCCGCGGGGGGGCGGGCCGG
>JAPPKD010000340.1:0-17376 GCA_028820215.1 Spirochaetaceae bacterium | reverse complement strand
ATACGCCCCCAATTTGCCGGCCCTTGGGGCGCGGTTTTTGGCCCCCCCCCCCCCTTCCCCCGGGTTTTTGCGGTGGGCGCCGCTCCCGGGGCCCCCCGCTAAACACCGGAGCAGGCTGGAATTCCCGGTGCCTTCGGCACCGGCTTTGGGCAGCCCGCGTACGGTCGGCGGCGACGGTCCCGGGCGGGCGAGCTCCGCTTCGCTCGGGCGCAGGTAGGCGGGGCGCGGAATCACGCGCCGGACCGCCTGCCGTGAGAAGCGCTGCACGCCGACGTCGAGCAGCGCTGCCGCGCCCGCCTGCCCGGCGCCGGGGTCCAGGGCGACGCCGTGGTCGGCATCCCATGCCGCATGCAGTCCCGGCGCCGCCGGACCGGTCAGCAGCACGGCCTGATAGGCGCGCAGGCGTTCCCGGATCCGGTCCGGGCTCTCGTCCAGGAAGCCGGTCAGACGGCGGCCGGAGCGGTACAGCGCCGCGTACAACCGGCCCTTGCGGGCATCGACCAGGGGCACGACCACACCAGGGAAGAAGCGCAGGCGGTGGCCGGCGGCATCCAGTCCCGACACGCCGATCAGGCCGCGTCCGCCGGCGGTCAGCCCCAACGCGATGGCGATGCCGATGCGGGTGCCGGTAAACGATCCGGGCCCGATGCCGCACACCACCAGATCCACTTCGTCAGCCCCGACGCCGGCCTGTTCCAGGGCGCCGGCGATCAGCGGAGCCAGGCGCGTGCCGTGCTCCAGGCCGACGGAGAGCGAGGACACCACGGTGGCCTGAGGGGTCGAGACGCACACGCCCATCACCGGCGTGGCGCTGTCGAAAGCGACGGCGGTCACGCCGGGCCTCTCACGCAGATGGTCCGGCCTCCGCCGTCCGTCACCGAGAACTCCACCTGGATGGCATCCGTGATCGGCGGCTGCGCGTGCTCCGGCCACTCGACGACGGTGATCCAGGGACCGTGCAGCATCTCATCCATGGCAAGCGATGCGTACTGGCCGGCCGTGGAGATGCGGTACAGGTCCACGTGGTACAGCGTCAGACGGCCGCGATATTCGCTGACCAGCGCATAGGTCGGGCTGGTCACGTCGTCCGGGATGCCGAGGCCGCGGGCCAGGCCCTTGGCAAAGGTGGTCTTGCCGCTGCCCAGCGGCCCGGAAAGCGTCACCACGTCGCCGGCGCCGAGCGAGCGGCCCAGCCGCTCGCCGAGAGCTTCGGTCTCCGCAGCCTCCACCGTGTGATGGCGACCCGGTTCGGGGGCGGGCGGCAGCGAGTCGTTCACGGGCCGGTCACCGGTCGTGACCGTAGACGAAGCGGTGAATCCGGTTGCGGTGAGCGCGGGACAAGCGGGTGAACTGCAGGTGCACGACCGTGCCGGCCGGCCACTGAGGCCGTACGTGGCGTGCCCGGCAGGTCGCGACGACCCGGGCTTCGGGACCCAATTCGAACTCGATGCGCGTCACGCTGTCGACCTGCAGGGGGGCGAGCCGCCAGATCGCGCAGCCGCCCGTCGACACGTCCAGGATCGTGGCCATGGTGCGTCGTGCCGGAGCCGGGGCAGGAGCCCGCGATGGCGACCCGAGGAGGTGACCGGGTGCCGCGACGAACGGGGTGACGATGCACGGCCGCTCCACCTGCCGCCGAAGCTGCATGCGCCGCGGGTCGCCGGCGGTGTGGCGTTCCAGCCGCTCTTCGAGTCGGTAGTAGCGCGCCAGCCGGCGTTGACGCTCGGGATCCGGCAGATCGGCCCGTCGTTCCGCCGTGTCGACGGCACGCGCCAGCACGGCGGCAAGGAGCTCGCGGTCGCCGATCAGCCGGACCGGGTCTCGAGTGCCGTTGCGGCGCGCCAGCCGGTCGAGCACCGCCGCATCGGCGGCGTCGGTGCCGCCCGCCGCGGCGATGCGGCGCAGCCGGCGCCGCCGTGACCGTTGGCCGGGAGCGCGCGACCACACGGGAACCGTACGTGTCCTCAACCGGCGATGGCGGCCAGGTAGCGGGCCGCGACCGGATCGTCGGGATCGATTTCCTGTACGGTCCGGAAGTAGCCCAGTGCGCCTTCCGTGTCTCCGCGCCGCAACTGCAGGACGCCCAGGTTGGAGATCACGCGCGTATCTTCGGGGGCAAGCTCCAGGGCCAGGTGCAGGCAGCGTTCGGATCCCGCCAGGTCGCCGAGCTCCAGGTTGCAGATCGACAGCTCGTTGAGCGTGTCCACCTGCGGCTCGCCGAGCTGCAGCGCCTTCTCGAAGGCGACGCGAGCCTGCGCGTAGTCGCCGGCGCGGCGCAGGCCCCAGCCCAGCACGAACCAGCCGTTCCAGGTCTCGGGATGGTCGCGGACGAAACGGCGCGCGTGCTCGATACCTTCTTGCTCGCGGCCGTCACGGATTGCCGTCACCGCCTTCCGGAAGAGGGCGTCGCCGAGCCCGGCGGCGTGGATCTCCTCGCGAAGAGAGCGCGCCTGCTGGAGCTTCTCCTCGTCCTTGCCGTACTTCAGGTACAGCTCCAGGTGCCGGCGGCAACTGTCGTGGTCGGCCATCTCGGAGTGGAAGAAGGCCAGGTTGAAGTGCGCATCCGGGAACAGCGGGTCGATGTCCAGTGCCCGGCGGTACGCGGTCAGCACTTCGCGGTGCCGGCGCCCGGCTTCGTCGCGGTCGTCGGCCTGCAGGGCGGACCGCACCCGTTCCTCGTAGGTCAGCGCCAGGTTCACGGCGGGCTGCGGGTTCTCCGGGAAGAGGCCCGTCAGCGCCAGGAACAACTCTTCGGCCAGGTCCAGGTCGCCGTTGCGTGCCTTGAAGATCCCGGCTTCGGTGAGCTCCTCGTTGATGCCGGGGCGCGCAGCGCACACGAACCGCCGGAAGTACGCCGCGTCGCGGTGCCCGGGACGGTAGGCCAGGACCTTGAGCATTCCGGCGATGATCGACTCCCAGGTGATCTCCTCCGGGTCGACCTCATCGGCATCGGCGTCCATCTCCAGCGGCAACGGGATGCCCGGATCGATCGGGAAGTGACCGACCCGCAGGTCGGGAGCGTGAGGGAGATCGATGAAGACGATTCGTTCCAGGGGGTCGTTCCGGGGCATCCTTGGACTGGTTCCTGTGCGCGGCCCGGTGGTGGCGTACAATGGCCGCTCGACGAGCGTATCAGGAGAGGACGGTGGCCAACTACTCGGTGTTCGGTGTGGGCAATCCCCTCATGGACGTGATCGGCCACGTGTCCCACGAACATCTGGAGCGTGTCGGCGCGCAGCCGGGGACGATGACGCTGGTGGACGGCGGACGTGCCGCGCGGATCGGCGCCGGCCTCGTGCAGCCCGGACGCCGGCCCGGCGGAAGCTGCGCCAACACCTTGCGCGGGCTCGCCTGGCTCTCCCGGCTGGCCCGGATGGCAGACGAGGCCGATGTACCGCCGCCGGTGATGACCGGCGTCATCGGCGACGACGCGATTGGCCGCGACCTCTCCCGGCGGCTCGAGGAGGCCGGGGTTGTCAGCAGGCTGAGCGCGCATCCACACCAGCCGACCGGTACCTCCGTGGTGCTGGTTACCCCCGATGGCCAGCGCACGATGTTCACGTCCCTCGGGGCATGCCTGGAACTCTCGATGGATCATCTCGACCGGGCGGCGATCGCCGGCAGCGACTGCATCTATGCGACCGCTTACCTCTGGGGGCCACCCGGCGCGCGGCACGCGCTGACCGCCGCGGCGGCAGCGGCGCGGGCCGGCGGCGCCACGGTCGCGTTCGACGTGGCGGACATGGGGGTGGTGGGCGACTGCGGCCATGAGCTGCTGACGTGGATACCCGGGTCGGTCGATCTGCTGTTCGCCAACGAGCAGGAAGCGCGCACGCTCGCCGGCATCGTAACCGGCTCGCCAGCCGCCGGGGAGATCGAGCTGGCCTGCGCCGCCCTGGGTGAGCTGGCGCCTGCGGTGGTGGTCAAGCTCGGAGCCGCAGGATCCCTGGTGTGGGAGCGTGGAGCGATCGCGGCGCGCGCGCCGGGCTTGAAGGCGACGGCCGTCGATACGACCGGTGCCGGCGACTCGTTTGCGGCCGGCTACCTGTACGCGACGCTCCGCGGATGTGGCGCCGGGGAAGCGGCGGCGCTGGGCAACCGCGTGGCGGCTGCCATCGTGGAAGTGGAAGGATGCGACTACCGGGCGGTCGGCGGCGGGTTTTCGTTCTGAGGATCGCCGGCCGCGGTTGGCGGCCCGGCAGGATCGGGTGCGGGTGAGAGCTCGGGCGCTGCTGCGCCACGGCCGGGCACGTCGCCGTCGATCAGGGTCTGATCGATCATCCCGATCAGGCGCGTGGCGATCTGCGCGGCGGCGTGCGAGTCCCGCTGTGTGTCCGACGCCTCCCGCTGCGCCTTGAACAGTTCGTCGGTGATGTTGAGACCGGACACGATGGCCACGCGCAGCGAATCCGCCTGTGGCATGGCCCGACGCGCCTCGGCCACACGGCTGGAGAAGTGCTCGATAAGCTGCGAGAGGTATTCGGTGGACTCGTCCGACTTGATCGTGAACGAGGAGCCCAGGATGTCTACTTCGGCAAGGTGCTTGGCCACCGGTTACTGCCTCACCGCGGTGCCGGGTGCCTCAGTCTGCCCGACTATGGTGCACCGGCTCCGAGTGAGCCCTGGCCTCCTGCTGGATCCTGGCCCGTGCCGGCGGCCGTGGAGCCGGGCGGGCTCGGTGGAGGATCGGGAGGAGCCGCCGCCTCCTCGGCGGCCACTTCAGACGCTGCCGGCGCATCGTCCTTCTGCATCTCCGCCCAGGCGTCCTCCAGACCGTCGAGCTTGTTCAGCGTGCGCTGGATGATCTCCTCGACGTTCTGCTGGTCGCCGCGGACGTTCTCCAGCATCCCCTCCAGCTCCTGCGTGCGCGCTTCGGCAGACTCGAGCGACGCGCTGAGCGTGCGGTTCTGCGCGCGCAGGCGTTCGATCAGATCGATGGCGCGCAGCACGCGCGCCTCCAGGTCGGCGATCTGCTGCACGCGGATCATGAGTCGACGGCGGTGAGTTCCGCCCTGGCCCGCTTGACGATCGCCTCGAACGCGGCGGGATCCTCGATCGCGAGGTTGGAGAGCGCCTTGCGGTTCAGCGTGATCCCGGCCCGCGACAGGCCGTGCATGAACTGCGAGTAGCGCAGGTCATGCTGGCGGCAGGCGGCCGAGATGCGCGCGATCCAGAGGCGGCGGAACTCTCCCTTGCGCCGCCGCCGGTCGCGGTAGGCGTACATGCCCGCCTTGGCCAGCGCATCCTTGGCTGTCCGATACAGCTTGCTGCGTCGTCCCCAATACCCCTTGGCCTGCTTGAGGATCTTGCGGCGCTTGGCGTGATGTTTGTGACTGTCGATCGCTCGTGCCATGCCTCTATCTGTCCTGCCTCTATCTGTTCTGCCTCTATCCGTTCGGCAGCAGGCGGCGGATGCGCTTGTGCTCGGTGGGACTGAGCAGGCCCGAACGCCGTAGCCGCCGCTTTCGCTTGCTGCCTTTCTTGGTGAGTATGTGCCGCAGCCCCTGCTTCTTGTACTTCACCTTTCCCTTTGCGGTGACACTGAAGCGCTTGGCGGTACTACGGTGAGTCTTTGCCTTGGTACCCATCGTCTACTTTCTGGACTTCGGACTCAGCACCATCGACATGAACCGTCCCTCCATCTGCGCCGATCGGGCGAGCACCGCGTACTCACGCGTGAGCTCCACCACGCGATCCAGCACCGCGCGACCGATTTCCGTGTGCGCCAACTCGCGCCCGCGGAACCGGACGGTCACCTTCACCTTGTTCCCCTGGTCCAGAAACGACTTGATGTGCCGGGACTTGAAGTCCAGGTCATGCGAGTCGATCTTGGGCTGCATCCGGATTTCCTTGAGCTTGGTGAGCCGCTGCCGCTTCTTGGACTCTCGAATGCGCTTCTCCTGCTCGAACTTGTACTTGCCGTAGTCGAGCAGCTTGCAGACGGGCGGGCGAGCCGTCGGGGAAACCTCCACCAAGTCCAACCCGTTCTGCCGCGCGGAACTGAGCGCGTCTTCTGTCGGGACGACACCGAGCTGGGAGCCGTCTGCGCCGATCAGGCGCACCTCCCGGACTCGAATCATGTCGTTTACCCTGAGATCCTTGACCAATAAGCCTCCTTAGGCGGGAATCGCCTCCTTAGGCGGGAATCGCCTCCTTTGCCGTGACCATACTACAGTTCCTGGGCCGTGACTACTCCCGGCGCCGATCGCGCGGCTCCTTTCGATTCGAGGGAGCCGGTCCCGTGTCACCTCTGAGGATGAAGAGCACCTGGGTGCTGCGCAGATTGGCGGCCACGGGGCCGATGCGGCGGCCGTTCCTGATGTCGATGACGGAGGTCACCGCCACACGGTTCGCCCGGCAGTAGTCCAGGAAGTCGTTGCGGGTGCACAGGTGGATGTTCGGCGTGTCGTGCCATGCGTACGGGAGATCCCGCGAGGACGGCATCCTGCCGCGCAGCAGGAGCGCCAGCCGGATCCCCAGGTAGCCGAAGTTCGGGAAGGAGACGATCACCTGCCTGCCGACGCGGAGCATCTCGGCCAGCAGCTCGAGGGGCCGGTCGATCTGCTGCAGCGTCTGGTTCAGAACCACGTAGTCGTAGCTGCCTGAGGCGTGGTCGCGCAGGCCGTCGTTCAGGTTGCCCTGGAAGACGGTGATGCCGCGCGCCAGGCAGCGGAAGATCATCGCCTCCTCGATCTCCACCCCCAGTCCGTGCACGGACTTGAAGTCCCGCAGGCGGAGCAGCAGCTCGCCGTCGCCGCAGCCCAGGTCCAGCACGGAGCTGCCCCGCTCGACGAGATCGACGATCAGGTCATAGTCCAGGTGTTGCCGGCGTTCGCTTGCGGCCATCGTCAGCGGGCGGGGGAGGCGACGTTTTCCAGGAACGAGCGGACGATCTGGCAGAGGCGGGCGCTCTCCAACAGAAAGGCGTCATGGCCGTAGACGCTTTCCAGCTCCACGTAGGACACCTCGCGCCCGACCTGCATGAGCGCGCTGACGATCTCCCGCGACTGGCTTGAGGGGTAGAGCCAGTCGGAGGTGAAGGAGGCCACCAGGTACGTGGCGCGGGTCCGTCCCAGCGCCTCCGGCAGCGACCCGTACGCTTCCGAGAGGTCGTAGTAGTCCATGGCCTTGGTGATGTACAGGTAGGAGTTGGCGTCGAAGCTCTCCACGAAGCGGGTGCCCAGGTGCGCGAGGTATGACTCGACCTGGAACTCGCCCGACATCTCGTACGTGAACGCGGCGCGGTCCTGCAGGGTGCGTCCGAACTTGCGGCCCAGCGATATCTCCGACAGGTAGGTGATATGGCCGATCATGCGGGCGATCGACAGTCCGTTGGCCGGAGCGGGGCCGTGGTAGTAGTCGCCGCCGCTCCAGTCGGGATCCGACATGATGGCGTTGCGGCCGACGGCGTGAAAGGCGATCCCCTGCGCGGAAACCGTGGCGGTGGAGGCGAGCACCACGACGGAGCGCACCCGGTCCGGGTAACGGATCGCCCATTCCAGGGCCTGCATGCCGCCCATCGATCCGCCGGCAACGCTGTACAGCCGTTCGATGCCGAGGTGGTCGATGAGGCGACGCTGCGCTTCGACCATGTCGCCGATGGTGATGAGCGGAAAGTCCAGCCCGTACGGCCGGCCGCCGTCACCGGCACGGGGCGAAGACGGGCCGGTGGAGCCGTTGCACCCGCCGATGAAGTTGGAACAGATGACGAAGAACTTGCGCGTATCGAAGCCCTTGCCTGGCCCGATCATGTCGTCCCACCAGCCCGGCCGCTTGTCGTCGAGGGAGTGGTAGCCGGCGGCGTGGTGGCTGCCCGAGAGCGCGTGGAAGACCAGGATCGCGTTGGAGCGATCGGCGTTGAGGGTTCCGTACGTCTCGTACCGGAGCGTGATCGGCCCCAGGAACCGGCCGCTGTCGAGCTTCAGCCGGTTGGGCGGATGGGCGAACGTGTGGTCGCGCGGGCTCACCAGGCCCACGGAGTCGGGAGCTGACGCCTTCGCCTTCGTCGTGTTCTCCACCATCTCGTTATCGGTGTACGGTGTCCTCGCCCGGAGCGATGCCCTGTACCACCGCACATTGTACCAGCGCATAACCAGGCGGCGTACCGCTACGCCGCGCAGCGCCGCCCGGCTCCGGTCCCGGTTCGCGTGGACCCGATCGTTCGCGGCCATCGGCGCGGCGGTCATGGCCGCCTGCGCCAGCACGCCGTCTCTTGACCGGGCGAGCCTGGGCGCGATGCCGGCCGACGTCGACGTGGCGGTGGCGGCGCACGTGGCGGCGCTGCGTGCCCCGCTTGCCGCGGTCGTCGAGGAAGCGAAGGTGCCGGTGCCGGCGTGGCTGCTCGAGCGCCTGGCCGTCGTGGTCGCCGGCGTCTACGTGGGCCCGGAGCCGGGCTACCTGATCTGGATGCGGGGCGTGGACCTGGACCGGGGCATGACGGCGCGCCTGCTGCTCAGTCCCGACTGGTTCTACGTGGCCGCACCGTTTCCGCACTACCGGTCTGCCGATGCGGCGGCGTGGCTGCCCGGCGGCAACGTGCTGGTGATGACCAACCTGCCGCTGGACCGCGTGCAGCGCGCCTTCGACGCCGCGGCGTTCTCGCTGCCCGACGACGTGACGATCGAGGAAGGGGACGTCGATCTGCTGCTGGTGGTGCCCGATCTCACCGGGGCGATCGACCGGCTGGTTCCCGATTCCGGACTGGACCTGGTCACCGAGGTGTTCCCGACCGAAGACGTCTGGCTGGCGGGTACCGCGTCGGCCGACGGGCTCGTCATCGCTGGCGCGATGCGTACCGTCGATCGCAACCTTGCGCGCCTGCTGGCGGCGTTTGCAAGCGGTCAGCTGACGCTCGCGGATGTTCGCTTGCGGGCAGACGGAACGTGGGTCAGGCTTGCCGGCCTCATGCGGCACGACGAGTTGATGGACGTGGCGCGCGCGATGCTGAACCTGGAAGAGCTGGGTCCCGCCGGCGGGTCGGAGGCCGACCGGTGAGCGTCGCCATCGTCGACTACGCGGCCGGCAACCGCACCAGCGTTCAGAATGCGCTGCGCTTCCTGGGAGCCGACTTCACCGTCGCTTCCGAGCCCGCGGCGCTGCTCGACGCGGAGCGGGTGATCTTCCCCGGTGTGGGCGAGGCGCGCGCGGCGATGGACGACCTCGCCCGTCGCGGCATGGACGCAGCGCTGCGCGCGGTGAGCGCAGAAGGGCGTCCGCTGCTCGGCATCTGCATCGGCGCGCAGGTGCTGCTGCAGTACTCCGCGGAGCGCGACACGACGTGCCTGGGCCTGGTCCGCGGCCGAACGGTCGCGTTCCCGGAACCCAGCCCGGGAGACGGGATGAAGGTCCCGCACATGGGGTGGAATCAGGTGCGGCAGGATCGCGTCCACCCGTTGTTCGACGGCATCCGGGACGGCGGCTCGTTCTACTTCGTGCACTCGTTCTACCCGTGCCCGGACGACGACTCGCTCGTGCTGGGCTCTACGGAGTACGGGGTTCGGTTCGCGTCGGTGTACGCCGCCGGCAATCTGGCCGCGGTGCAGTTCCACGCCGAGAAGTCGGGGCGGAACGGGCTCAGGCTGCTCGCCAACTTCCTGGAATGGGACGGTGCTTGAGCGCCGGGTGATCGTCTGCCTGGACGTGCGCGACGGGCGCACCACCAAGGGCGTGCGCTTCGTGGACAACGAGGATGTGGGCGATCCGGTCGCCATGGCGCGAACGTACTACGAGCAGGGTGTGGACGAGCTGGTCTTCTACGACATCACCGCGTCGGCGGAACGGCGCGGCATCATGCTGGAGGTCGTGCGCGCGGTCGCCGCGCAGGTATTCATCCCGTTCGCCGTGGGCGGCGGCATCGGGTCGCTGGAGCAGATGCAGGCGGTGCTCCTGGCCGGGGCGGAGAAGGTCAGCGTGAACTCGCCGGCCGTCCGCAATCCGCGGCTCATCGCCGAGGGGGCGGCGGCGTTCGGCCGGCAGTGCATGGTCCTGGGCATGGACGCCAAGCGCGACCCGGCGATGCCGAGCGGTTACCGCGTCTACATCGACGGGCTGCGCACGGCCACCGACCTGGACGCCCTGGAGTGGGGGCAGCGGGCCGTCGAGCTGGGTGCGGGCGAGGTGGTGCTCAACGCGATCGACACCGACGGCACGCAGGCCGGCTACGAGTTGACGGTGACGCGCATGCTCGCCGACCGGCTGCCGGTGCCGGTGGTGGCCTCGGGTGGGGCGGGATCGGTCGAGCACGTGGCGGAGGTGCTGACGGACGGTCACGCCGACGCCGCGCTGGTGGCCTCCATCGTCCACTACGGGACATGCACGGTGGGCGACATCAAGGAGCACCTGGCCGCGTGCGGCGTACCGGTCCGCAGGGAGTGATGCCTGCTCCGACTCCTTGCCGGCCGTCGCGGAGCGGCGCTATAATGAGTCCCGAAAAGTAACTATGCCTACCTACGAGTACGCGTGCGGCACCTGCGGAACCTTCGATCAGTTCCAGCGCATCACTGAGGATCCGCTCTCGGACTGTCCGCGCTGCGGCAGCGCGGTGCGGCGGCTGATATCGAGCGGGACCGGCATCATCTTCAAGGGATCCGGATTCTACTCGACCGACTCGCGCGCCTCCGGCAAGAGCGACGATGGCGGCCAGAGCAACGAGGACGGCAAGGGCAAGGAAGCATCCAAGGCGGACGGCGAGAGCGCCGGCAAGGACAGCTCCGCCGGCAAGAGCAAGAGCGACTCGAAGTCCGACCCCACGTCCGACACGAGCACGAAGACGAAGAAGAAGGAGCCGGCCGCCGCTACTGCGGCAAAGGACTGAGCCGCTCCGCGCCCGGCGCGGTGCCCTCCGCAGCGGCGGCGATCAGCTCGTCGGCATCCAGCGCCCGCAGGGCGCCGTGCATGTGCGTCAGCCTCGGGCGGAGCACCGGGTGCTTGGCCGCGAACAGCGTGCAGCAGTCCGGATAGGGCAGCGTCGAGGTCTCGAAGGTGCCGATCGTACGCGCCGTGCGCACGATCTCTTCCTTGTCCATGCCGATCAGCGGCCGCATCACCGGCAGCTCGCTGGTGGAGTCGGTGAAGGCGATCGCCTCGCCGGTCTGACTCGCCACCTGGCCCAGGCTCTCCCCTGTGACCAGCGCCACCGCGCCGGTACGGCGCGCAAGCCGAGCCGCCGCCCGCATCATGCACGCGCGCAACAGCAGCGTGGAAAACCGGTCGGGAGCGCGCTGCTTGATGCGTTCCAGGACGGATGTGAATGAAATAGTGCACATGCGAGCATCGGGGACGTAACGGGCCAGATGCTCGGCCAGCCGCTCCACCTTGGCCAGCGCGTCGTCCGACGTGTACGGGTAGGAGTGGAAGTAGACGTGGTCGAGCGGCATGCCGCGCTTGCCCATCAGGTAGCCGGCGACCGGGGAGTCGATTCCGCCGGACAGCAGCAGGAGTCCGCGGGCGGACGCGCCCACCGGCAGGCCGCCGCGGCCCGGCGACGGCGGGCCGTACAGGTAGATCCGGTCGCGTACCTCCACGGACAAGACGAACCCCGGGGCGTGCACGTCGACGCCGAGCGCCGGCATGGCGGCGCGCACCCGATCTCCCAGGCGGCAGGCGATCCGGTATGACGTGTCCGGGTATTCCTTGTCGCTGCGCCGTGCTTCGATCTTGAAGGTGGGAGCGGGCGCGGAGGCGGCCAGACGCCGGGCCAGCGCCACCGCGGCCTCGTCCAGCAGCTCCGGGTCACGCGCCACCATCTGCGCCTCCGCGTACGAGACGATCCCGAACGTGTCGCCCAAGGCGCGTGCCACGGCCGCCGAATCGGGGTAGTCCTCCACGTACAGCCGTCCCCAGGCGCGCCGCACCCGGTGAGGGGTGCCTGCGAGCTGCCGGCGGATCTGCTGGATCAGCCGCTCTTCGAATTGCCGGCGATTGGCTCCCTTGAGCGAGATCTCCCCGTACTTGACCAGGAACACCCGCGTGCCCGGGCTCATGTCCGGACGACCTCCCGGGTCGCTGGGGCGGTGATCCGGGAGGTCACGTCGCGGAGCTCGGCGTCCAGCGCCGAGGCGAACGCCTCCACCTCGTCCGGCGAGGTCCGTGGTCCGATCGACACGCGTACCGCCCCCGCGGCCTGTTCCAGCGGCACACGCATCGCCTCCAGCACGCGCAGCCGCTTGCGCGATCCGGTGGCGCAGGCGGAGCCCGGCGACACGCAGATGCCTCGGTCGCCGAGCAGCCGCACGGTCACCTCGGACGGCAGCGCCGGCACCGCCAGTTTGAGGATGAAGGGCGAAAACCGGGCGTCGCGCGTCGTGCGGTCGGCCGGGATCAGCGTCACCCCGGGCATCGGCCGGAGCCGTTCGATCAGTAGCGCCATGGTCTCCGCAGCGGCGCTGGCGTTCCGATCGTGCAGAGACGTCGCGGTGCCGGCTGCGGCCGCGAACCCCGCGGCCCCGGCCACGTTCTCGGTGCCGGCGCGGCGTCCGCCCTCCTGCTCGCCGCCGGCCTGCATGAAGCGCACCGGGGCGCCGGCCTGGATCCAGAGCGCCCCGACGCCGCGCGGACCGCCAATCTTGTGGGCGCTGAAGGAGGCTGCATGCACGTGCGGACCGAGCGGCAGCGGCACCTTGCCGAGCGCCTGCACGGCATCGGTGTGGAACAGCATGCGCGTGCCGGAGCGCCGCGCGGCATCGGCGACCGCAGCCGCTGCCTCAACGACCGGCTGGATGGTGCCGGTCTCGTTGTTGACCGTCTGCACCGAGACCAGGTAGGTGCGCTCGTCGAGCAACTCGTGCAGGCGTTCGACGTCGACCACGCCGTCGCCGCCGACCGGCGCGCGCAGGACCCGGAAGCCGATCCTCTGGAGCAGTGTTGCCGGCCCCTCGACGGAATCGTGCTCGACGGCGCCGATCACCAGCGTGTCGCGCCGCGGCAGCCCGCGCTCGGGATGCAGCAGCGTCAGCACCGACTGCAGCATCAGGTTGTTGGACTCCGTGGCGCCGGAGGTCAGCACGATCTCCGCCGCGTCCACGCCGAGCGCACAGGCGAGCCGCTCGCGGGCCGAGGCCAGCTCCGCCGCGGCCTGCCGCCCGCGGGGGTGCGGGGAAGAGGGGTTGGCATGCCACTCGCCGTCCGCGGGCAGCGCTTCCGGCATCGTGGGCGCGGTGGCGGCCCAGTCCAGGTAGATCACTCCGGTATGGTAGCCGACCGTCCGCCGCGCCGCCCGGCCGGTTTGCTCAGGCGTAGCCCGTGTAGTACGTTCGCTCACAGCCATGCTGTTCTTCGGCTGGGGACCGTTCGGTTTTCTCACGCTGTTGGTGCCGGTGCTCCTTGCCTTCGCCTTGCTGCGGCTCGGCACGACCATCTTCCGCCGCATCCAGGACGAGTCGGACGACGACCGCCTGCATCTGCGTGGCCGCGGCGGCGTCCATCGCTACGCCGCCGACGAGGAGGTGGCTACGGAGCGCCGTCCGCCTTTCAACATGCAGAACCCGTTCGGCCGGCGGTCGCTGGACAGCCGCGTGTTCCGGCTGGCCCATCGCAACGGCGGCCGCGTGACCGTCTCCCAGGTGGTGATGGAGACCGGCATGTCGCTGGAGCAGACCGAAGCGTACATGGACCAGCTCTGCGACGGCGTGCGCGTGCGCATGGAGGTCTCCGACGGCGGGCTGGTCACCTACGAGTTCCCGGAGCTCACCGACCGCTCCGGCAGCGCCGGCCCCGCCTGATCCTCGCGGGCCGGCGGCCCGCCGCTACGGCCGGATGTCACCCAACCGGGCGAACAGCGCCTCGGCACCGATGTCGATCAGCGACATGTCGCCCCCGCACTGCAGCCACTGCGCCCCCCAGCCGGCCAGGCGCCGCGCCATCTCCGGATCCGCGCCCAGTCCCGAGCCGGCGTAAATCCCGGCGTCGCGGGCGGTGCCGATGATCCGCTTCATGGCCTCCACCACCTCGGGATGGCCGATCTCGCCCATGTGGCCGAGCGCGCCCGACAGGTCGTTCGGCCCCAGCACGATCGACGCCAGGCCGTCGATGCGCACGATCTCGTCGATCGCGGCCAGCGCCTCCGCCGTCTCGATCTGGGCGACCGGAAACACGTCGGCGTCCGACTGCTCGATGAAGGCGGGGCCGGTGTCGCGGCCGTAGCGCGACTGCCGGCGCGGGCCGAACCCGCGCGTGCCGCGTGGCGGGTAGAGGCACGCATCGACGTGGGCACGGATCTCCGCGACCGAGTAGGAGCGGGGCAGGATGACGCCGCCGGCGCCGGTGTCCAGGCACTTCTTCACCCAGGCGACATCGCCCGACGGCACGCGCACGATCGCCGGCGTGGCGGTGGCGCGCGCCGCGATCAGGTGCGACTGCATGGACTCGAAGGTGAGCGCGCTGTGCTCCAGGTCGACCCACAGGAAGTCGTAGAGCTCGGCGATCGATTCGGTGACCGACGGATCGGTGGTCGATATGCCGCAGCCGACGCAGACCTTGCCGGAGTCGAGCTGTTGGCGGAACGTGCGCATGGCGCTGAGCATGAGGGGTTCTCCTTCGATGAGCAGGAATGGGCGCAGTCCGCGCCGGGTGCGCCGACCATACTACGCGGAACGCCCCGCGTACGTGGCTGGCGCCAACGCGCTTCAGCATGTCCAGTACGGGATCGAGCCGCGACGGACGCACGCGAAGGACGTCGGGGATCGGCCTCCGTTCAGGTCGTCGACGACGAACAGGGTGGATGCTTCTTCCGCGTGAGGATGGATTTCGCCAAGATGGGACGGGTCCACGATGGATACCTGTACGTGTCCGAACCGCAGTGCCGCGACTACGACATGACGGTCGCCGACATCGAGGCACTTGCCGCGGGAGGCGAGTCGGAGACCATGGAGCTGAAGGCATCTACCGGCGAGCGTGTCGCCGGCGCGATGGCGGTATGCGCGATGCTGAACCACCGTGGCGGTACCGTGCTGTTCGGCGTGCAGCCGGACCGCCATGTGTCCGGACAGACAGTTAGCGAGCGCACGATCGAACAGCTCAGCTCCGCGTTGAGCGAAATCGACCCACCGGCGTTTCCTACGATCGAGCAGGTGCGTCTTCGCGGTGAGTTGAAAGTTGTCGTGGTGACTGTCCCGGTGGGGCAGCATCAGCCCTACAGTTACCGTGGGAGAGCCTTGCGTCGGGTGGGCAATACCAACCGGTCGATGTCGCGGGACGAGTACCACCGCGTATTGCTGGAACGGTTGCACGGACAGCTCCGATGGGAAAACGAACCTGTTCCGGACTGGACGGTCGACGATCTGGATCGCACCGAGATCGTTCGTACACTTGATGAAGCGATTCGGCGCCGGCGGGCAGAAGATCCCGGAACCCGTGATCCGTCGGAACTGCTGCGCGGATTCGGCTTGATCCACGGCGACCGCCTGCTCCGCGCCGCCGTCGTGCTGTTCGGCGGATCCGAGCGGGTGGGCGCCGAGTATCCTCAGTGCATGCTGCGGGTTGCGAGGTTTCGCGGCACCGAGCGTATCGACGAGTTTCTGGACAACCGGCAGTTTCACGGCAACGCCTTCACGCTTCTGAGCCGCGCAGAACGCTTCTTCCGTGAGAACCTTCCCATCGCCGGACGTATCGAGCCCGATCGCTTTGAGCGGGTGGATGAACCGCTCTATCCGCCCTCGGCTTTGCGCGAGGCGCTTGCGAATGCCATCTGCCACCGCGACTACTCCATCGGCGGAGGGTCGGTCGCGGCGGCCATTTACGACGACCGCCTTGAGGTGACGTCATCGGGGGGTCTTCACTTCGGGCTCACGGCGGCAGCGTTGTTCGAGCCGCATGAGTCCCTGCCTTGGAATCCGCTGATCGCGCGCGTCTTCTACCTCCGTGGGGTCATCGAGCAGTGGGGGCGGGGTACCATCAAGATGAGGGAACTGACCATGAGCGCCGGGCTGCCGGCACCGGAAATCGAGGACGCCGGAGGATGCGTGACCGTGCGCTTCAGACCGGGGTCATACGTGCCGAGGACTGTCGAGCGGGAGATGAGCGAGCGCCAGAGAGCCATTCTCGCCCTGCTCGATGGGGAGAGCGATGGCCTCGCCCTGCGCGAGATCGTTCCGCAACTGGGTGACTCTCCCACCCAGCGACAGGTTCAGGACGACTTGCGAATCTTGAGAATCCTCGGCGTGGCGATGAGCGAAGGACATGGCCGTAGCGCGCGGTGGAGGCGTCAGTAATCCCAAGGCATGAGGCGTTTTGTCTTATTCTGTCTTATTCTCGATCGCCATGACATTAGAAGAGACGTAAGTGTTGTATGAATGACAAGTTACAGCCGATCCGTCTTATTCCGTCTTATCCCCGCGATCAGGATGCCTTCAAGTGCATGTAAGTTGTTCTCTTGTAATACATTGTAATCGTCACGGCTTTGAACAGTTCTATTCCGTCTTATTCTCCGGTCCAAACCCCTTCAGTAGTATGCCTCTCTGCCGCGGGTTGTTGCCGGCAGTGCGTCACTCGACGGGCAACTGAGCGACGACGCCCGCGTGATTGGACGGCCACAGACCGGTGGGCAGCCGGTCGTCGGGCTTGTCGCCGACGGTGAGGGTCCGGATGGTGCCGGCCGGGTGCAGTGCCACGCCCTTCACGAAGATCTGGTCGATCCGCTTGTTCAGCTCGCTCGCATCGTTCCCGAGGTCGGCGGCCTGGCAGCAGGTGGCGCCGCTTCCCTCGGACTCGCTCTGCCAGACATCGACGTAGCCGGCTTCCAGAAGAAGCTGGTAGGCGGTGCCATCGGGGGCGGGCGTGTTGAAGTCCCCCAGGAGGATGACCGGGAGCTCCTCGCCCGCCAGGGCGTCCACCAGCTCCTGTGCCTGCTCGACCTGCGGGCCCGGATCGACCGTCTCCAGGTGCGTGTTCACGATCCGGTAGGTGACGCCGTCGATGGTGGCGTCGACGGCGACGTAGCCTCGCATGACGTGCAGCCCGAGCGGGGCGATCGGCAGGCCGGCCGCGTAGTTCGCGGCCGTGGGCCGCGAAACGACGACGTCCCCGCGGGCCAGGATCACGTCGAAGTCGGTCAGACGCACGTCCGTGACCTTGCCGTCGCGCAGCATCGGCATCTCCAGGTCCAGGTTCTGGACCTTCGCGGCGACCTGGTAGTCCAGACCTTCCGCCTGGAGCGCGTTCATGAGGAGCTCGAGGTAGTCCAGATCGATCTCCTCGGCGTTCGGCTCCCGGTTGGTGAGGAAGTCGCCGGGGTCCTGCCGCCGGATCAGCTCGACCTCCTGCAGGCCGATGACGTGCGGGTGCGACTCCTTGACGATGGCGGCGATCGCCGCGGCGCGCGCCGGGAAGTCGGAGGCGATGACGTTTCCGTACAGCTCGCCGACGACCATCGGAATCTGGAAC
>JAPPKD010000077.1 GCA_028820215.1 Spirochaetaceae bacterium | reverse complement strand
ACCCCCTCCTATATCTCATTGCCATCATTGCACTTGGAACACCGCAATTGGCTCCGCCTGGCCCTCGTTGTAGAATCGGCAACCGTGGCAAAGAGCTTTTCTCTCGCGATCTACCCGTGGGTGTACAGCGCCAAGTTCGACGGGACGTGGCGCGAGGACTTCACCGAACAGCGGCACCTGACCCCGGATGCCGAGGCGGCCCTGCCGGACGACGAGCGCGAACAGCTGTATCTGGACCGCAACCGGTTCGAGCAACTCCCCCTGGTCAACTTCACGACCCAGTACGGGCTGGCCTGCTTCGAGGGCCTCAAGGCTTTCCCGCAGCCGGACGGATCGCTGTCGCTGTTCCGGCCCTTCGACAACGGCTTGCGCATGGCGAGGTCGATGGAGGGGCTGCTCATGCCGCCCTACCCGGCCGACACGTTCGTCCGGGCCGTCCAGCAGGTCGTCGAGCGCAACCGGGAGCTCGGCTTCACGCCCGCCTACGACCCGGCGTGGGAAGGGGACGACTTCATCAGCGCGAGCTCGGTCTATGTCCGCCCGTTCTCCTACGCGGAGTCCGGGATCGGCGTCGACCTGTCGCTGAATCCGTGGGTGATCATCATCAACACGACCGTCGGCTCGTACTTCAACCTGGACAGCGACGCCTCCACCACCACCACCCACCGGGTGCGCGCCACGCCCGGCGGCACTGGCTGGATCAAGTGCTCGGGCAACTACGTCATCAGCGCCCTGGCCAAGAAAGAGGCGGAGGCCGCAGGCTGCATGGAGGCGATCTTCCTGGACGCCGCCGAGCAGCGCTACCTGGAGGAAGGCTCCTCCTGCAACCTGTTCGCGGTGCTGTCGAGCGGCACGCTGGTGACGCCCACCCTGGGAGACACGATCCTGCCGGGCATCACGCGGCAGACGGTGATGACGCTTGCCGAGGAGCAGGGCATGACGGTCGAGGAGCGCCGCGTGTCGGTGGAAGAGGTGCTCGACGACGCGGTCGAGTTCTTCGGGACCGGTACCGCCGCCGGCGTCGCGCACTTCGGCTCGCTGACGCACGATAGCCGGACGGTCACCTTCGGCGACGGCAGGATCGGTCCGCGCGCGCGGCACTTCCTGCAGCAGCTCAAGGGCATCCAGTTCGGACGCCTGCAGGACCGGCACGGCTGGATGGTGCCGGCCGCGGCGTAGGCGCCGCAGGCGCCGGTCAGCGGGCGGGGCGCACCGTCACGGTAGCGAGTCGGCCGGCCCGCATGCCGCCGGCTGCCTGCAGGGCGCTGTCCACCCGGTCGTACTGGCCGCGTATCGCCTCGACGCCGGCTTCGAACCATGCGGCCGCCTCCGGCTCGCCCGGCATTCGGCTGCGGATGCGGGCGGGGACCAGCTCTCCGAAGTAGTAGCCCAGGTTCTGCCGGCGGTTGTGCGCGAGGTAGGCCTGGAACTCGTTGCGCATCAGATCCTCCCAGGAGGCGTCGTACGCCAGGGCCGCCAGATAGGTCCTCCATGCGTGCCGCGCCGGTTCGCCGATCGCCTGCCAGATCTCCGCAATCTCTTCACGGTAGCCGGCGCGGACGAAGTACACGCCGTGCGCGGCCTCGTGGCGCAGAAGCAGCGCGCGCTGCGCCGGCGGGGACTGCTGGCTGATCGACAGCACCGCGCCCGCCCCCGCGCCGGCCTGCCACGCGGCCGCCGACTGCCCGGCCGCGGCGCGGATCACCGCCTCCCGCACCAGGAAGTCGCGCAGCAGCAGCTCCCTGGCGTTGAGCTGGACCCCGGTTCGCTCGGCGTCCGTGAAGAAGCGGGCCACGTTCGCCGCGGTGTAGTCGTGGGCATGGTACCCGTAGCGGTTGCCGAGATCCGCGTCGCTCCACACGGTGCCGCGGAAACCTGCCTTTTCCGTGTAGTAGGCAAGCCGCCGGAACATCTCGTCCTGGACGGCGTAGCTCGCGGTGTCGAAGATCACCACCTCGGGGAGGGCGTTCCAGCGGAACACCTCCCAGTCGCCGCCGCGCCATGCACTGGGCGGATAGGCCAGGATCGTGTCCAGGTCCGCCGGCAGCGGCGCTGTGCCGGCCGCGGTCCGGCTGACCTGGAGGAAACGCACGGTGCCGCCGGCGTGGGAGAGCGCCTGTACCTCGATCGGCACGAACCCCAGCACCGCCTCGTGCACGTGGACGGAGCGCTCGCCGGCCGCCAGCGCCACGCGCACGGTCGCCCGCTGTCCCGCGCCGCCGGCGACCGCAAGCACCACCTCGCCGCCGGCGCCGGCCGCCGACGGCCGGAAGGCCGACCGTACGACCAGCGCGTGGCCCGGATGCGGTGTCGTGCGGGGCGTACGCAGCCGGGCGGCCAGGTCGACCATGCCCCCCGCGTCCGCCAGCATGCCGGGCGGAAGCTGGGCGTCGATGCCTACGTGCAGGACGCCGTCGAGCACGGTCAATCCGGAGACCGGCGGGGCGATGCCCGCGGCGTCGAGGTCGAGGGTGCCGGCCGGCTCTTCCGTCCATATGCGGAATCCGCGCAGCGGGCCGGCCGGTACCGGCAGGTACGCTCGAACCGGTGCTTCACCCCCGGCCGTGAGCGGATAGCGGGCCAGCTCGCGGTCGTCGTCCGCCAGAAAGCTGACGTTCGCCTCGGCCAGCGTGGAGCGATACTGGAGGAAGAATGCCTGGCCGGCGCCGACCGTCACCGGGGCGCGCGCGTGCAGTATGCCGGTGGCGGAGGCCCCCTCCGCAGCCGCGAGCCGGGCGTGGCGGCTGCCGTCGAAGGAGCTCACCCGCAGCACACTCTGGCGCCCGTCCGCGGCGGTGAAGCCGGCGTCGACCGCTGCCGAGCACCCGAGCCCCAGGAGCATCGCCGCAACCGCCGCGAAAGCGGCGGCGTTCAGCCGCACGCTGCGGCCGGGACTCCCAGTCCCGGCTCCTCGAGGCGGCTCGTGACGATCGGCCGCAGCGCATCGGCCACCCGTCCCGGAGCCAGCCGGTAACCCTGCTCGACAAGGGTCGTGCAGAACGCGGCGTGCGCGCGCTGCGCGCGGTAGTCCGGTTCCCGCGACGGGTGGCGCAGGTAGCGCGCGAACAGGGTCAGGTCGCAGCACACCAGCAGGCTGGACTGGTAGAACAGCACGGTGCGCCGCCGGAACAGCGACGCGCCCAGAACCTTGCGGCCGTCGATCGCCAGGTCGCAGATGCCCCGCGGACGCACGCCGCTCACGCCCAGCTCCGTGAGCGCCTCGGTCACCCAGGCGTTGATCCCGCACAGGTGCTCGCGGTTGCGGTACGGAGAGTCCACCGCGGCGACCAGCGCAAGCACGAGCTGCCCGGGCGTCAGGAGGACCGTGCCGCCTCCTCCACGGCGGCGCAGCAGCGGAATGCCGTCCCGCCGGGCGCGGTCCCCGTACACGTCGGTCTGCTCGCGGCCGGCGGCGCCGAACACGATCGCGGGCTCGGCAGGTTCGTAGATCCGCCACGCGGGCCGGCCGGTGCGCTCCTGTTCGTCGAGGAGGGCGTCGTTGACCCCGGGCGCCGCCTGCTCAGGCGCCATAGCGGCGCCGCTTGCCCGCATAGCCGGTCGCGATGGGCAGCAGGGCGCTGGCGGGCACGATCCCCCATGCGCCGGAGGCGCACTCGCGTTCTCCGAACGAACGGGTCGTGTCGGGCCGTCCCGCGGCAGCTCGGATCAGGAACGGCACCGGGTGCTCGGTGTGGGTCCGCGCGACCGCCGGCGTGGAATGGTCGCCGGTGACGATCAGCACGTCGGGCTCGAGCGCCAGGATGGACGGCAGGACTGCATCCACCCGTTCGATCTCCGCCACCTTGCCGTCGAAGTCGCCGTCCTCGCCGGCCGAGTCGGTGTACTTGTGGTGCACGAAGAAGAAGCGGTGCGCGCCCGACCACGCCGCGGAGAGCGAGGTTACCTGTTCGTCCAGGTCAGGCAGGTCCTCGATCACGTCCATGCCCACAAGGCGGCTGACCCCCTTGTAGTCGGGATAGACCGCGATCGCCACGCCGCGCATCGCGAACCGTTCGTGCAGCGGGGGCAGCGCGGGGCGCAGCGCGAAGCCGCGCAGCAGCAGATCGTTGGCGGGATGGCGGTCGGCCAGCCGTTCGCGCGCCTGCCGCAGGAACTCCGCGACCAGCCGGGCGGTCGGCTCGGCGGACGGCTCCAGCGCACTGGGCTCGAGCGGCGCTGCGCCGGTCCGTTGCGGGTCGGTGTCCGCGACCCGGTCGGAGAGCCCCGCCGCGCGCAGCACCACCATCGCCCGGTAGTCCTTCACCGGCCGGACGAACAGCTCGGCGCCCGCGAGCTCGATGCCGTCGAGCAACCGGCACAGCTCTGCGCAGACCTCCGTCGGGATGCGGCCTGCGCGGCGGTCGGTGATGAGGCCCGCGTCGTCGCTGGATGCGAAGTTGAGCCGCACGGCCACGTCGCCGTCCTGCAGCGGGAAGCCGATTCCCAGCGCGGCCACCACGCCGCGTCCCACCGGCACCTCCAGCGGATCGTACCCGAACAGCGCCAGGTGTCCCGGCGCCGAGCCGGGCGCCACCCCGTAGCCGATCGGAAGGTGCAGCCCGCACTCGCCTGCCGCCGCGGCGGCGTCCATGTTGGGCGTGTGGGCGCTCTCCAGCTCGGTGCGGCCGCCGGGATCGCGCGGCAGACCGCCGAGCCCGTCGAGCACCAGCAGCACGATGCGCCGGCCGTTCTCCTGAGCCAGTCCTGTTATCCGCTGATCCATGATGCCCGTGTTGGCGGCCTGCGCGACGCCGGACGCGTCCAAGAGGATTCGAACCTCTGACCCGCAGCTTAGAAGGCTGCTGCTCTATCCTACTGAGCTATGGACGCCCGCGGCCGGTCAGGGGAGTCTGTCGGACGGCCGCCCACGCGGCAAGCGCCCCGCGTCGTTCGGTTGACGCTGCACGGGCGCTCTCCGTACGCTGCGTGGCACGCTTGCCGGGCGCACCACCCGCGGGATGTAGCCTAGCGGCCAAGGCGCCTGCTTTGGGAGCAGGAGATCGGAGGTTCGAGTCCTCTCATCCCGAACGAAGTACCACGCATGAACACACTCATCGATACCATGACCGTCCTCGCCGACCGGGTGGCCGGCAACAACCGGTGGCGGCAGCGCGAGTGCATCAACCTGATTCCGTCCGAGACCACGCCCAGCCTGCTGGTGAAGGCGTGCGAGGTGGCCGACGCCGCCGGCCGCTACGCCGAGCACCGCCGTCTCAAGGGCGAAGAGGTCTACTTCTACCAGGGCACGGACTTCATCCAGGAGGTCGAGGAGGAGGTGCACGCCCAGGCGCAGCGCTTCTTCGGCTGCGACCGCGTGGAGGCGCGGCCGGTGTCGGGCCAGCTCGCCAACATCGTCGTGTTCGAAGCGTTGCTGCGCCTGAAGAACCGCGGCAACGACGGACCGATGCGGCGGCTGTCGTCGGTGATCAACAATGGGCTGATCCAGGGCGGGCACCTGAGCGCCCAGGCGATGGGCGCGCTGTTCAACGCGGTGGACCGCGACGGCGGCGCCGAGCGTACCTGTCCGATCCCGGTGCGGGCCGACAACCCGTACCTGGCCGATACCGAGGCCCTGCTGAAACTGGTCGAAGAGCAGCGCCCGGACCTGGTGGTGTTCGGCAAGAGCATGTTCCTGCATCCGGAGCCGGTGCGCGAGGTGGCCGAGCTTGCGGCCGGCCTGGACGAGCCGCCGCTGTTGATGTTCGACATGGCGCACGTCCTGGGGCTCTACGGCGCGTTCCAGGCACCGCTGGCCGAGGGCGCGGCCGTCGTCACCGGCAGCACCCACAAGACCTTCTTCGGGCCGCAGCGCGGCGTGGTGCTGGGCTCGCGCGCAGCCCGTCCGCTGTGGCCGCACGTGCGCCACCGCGCGTGTCCCGGCACCACCAGCAATCACCACCTGGGGACGCTGGTCGGTTTCCTGGCGGCGCTCTACGAGATGAACGACTGCAAGGACCACTACCAGCGTCAGGTGATCGCCAACGCGCGCGCCTTCGCGCAGGCGTTGGCCGCCGCGGGCATCGCCGTGGAAGGGGGTGAGTCGGAAGGCTACACGGACACCCACCAGGTGATCATCCGCGTCGCGCCGGCGGTGGCCGGTGACGAGGCGGCCGCGCGCCTGGAGCGCAACCACATCATCACCAACTACCAGGCGCTGCCGGACGACGCGAGCTTCGCGGTCGCAGGCGGGGTGAGGCTCGGCGTCCAGGAGATGACCCGCTACGGCATGCAGTCCTCCGACTTCGAGGCGGTCGCCGAGTTGATCGCGCGTGTGGTGCTGCGCGACGAGGACGTGCGCTCGGAGGCGATCGCGCTGCGCGGGCGCTTTCTGGACATGCGCTACTGCCTGCCGGCCGACCAGGCGATCCCGCTGGCCATGCGCATGCTTGAGCCGATGTTCCCGGCCGCCGCGGACGCGGTCGGATCGCTGTGGGGAGGATCGTGATGGCAGGTGAATCGAAGGTGGGCGCGAACGGAGGTGTCCCCACCCGCGCGGAGGCGTGGGACCTGGTACAGCGCTACATCGATTCGCAGGCTTTGCGCAATCACTGCCGGGCCGTGGAGGCGGTGATGCGGGCCGAGGCCGAGGCAGCGGGCGAAGACGCTGACGCGTGGGGCGTCATCGGGCTGGTGCACGACCTGGACTGGGAACGGTTCCCGGAGGAGCACTGCCGCAAGACGGAGGCCATCCTCACCGAGGCGGGATGGCCGGCCGGATACATCCGCGCCGTGATGTCGCACGGCTGGCAGATCTGCACCGACGTGGAGCCCGTGAGCCTGCTGGAAAAGACCCTGTACGCGGTCGACGAGCTGACGGGCTTCGTCACCGCGTGCGCGCTGGTGCGCCCGTCGAAGAGCGTCCGCGACCTGGAGGTCAAGTCCGTGCGCAAGAAGTGGAAGCAGAAGGGCTTTGCCGCCGGCGTCGACCGGGAGGTGATCGAGCGCGGCTGCGCGATGCTCGGCCGCGACCTCGACGACCTGATCGGCGCCGTCATCGCCGCCATGCGGCCGGTGGCGGCCGACATCGATCTGTGAGGATCGACCTGTAAGCGGAGGACCTGACGATGCCCAGAATGAGCAAGGCGGACAAGGTGAGCAAGACCGACGCCGAGTGGCGCGGCGAGTTGTCCGACGAGGAGTACCAGGTGACGCGTCGCAAGGGGACCGAAGCGCCGTTCACCGGGCGCTACTGGCGCAGCAAGGAGCCGGGCGTCTACCGCTGCCGCTGCTGCGGGAGTGCCCTGTTCGACTCCGCCACCAAGTTCGACTCCGGCACCGGATGGCCCAGCTTCACGACCCCGCGTGACGAAGACGCGGTGCAGACGGAGGAGGACCGCTCGCTGTTCATGCGCCGTACCGAGGTGCTCTGCGCGCGCTGCGACGCCCATCTCGGCCACGTGTTCGACGACGGCCCTGCGCCGACCGGCAAGCGCTACTGCATCAACTCGGCGTCGCTTCGGCACGAGCCTGCCGATGCGCTCCTTAGAAACAAGCAGAATCAGGCAGTCTCCGGGACCAAGTTGAAGCCGA
>JAPPKD010000359.1 GCA_028820215.1 Spirochaetaceae bacterium | reverse complement strand
ACCTCTCGGCACGGAAGGCGCTGGTGGACGAGGCGGTCGGCAAGAGCTCACGGGAAGTCATGCGGATGCTGGCTGGGGTAGACCCCGACCTGGCGGCTCCGGCCGATCGGGTGCGGCCGCTGGACGCGGAGCGCTGGGAGCTCAAGGCGGTCATCGACGCCGAGTGCCAGCGCGGCCTGGAGCAGCTCAAGGGGCTGCTGTCGCACGTCGACCCGCACATGACGCTGGGGCAACTCGTGGGGCGGCTGGTCAAGGAGGGGCTGGACCGACACGACCCCGCCCGACCGCCGCGGCGCGTTCGACGCCCTGCCGGCAGCCGGACGGCCGGGGCGGAGCGCACTTCGGCGCCGAAGCAGGAAGTGCGCGCGGCCCGGGTCACCGCTTTGGCGGCCAGGTCGCGCACCTCGAGCCGCGCGATCCCGGCGGCGGTGCGGCGGGAGGTGTGGCAGCGCGACGGCGGACGCTGCTCATACGTCGCATCCCCGCACCGGGCGGCGCTGCGCGTCACGGCATCTGCTGCAGATCGACCACCGCATCCCGTGCGCCCGCGGCGGCGCGGAGCGTACCAACCTCAGGCTCTATTGTCCGGCCCATCACCGCCAACGTCACCGCGCCCGCCGCGCCCCCCGAGCAGGCGGCCGCGCCGGGCGCGCATCGGCAACGGCGGCGGTACCGGGCTGATCCGAGCCCGCTCCGGCAGCGAAGCACCAAGCCGCCCCGGAGCCCGGTCACGCCCTGACGTTGCCGGATGCGGCGACTCGCGCCGGCATCACTTCCCGCCGACGGCTTCGGCGCTACCGGTCCTCGACGATCAGGCGGCCTCGATGCTCGGAGACCTCCAACTCGGTGCCGCGCAGCACCGTGAGGTCGCCTTCGATCCGGAAGAACCGCTGCGCTCCGCTCTCGGTATGCGCGATCACCGTACCGCGGGCGTCTGCCACGTCGATGGCGCCGCTGGTGGAGGTGAGCCGCTTGTCCCCGTCGCAGCGCGCCACCCGCAGCGATCCCGACCCAACGGCCACCAGCAGTGGCCCCCCGCAGTCTCCCACGAACACGTCCCCCTCGGCCGTGAACACCTCCAGCCGCTCGGATCGGAGCCCCTGCACGACGACCGCGCCGCTGCCGGTGCGCACCGTCAGCTCGACGCCGGCCGGCACGGAGAGCGTCAGCTTCGGCCCCCACTCCACAGAGGCGCGGCTGATCGGCAGGTCGTTGCCGCCCACGCGCAACGTCACTACGGCGCCGTCCCGGTCCACGGCCAGCTCCGGACGGTTGCGACGCGACATGCGCTCCGACACCGACAGCTCCACCTCCACGTCCTGCCGGTCGGCCGCGAACACGCGCACCTCCTCGAAATCGGTGTGGATCGTCAGGTCCGCGACGTCCGCGATCGTGGAGCGCTGCGTGGCGGCCGGACCCTCCAGGACTCCTACCGCGAAGGTCCCTTCGGCGCCGACGAGCGCGGCAGCGCCGAGCACGGCGGCGCGTGCCGCCTTCAAGCCGCGCTTCAACGCGGCGCGGAGACCTCGAGCGCAGCGGCGCCGCGGCCGGCACACGCGAGCGAGGACCCGAACCCGTTCACCCGCAGCGTCGCCGTGTGCCCGTCCACTTCGACGGCGACCACGCGCTGGCCGTCGATCCCGGCTTCCGAGCCGTGGTGCTCGACGCGCACCGGCGGCAGCTCCTCGCCCTCGCGCCCGACCTGGATCACGGTCACCGGCAGCCGTTCGCGGCCCGCGGCAGCGAACGCCGCGGTCAGGTGCCACTGCGGGGGGTATTCCTGCTCGTGCGAGCGCTCCGGGTCGACCGGGAAGCGATCGGCGCGCGCCAGCCGGGCAGCGGCGGCGCCGGGCTCCGCGCAGAAGGTGAGCCGCGCCAGCGCCGGCGGGTTGCCGACCGCCGCGGTCACGCAGCCGTCCGCCTCGGCAGGCGCCGGCACCTCGAAGGGCACCGGCGCGTGGAAGGCGAGCTGCACCGGCCGGGGCTCCCGGGTGACCACGTCGTCGATCACGACGAAGACCGCCGGGCGCAGAAAGATCACGTGGCGGATGGCGCGCTCGACGCCCAGCTCCACCGCGCTGCGCTCGCTCAAGGGCAGCGGGCGGTGGGTGTGCTCGTGGGACTCGAGCCGGTACGCCGCGGTCGCGTCACCGGCGCAGTAGTCGTAGTCCGGCCCGGTCGCGAAGGCGATGACGCGGCCCGAGGCCTCCTGCCGCCAGAGCGCCTGGCCGCGGTCGTCGACCAGCACCGCGTTGTGGGCGCGGGTGTGGCGGGTCCAGGCAAGATCGTGCGGGCTGCCGTACCAGGGGTAGAAGCCGCTGTCGATCAGCAGCGGCCGGCCGAACGCCTCCAGCACGAAGCTGTTCTGGTCGGCGTGGCTGTGGCTGAACGAGCCGAAGCGGCTGCTCTTGAAGCAGAGCATGACGTTCGCCTCCCGCGAGGTGAGGTCGCTGTGCAAGGCGACCCAGCCGGTGTCGGCGAAGTGAACCGAACGCGGCAGCCCGTGCGGAGGCGTGGCGGCCGGCGGTTCCGGCCAGGTGACGCGGGCGCTCAGCTCGGCCAGCGGGTCGCGGCCGGCAGCGTCGCCGTCCTCTACCTGCTCCGCGTACCAGCGGTAGACCGGGTCGCCGTAGACGCGCCCGTACATCCCCATGATCTGCCGGTTGAGTGCCGGATGGGTGGAGTAGGAGGCGTCCCCGAAGCTGGTGCAGGTGCTCCACGGCGGCCGGAAATACAGGAAGTGGCGGCCGTTGTTGCGGCCCCACGGCCGGTCGAAGTGATCGGCGCCGGTGGCGACGCGAAAGAGATGCGCGATGCGCTGGAAGTAGTGGCTGTAGACGTAGCCGAAGCCTTGTCCCCAGCCGCCGTCGGCGCCGCCGTAGCCCGGGAACGCCTCGGCCAGGAACCGCTCGACGTCGGCCAGCCAGCCGGCCGCCTCCGGCACGTGGTGGTAGAGCGCGAGGGCCGCGACCGTCATCTCCGGTGGTCCGTAGACGATGCTGTGGCTGTCCAGGGGGTTGTCGAAGGTGTTCAGCACGCTGTGCTGGTGGAACTCGCGGGCGCGCGCGGCGAGCCCGGCGACTACCGATGAGCGGTCCGCGCCCAGGTCGTCCCACAGGTAGTCCAGCGCCTGCGCCACGGAGGGCACCACGCCGTGGAACTGGTGCGTGTTGAGGTAGGAGGTCCTCTCCAGGTCGAGCCCGGCCAGGTGCCGCATCCCCGCGGCCGCGTAGTCCCGGCACGCGCGGTCGCCGTCGAGCATGGCCACGAAGGCGGTCGCCGGCAGCGCGCCGTACAGCGCGCGCAGCGGGTACATCATCCGCTCGTGCGCCGCGAAGGTCTCCTCGTCGCGCGGGTAGCGCTGGTCCCAGGTGGGCTGTCCCGGAAGCAGCAGGTCGTCGGGCAGCACGACCTCCGGCAGCGGCTCGGCCAGCGCCGCCTGCGCGCGCTCGCGCATCCGCGCCAGCAGCGGGGCGAACGCCTGCGAGTCAGCCTGCCCGCGCAGCCGTTCGAGCGACTCCAGCGTGAAGTAGACGCGGGGATGGCCGGCCGCGGGCGCCGCGCCCCCGCCTCCCCGCTCCCTGCTCATGCGACCCCGCTCACCCAAGCCAGAACGAGAACAGGTCGGCGTCCTGCAGATCGATCCGCAGCCGCAGCCGCTGCCCAGCCAACGCTCCGATCTGCCGGTCGGGCCAGGTCACGGTCACGTCGGTGTGATCGCCGGTCACCGGCCGCGACGCCTCGAAGCCCTCGATCGGCACCCCGTCGTCGTCGCACAAGGTGACCACCGCCCGCCCGCGGGCGTTCAGGTTCAGGTGCAGGGCGCTCTGGCCCCCGCCTTCATCCACCGCCACCGGACGCGTCAGCAGCCAGCCGCCGTCGCCGTCGCCGCTCATGGACACGAACCCGTCGCGGCGCAGCAGCGCCAAGCACAGGCCGGTCGCGCGCGAGCTGCCGCCGGAGAACTTGCGCCCGCCGTGCGGCCCCTGCACGGCGCCGTAGAACAGGTAGATCTGATCGCCGCGGACGATGAACCGCTTGCCGACCCGGCACATGCCGTCCTCCGGGCCGCCCGGCGCGCCGAGCGACAGGAACGTCTCGCGCGCGCCGACCCGCTGCCAGCGGATGCCGTCGCGGCTGACGGCGAGCTGGGTGTCGATCGTGCCGTCCACCCCCTCGCGATAGATCCACGGCATGCCCAGATAGAGCCCCTCGTAGAGGTCGATCGGCACGCCGTAGAACTGCGTCTCCTCCTCGTCACCCTCGTCGCACTCGAACACCAGCTCGGGCTCGCTCCAGTGCACGAAGTCGTCGCTCTCGGCGCGCGCCATCTTGCGCCCGCCGGCGTTGAACCGCCCGTAGGCGACGTAGCGGTGCAGGGCCGGGTCGCGCAGCACGGTCTGGTCGGTGTCGGAGCCCAGGTTGATGGCCGGGTTGGTGGCGTAGTTCGTCCAGCGCACGCCGTCGGGCGAGTGGGAGATCCACATGCCGTCGCCGTCGCCGCTCCCGAACAGCACCCGGCCGCCGGGCAGCTTGGTCAGCGTGCCGTCGCCGCCGTGCTCCCAGTAGAAGGCCTTGAAGCGCTTGTCGGGGTCGGGGTCGTCCGGATCCGCGATGATCGAGGCGCCTTCGCAGTTGAGGCGGCCGATGTGCAGGATGTTGTTGTGGCTGTCGCCGGCGATGGCCATCTGGCCCAGGTCCGGCTTCTCCCAGTGCACGCCGTCCGTGGAGGTGGCGTAGCCGAGCAGCGTCACGTTGCCGGGGATGCTGAGCACCCGGCCGCCGGCCGGACCGACCGGGACCCGCTCCTCGTTGCTGCCCGGGCTGGTCAGGTACCAGCGGCGGAACAGGCCGCGCTCCTGGTCGTACAGCGTGGTGCCGTAGACCGACACGTGCGTCTCCCACGGCGTGTCGCCGTCCAGCACCGGGTTCTCCGGATGCCGGCGCGGCTGATGGACCCGCCGGTACAGCCGCTCGACCCGCGTCAGCTCGCCGTCGTCAATGAACAGATGTCGCATGAGACCTGACGGTAGCATGGCAGCCCGTGCGGCCACTAAGCTGCACGGCGATGAATGATCCCGACCTGCACCTGTTCGTCGACGACGCCGAGATCCAGCACTACGTGAACCTGGTCCGGGTGGTGAACAAGCCGTCGCGGTTTCCGCGCCCGGTGCTGCGCGCCGACCGGCCGTGGGAGGGAGACCGCGCGCAGGCGTGGGGGAGCGTGGTCCGCGAGCCCGGCCACCGCCTGCGCATGTGGTACTTCGCGATGAACACCGCGCGCAAGCCGGGCGAGCTGGACCGCGGCGGCTACGCGCTGGCCGAAAGCATGGACGGCCGCCACTGGACCAAGCCCGACCTGGGCGTCGTGCGCTACCGCGGCAGCTCCGCCAACAACCTCTGGTACACGTTCGCGCCCGACGGCGACAACCTGGTCGAGTTCGAGCTGGCGCGCCGCGGCGAGGGGCTGCCGGCCACCGACGAGCACGGTGACGTGATCGGCGTGCTCAACAACATGGACGGCCTCACCGTGATACGGGACGAGGACGACCCGGACCCCGAGCGGCGCTACAAGCTGATCGCCAACATGCAGGACCACCGCATGTGGGCGCCGGCCTACCCGGAGCAGTACCCGGACGTCACCCCGGAGCAGGTGGAGCAGGCGCGGTCGGTCTGGGGCCAGTACCTGGACACCAGCCCGGACGGCGTGCACTGGACGCGCCGGCCGCGGCGGCTGCTGCCGATGCGGCACGGCGACTACATGATGGTCACCCGCGACGAGCGCAACCGCCGCTGGTGGCTGAACGAGCGCGCGCTCAACCTGTTCGGCCGCAACGCGGCGCTGCGCACCAGCGCCGACCTCGTGCACTGGACCGACCCGGCCGAGATGGCGGTGTTCAACCAGCCCGACTCCGGCTTCGGCCGCGCGTACGAGTGGCACGGCGGCATCACGCCGTTCAACTACGGCAACCTGAACCTGGGCTTCCTGGAGCGCTGGTGCAACACCGGCTACGGCGACGGCTGCGAGCTGGTCAGCAACCGCGACGGCCAGCCGTGGCAGCGGGTCTGCCCCGGCACGCTGTTCCTGGACACCGGACCGGCCGGCTCCTTCGACCGGGTGCTGGTGTACCCCACGCACAACCTGCCGATCGAGAACGGCGAGAAGATCTTCCTGTTCTACACCGGCGGCGCGGCCGGCACCGGCGCCGGCATGCCGATGGCGATGGGCCTGATGTGGATCATGCGCGACCGCTTCGCCGGCATGGCGCACTCGCGCCGCGAGCCGGGCGAGCTGCTCACCAAGCCGCTCCGGATCGAGCGGGACAAGCTGGAAGTGAACGCCGAGCGGCTGTTCGCCAGCGTCGTGCAGGTTGGCGTGCGGCGTACGGACGGCGAGTTCATCGACGGCTACGGCCTGGACGACTGCCGGATCGAGCTGGCCGGCGGCTCCCGCACCGCGGTGCGCTGGAAGGACAAGGCCGACCTGCGCGAGCTGCGCGGGCAGACCGTATGGCTCCACTTCCGCGTGGACGGAGCGGCCCTGTACGCGTACCGGCTTTACGATTAGCGATCTGGAGGGACCCATGGCAGAACCCGCCGGAGCGAACGACCGCGTCGGCATCGCCTTCGTGGGCGCGGGCCTGGTCGCGGAGTTGCACGGGCGCGCCGTCGCCGCCTGCGAGCGCGCGCGGTTCATCGGCGCGTACGACGCCGAGCCGGGCAAGGCCGCGGCGCTGACCGCCCGGCACGGCGGACGCGACTACCGCACCCTGAAGGAGCTGGTCGGCGACCCCGACGTGGACGCCGTGCACGTCCTGACCCCGCCGGAGGGACATGTCGCCGCGGCGCTGGCCGCGCTGCGCGCCGGCAAGGACGTGCTGGTGGAGAAGCCGGTGGCGCATCGCACGGCCGACATCCGCCGCCTGATGCGCGCCGCGGAACGCGCCGGCCGCACCTGCATGCCGGGACACAACTACATCTACGTGCCGGCCCTGCGCCGGGCCAGGGAGCTGATCGAGGCGGGCAAGCTGGGCCCGGTCGCCGCCTTCTGGATGCTCTACAACCTGTTCCACGACGCCGACCTGATCCGCAAGTACGGATCGATCCTCCGCGTCGTGTGCGTCCACCACTGCTACTCGCTGCTGTATCTGCTCGGCCGCCCCGAGCGCCTGAGCTGCATGGCCGTCCCCGGCGTGCACGCGCCGGGCGTGCCGGACGCGGCGCAGACCGCGATCACCTGCCGGATGCCGGACGGCGCGCTGGCCAACCTGTGGGCGAGCTTCGCGGCGGCGGACCCCACCAACGACCCGTGGCTGGTGCAGTACAAGGTGCTGGGCACGCGCGGCGGCGTCAGCTACTCCTGGAACGAGGCGGTGTACCAGGAGGACGGCGGACCGGGCTTCGGCATGCCCGGCTACGTCGACGCCTTCCGTTACGAGGTGGAGTACTTCGTCGAGCAGTGCGTGCTGGGCGGCTCCCCGCCGCTGTCCACCCTGTCCGACGCGCTGGACGCGCTACGCATGGTGGAGGCGGGCGGGCGCGCCGGCGCCCCCGGGGGGGGGGGGGCGGGGGGGGGGGGGTGTGTGCCCCACCG
>JAPPKD010000072.1 GCA_028820215.1 Spirochaetaceae bacterium | reverse complement strand
CGCTGCCCTTGCGGACTCCAACCTCACCATCCAGTACTCCGCGCGCTGGTAGTCGGGGCGAAACGTCGGAAAGAAGCGGGATCGCAGGCTCGCTTCGGTTGCCCGGTCGGCCGAGGGCGCGTACTATCCGGGAAATCGAAGACACGCTTTCTCTGCACAACACCTTGACCGGCAAGGTGGAGCCGTTCGTGCCCCTGGTCGAAGGCAGGGTCGGGATGTACTGCTGCGGGCCGACGGTCTATCTCGACCAGCACCTGGGGAACCTGCGCACGTACCTGTTCGAGGACGTGCTGCGGCGCACCCTGGAAGACTGCGGCTACGAGGTCCGCCACGTCATGAACATCACCGATGTGGGCCATCTCACCGACGACGGCGACGAGGGCGAGGACAAGATGATCAAGAGCGCCCGCGCCCGGGGCCTGTCGGTGGAGCAGATCGCCGAGCACTACACCGATCAGTTCTTCCGGGACTGCCGGGCGCTGAACATCACCACGCCGACGGTGGTGTGCAAGGCGACGGATCACATCCCGGACATGCTCGCGCTGATCGAGCGCCTGGAGGAGCGTGGCCACACCTACCAGGCCGCCGGCAACGTCTTCTACGACATCTCCACGTTCCCGGGCTACGGCCAGATGGCTCGGCTCGACCTGGACGACCTGCAGGCCGGCGCCCGCATCGAGGTGGATGCCAGCAAGCGCGGACCGCACGACTTCGGCCTGTGGTTCACCAAGTCGAAGTTCGAGCGGCAGGCGATGCTGTGGGACTCTCCGTGGGGGACGGGCTATCCGGGCTGGCACATCGAGTGCAGCGCGATGTCGATGCGCTACCTGGGCGAGCGCTTCGACATCCATTGCGGCGGCGTCGACCATATCCCGGTGCATCACACCAATGAGATCGCCCAATCGGATGGAGCGACCGACGAACCGTGCGTGCGCTACTGGGTGCACGGTGAGTTCCTTCTGACCGAAGGCGCGCGCATGGCCAAGTCGGGCGGCAATATCGCCACCGTCTCGGACCTGGTCGAGCGCGGCTTCGAGCCGCTCGACTACCGCTACTTCTGCCTGGGCGCCCATTACCGCGACCAACACACCTTTTCGGCGCAGGGCATGGAGGCCGCCCGCGCTGCCCGCCGGCGCCTGCTCGTCCGCGTCGCCGAGCTCGCCGAGCGTGCCGCCGGTGCCGAGTCCCCGGGCACCGAGGAGGAGGCGGAGCGTGCCTGGCTGGACTTTCGCCGCCACGCGCGCGACGACCTGCACATGCCGCGCTGTCTGGCCGTGCTGTGGGGCCTGGTGAAGGAGCCGTGCGTGGGCGCGGCTGCCAAGCTGGACGTGCTGCGGCGCATGGACCGCATCCTGGCGATCGGCATGGAGGAGGCGGGCTCTCGCCGCACGGAGCTCGCGCCGGAGTTGCGCGACCTGGTCGCGCGGCGCTCCGCCGCCCGCGCGCAGCGGGACTTCGTCACCGCGGACTCGATTCGCGACGAGCTTGCCGCCCGCGGCGTGGTGCTGGAAGATCGGCCCGACGGGGTGCGCTGGCGGTACTCGAACGGCAGGAACCTGCCGAAGTTGTAACCAAGGGACCGGGATGTTGTTGTCTAACGATGTAGCGGGCCGCGATTTTGACGAAATCTACCGATCCCTGTTTCCCACCCTGTATCGGGTGGCCTACCGAATCTGCCTGGACCAGGGGGTGGCGGAAGATGTCTGCCAGGAGGCGTTCATGCGCTACCTGCGGCGACCGGCTCCGCTGCCCGACCTCGACCAGACCAAGTACTGGCTGCTGCGGGTGGTACGAAACCTCTCCCTCAACGTCGAGAAGCGCAAGAAGCGCGAGCTCCGCGCCAACCGCGACGTCACGCGCACTCCGCGGGGGACCCGGGAAGAAACGACCGATGACGACGTGCTGCGCTCCGAAACCCGGTCCGCGGTCCACGACGCCCTGGGCAAGTTGCCCGTCAACCTGCGGACCCCTCTCGTGATGCGCGAGTACGGAGGCTTGAGCTACCGCGAAATCGCCGGTGTGCTCCACCTCAGCGAGAGCAACGTAAAGGTGCGCGTGTTTCGCGCTCGGCAGCGCCTTGCCAAGATCCTCGATCCGAGCAGTCTGCATGTGTCCTGACGACGATGCGTCCTGCCGATAATGTGCCGTGACGACCATGTGCCTTGACGACCATGTGCCTTGACGACCATGTGCCCTGACGACCCTGTCCTGTCCAGCTTCCACGACCACGAGTTGCCGCCCGGAAGCGCCGAGCGCATCGAGGCCCATCTCGCCGGATGCGAGCACTGCCGGACGCGCCTGCGGCGTTTTCAGTCCGTGTCGCACCGGTTGATCGAGTGCGAGGAGCCCGACGTGGAAGAGGCGGCGATCCGGGTATGGAGACGGCTCGACGCGCAGGCGCCGGCCTCCGCCGGGCGCCTTCGCGGTTCGCTGCGGCTGCCGATCGCGGCCGCCTCGGCGGCGTTGGCGGTCGCCTTCGTGTTCACCCTGGCGCTCGGGGACCGTCCGCCGGCCCTGGACGAGTGGGGGCGTGCCGCGTTGAGCCGGTTGGCTGCCGTCCCGGAGGACCCGGTGGCGCCATACGGCGCGGAGCGCGCGGTGGTGATGGAGCTGACGCTCCCGAGTACCAGCGAGTTTCAACTCTTCGGCGCGCCGAAGATTCTGCACGAGGTCGAGCTGCAGCCGTCTGCTGCTGCGCCGTTCGGCGACTCCGCCACGATGGAGGTGAACCTGCCACCCGTGAGCTATCGGCTGATCGGATCGCCGGTCATCGTGCATGAAGGCGAGCTGCACCAAGGCGAACGTGCGACAACCACCCCATAGGCGCCGGGGGCTCCGCTCCCTGATCTGCTCCCTGCTGATGGCGGTCGCGGCCGGCGGCACGCCGCTCGCCGCGCAGAGTGCTCCCGCCGATGCGAGCGGGTCGGGTTCAGCGCTGCCGGACGCGTTGCTGGAGGATTTCGCTGCCCGCCCGCTGGAGATTCGCCTGGCACTCAGCCTGGTCACGCTGGACGGCAGAATCATCATGAAGCTGGACCAGTCGACTCCCACCAAGCCCAGGCAAGCAGTCGGAGCCACCCTGGAGCAGACAGACCGGCTGAAAGTGGAGGCGCTGTTCACGCCGGTGTGGATCACCGCGGCCGAGCTCACGCTGCACGTACAGCTCCAGATCTGGCAGGCCGACCCGGCAGGCGCCTACGGGAGTGAGCCGGTGGCAAGCGCCTATCGCGCCATGCCGGTGGCGCTCGGCGATCACGTGCTGTTGTTCCCGCTTGGTGGCGAGGACCAGTTGCAGGGCCACACCAGGCGGTTCCACTTCCGGGCCGATGCCTTTCCGGTGGATCCGCCCCAGCACGAGGACGCGGAGGAGGGCGGACCGGTGGCCGTGGTGATCGTCATGGCGGTCCAGGTGGACCTCTACGAAGAGAACGAGGTCCCGCAGCAGCAGAACGCCGTTTCCTGAGCACCGCCGGGTGCTCCGCATGCGACCGGGCCGCGGCGCCGCCCGTGCGATGGCGGCCCTGCTCCTGGTGGCGGCCGCGTCCTTCGCCATCTCCAGGTTCGCGACGCCGTCGCCGCGGCTGCATGCGCTGACGCCTCAGGTGACGACCCCCGGACGGGTCGTCAGCCTGCAGGGACGCTTTTTCGGCCGCGAGCGCGGTACCAGCGCCGTATCCTTCGCCGGCGGGGAGCCGCGCACGAGTGCGTATCGCGCCTGGTCGGACGAGCGCATCGTGGTCGTCGTGCCCGCGTCGTTCGCAAGCGGGCTCGTGCGCGTGGTAACCCCGGCCGGAGCCAGCAACGGGATCCTGCTGACCCGCCGCGACGATCTTCCGAGCCCGGTTGCCGACAGTCCGCGGCCCGGGAGCCCTCCTGTCGTCAGGGAGGTGAGCCCGTCCGCCGCCGCGGTCGGTGAGCAGATCACCATCAGCGGCATCGGGTTCGGGGCTTCGCCCGGCGCGGTGCGCTTCACGGCGGCGGCCGGCGGCGAGGGGGCGGCGCGGCCGAACCCCGTGATCGAAAGCTCGTCGGTCGACCTGGACCACGTTCGCTGGGGCGATCGCCTGATCGTGGTGCGGGTGCCGGCGGGCGTGCGCTCGGGCGAGGTGTCGGTCCGTAACGGAACCGGACAGAGCGCCGCCCACGAATTCGAGGTCCGCAGCGAGGTGGGGACCGTTCGCTATCTCGACCCGCGCGGCTACGCGGCGACCTACGCGGTCGGCATCGCCGCGGCGGGCGCCGCCGGCGTCGAGCTCTACCTCTGGATCCCCGCGATCCCGGAGACGCCGGCGCAGCGGCACCTGGCCGAGCCCTCGGTCGACGAGCGGCCGATTCGGCGGGACCCCGCGGGCGTCGGGCTGTTCCGGTTCCACGATCCGGGTGCCGGCGCGACTCACGAAATCCGGACCGATTACCGGATACGGCGCTACGCGATTCAGACGACCATCGAGCCGTCGTCCGTGCGAGGATACCGCACGGACAGCGCCTTCCATGAGCGCTTCACCGGCGGCGACGCGGTCGTGCCGTCCGGCGGGAATCTGCTGGCGATCGCCGAGCGAGCCATGCGGGGCTACGTCAATCCGCTGTGGCGGGCCCGCCTGACGTTCGACTACGTGGTCGCCCGGCTGCAGCCGGTTGCCGCGGCAGGCGCCCGCATCGCGCCTGCCGGCGCGGGACCCATGCAGGTCGTGGCCGCGGCGATCGACGAACGCAGGGCCGCGCCATACGAGTACGCGCTCACGTTCAGCGCCGTGGCCCGCGCCGCGGGCATCCCCGCACGCCCCGTGGCGGGATACCTGATAGACGACAGCGCACGGGCGGTCCCGCACTACTGGGCGGAGTTCTTTCTGGAGGACTTCGGCTGGGTGCCCGTGGACCCGGCGATGGAAGCCGGTGCATCTCTTGCCGCCCGGCCCGCGGACGACGCGGCGGCCGACCCGTGGTTCGGCAGGCTGGACAGCCGCAGGATCGTGATTGCCAAGGGGATCTCCGATCCGCAGCCGATCGCGCGTGCGCGGCGCTTCCAGCGGCCGGAGGTCCCCGGGTTGCAGACCGCGCACGAGGACGTGGTGGGTGCGACCTCCGTATACCGGACGGACTGGCTGGGGCTCACCGTCACGGACCGCTTCTGAGCCTCGTTGCCGACGGGTCAGGCGCCGACCGGAATCGAACCGGTGCATAAAGGTTTTGCAGACCTCTCCCTTACCACTTGGGTACGGCGCCGGGTTGCGTGCTACAGCATAGTGCGCATGGAGCGGCTGCGTGTCGATGCCCCGGAACCCGAGGAGCGGTCCGCCGCATAGGCCGAGCGCAACTCCCGCCGCATCACCTTGTTGGAGGCGGTCCGCGGCAGCGCATCGACCAGGCAGACCTCCGAGATCTTGAACAGGGGATTGAGCCGTTCGGCAAGGGCGTGCTGCAGTGCCGGGAGCGGGTCCGCCAGCCCTCGGGACGGAACCGCGAAGACCACCAGCCGATCGGGCCCGCCGTGGCGGTCCGCAACCGCCACGGCCGCGCATTCGCCGATGCCTTCCACGCCCGACAGGGCGCGCTCGATCTCTGCGGAGGACACCTTGATCCCCGACAGGTTCATCGTGTCGTCGACACGGCCGAGGGCGCGGTAGTAGCCCCCCGGCAGCCGCTGCATGTGATCGCCGTGGCGGCGCAGCGGCCGGCCGTCGGCGATCGGCGTATCGGCCAGGTACACGTCGTGGTGATCGTCGTTGAGCAGCTCGGTGGACAGGCCGACCGATGGCGGCACCAGGAACAGCTCGCCGTCGGTCGCCGGTTGCCCGTGCTCGTCCCGGATGGCCAGGTCCAGCCCGAACGCCGGAGTCGTGAACGTCGCCGGCGCGGCCGGCTGATCCATCGTCGCCGAGACGTATCCGCCTCCGATCTCCGTGCCTCCGCAGTACTCGATGACCGGTCGGTAGCCCGCGAGCGCCATCAGGTAGAGCTGGTCCTCGGGGTCCGAGCACTCACCCGTCGAGCTGAAGCGGCGTATGCGGCTCCAGTCGATTCCCTCCATGCAGCCGGATTGGCGCCAGATGCGCACCAGCGTCGGCACGAGTCCGAGCATGGTGACGCCCGCGTCCCGCACGAACCTGCCGAAGTCCGCTCCCTTCGGGCCGGGATGGTACAGGGCGATCGTCGCCTGGTTGAGGAGCGCGGCGTAGATCAGCCACGGACCCATCATCCACCCCAGGCTCGTCGGCCATGCCAGCACGTCGTCAGGCCGCACGTCATGCAGCAACATGGCGTCGGTCGCGCACTTGATCGGGGTCAGATGGGTCCACGGGATCGCCTTGGGCTCGCCGGTGGTACCGGAGGAGAACAGGATGTTCGTGTGCGTTCCGGTCGCGCAGGCGACCGCGTCGGTCGGGGCGGCAGACGCCACCCGATCCCAGGGAGTGTCCGCGGCGCGCGGCCTGAGGCCGCCCGGGAGCTCGCCGATGACGATGGCGTCCAGGTCGGGAGCGGCGTCCAGGAGTCGCTCATAGGTGCGGGTGGCGACGATCGCCAGCGAGGTACCGGTGATGCGCAACCGGACCGCCACCTGCGGCGCGGCGAAGCTGTCGGCGATCGAGACCGCCGTGCAGCCGGCCAGGATCACCCCCAGGTAAGCGGCGACCGCCTCCGCCGTCATCGGCAGGTAGAGCGCCACGCGGGCGCCCGGTCGCAGCCCGCGTTCGCGCAGGTGACCGGCCACGACGTACGCCAGTCGCGCCAGGTCGGCCCGGCTCATCCCGTCCAGCGGTCCGTCCCTGCTCGTGCGGTAGACGATCGCCAGCCGCTCTCCGGCCGACCTCGGCTCGAGGCAGTTCTCGGCGATGTTCAGCCGCGCGTCGGGAAACCACCGGCCGTCGCGCCAGGCGGGACCCGGATCGCCGTGGAAACCGATCCGGAGGTGCTCGCACATCAGTTTCCAGAACTCGGTGCGATGCTCGATCGACCAGCGGTGCAGAGCGGCGATGTCGTCGACGCCGACGCGCCGCGCCAGCCTGCGTACGTTGGTGTCTCCGGACCCCATCTCCGGCAGCCACGCCGGCGCCGGCGGCAGGTCAGGGTCGCGGTCCGAGTACGCGGCAGCGAAGCACAGCCGGTGCACGGCAAAGGGGATGCGAGTGAGCGGCAACGGCTCGGCCAGCACTTCACGGACCATCCGCTGCCAGCGCCGCTCTCCGGTCGGCTCGACCGCGCAGCGCTCGATGTTCTCCGCCAGCGCGACCGCATCGTCGACTCCGAGCGCCGTCAGCCTCGGCAGGACCGCGGGCTTGGGCGTCCTCTGTGCCTCCATCCGCAACCGTGACGAGTCTGCCGAGCCGGCGGCTTGCGGTGCAAGTCCGCGCATTGCCTCATCAAAAATCCACACGAGCGGAAACCGGTGCCTCATCGAAACATCCACACGAACGGCCAGCCCACCATCGGGGCGGAGGTCGGAGGAGATGGGGCTCACCATGGGTCAACGCAAGGCGCTCACGCGCGAGATGGTCAGCCGGTACCGGCGTGCCGGCAAGCGACAGAAGACAGCGATGCTCGACGAGTTCGTCAAGCTGCACGGCTGCACCCGCCACCACGCCGGGTGGGTGCTGCGGATGTGGGGCAAGACGGTGTTCGAGCGCCGCGACGGCGAGC
>JAPPKD010000288.1 GCA_028820215.1 Spirochaetaceae bacterium | reverse complement strand
CGTCGTCCCCGGCGGCCATGACAATCGCACGTTCCGGGTTGGCGACTCGCTGTGCGCGCGCCTGCCGAGCGCGAGCCGCTACGCTTCCCGCCCGCTGATCGAGCATGCGTGGTTGCCGCGGCTGGCGGGCCACCTGCCCCTGCCGATCCCGCACCCGGTCGCGCTGGGAGCGCCGGGTGCGGGCTACCCATGGCATTGGACGCTGAACCGATGGATCCGGGGCAAGCCGGCCACGCCGGCGAACATCCGCGACCTGAGCGGCTTTGCCCGCCGGCTGGCGAGCTTTCTGAGCGCGCTGCAGGGTGTGGACACCGCCGGTGCACCCGCACCGGGTCCGGAGAACTTCTACCGGGGAGGCGATCTCTCCACCTATGCCGCCGAAACCGACCGACTGCTGGATCGCTGCCGCGGCCGCATCGACCACCACGCGGCGCTGGAAACGTGGCTCCTGGCCCTGGAGTCGCGCTGGCAGGCGGATCCGGTGTGGGTGCATGGCGACGTCGCGCCCGGCAACCTGTTGGTACGGGATGGACAACTGCATGCGGTGATCGACTTCGGCCAGTTGGCGGCGGGCGATCCGGCGTGCGATCTGACGGTGGCCTGGACCCTGTTGGACCAACACAGCAGAACTGTCCTCCGCGCGCAACTACAACCCGACGAGCTCACTTGGCGGCGGGCGCGCGGGTGGGCACTGTGGAAGCAGCTCCTCGCCCTGGACGCAGCCCAGTCAACCGGGCCCGGAAGCGCGCAACGAGCCAGGCGGGCAGTCCGCGCAATCCGGGAGATCACGACGCCGCCAAGCCGTTGGTGTTGACGGCGGGCGGTTCGGAGGCGGTCAGCGGTAGGGGTCGGCGGCGTCGCGGGCACCGTCGCCGAGGAAGTTGAACGCCAGCACGGTGATGATGATGAACACGCCGGGCAACAGCAGCCACGGGTACAGCGCCACGGTGCGTACGTTCTGGGCGTCCTGCAGCAGCACGCCCCAGCTCACCGCCGGCGGCTTCAGGCCAATCCCCAGGAAGCTCAGCGCGGTCTCGGCGAGCACCATCTCCGGTATCGCCAGGGTCAGCGTCACGATCAAATAGCTCATGAAGCCGGGCAGCAGGTGGCGCAGGACAATCTGCAAGTCGCCCGCCCCGGCCACTACGGCGGCGGTGCTGTAGTCTTCTTCCCGCAACTGCAACAGCTTGCCGCGCACCACCCGCGCCAGCCCGGTCCAGCCGATCACCGAGAGGATGATGGTAATGCCGAAGTACACCTTCACGACCGGCCAATCCACCGGCAGTGCGGCCGCCAGCGCCATCCACAAAGGGATCTTGGGGATCGACAGCAGGAACTCGATCAGGCGCTGCACGAACATGTCGACCGTGCCGCCGTAATAACCGGATACGCCGCCGAGCAGCACGCCGAGCACGAAGCTCAACGCCACCCCGACCAGGCCGATCGACAGCGACACGCGCGCGGCCAGCACCGCGCGCGAGAAGAAGTCGCGCCCCAGGTTGTCGGTGCCGAACAGGAACAGCGTCGCCGGCTCCGACACCCCGAACAGGTGCACGCGGGTGGGGAACAGTCCGAACAGCCGGTATTCGTAACCGCGCGCCAGCAGGCGCACCGGGTAGCGGACGCTCTCGTCCTCGGTGTAGGTACGGGCAAAGCTGTGCAGGTCGACCTCGCTGGTGGTGGCGTATACGAACGGTGCCTGCAACCGGCCGTCGGCAACTACGCGCACCCGCTGCGGCGGCATGTAGATGAAGCTGCTGCGCAGGTTCACGTCGTAGGGGGCGATGAAGTCGGCGAACACGGCCAGCAGGTAGAACGCCGCCAGCACCCAGCCGCCGGCGATGGCCAGCCGGTGGCCGCGGAACTTGCGCCAGGCGAGCTGCCACTGCGAGGCCAGGTAGTAGCGCTCCTCGCGCGCCTCGGCGATGGCTGCCGAAGTCGCCGTGCCGCTCATGAGGTCCGGCTGCGCTCGAAGCGGATACGAGGGTCCACCCAGGCGAGCAGCAGGTCGGAGACGAAGGTGCCGAGGATGGTCATGGCGCTCAGCATCATCACGATGCTGGCCGCCAGGTACATGTCCTGCGACCGCAGCGAGCGCAGCAGCAGCGGCCCGGCGGTGGGCAGGCTGAGCACGATGGCGGTGATGGTCGCCCCGGATATGGTGCTCGGGAGCGCCCAGCCTACCGTGCTGACGATCGGGTTCACGGCCACTCGCACCGGGTACTTGAACAGCAGCGAGCCCTCCTTCAGCCCCTTGGCGCGCGCCGTGATCACGTATTGCCGTCCCAGTTCGTCCAGCAGCGAGCCGCGCATGATGCGAATGACCGCTGCCGTCCCCGCTGTCCCCACTACGATGATCGGAATCGGCAGATGGCGGATCAGGTCGAGCACCTTGCCTGCCGACCACGGCTCGCCCAGGTACTCCGGCGAGAACAGGCCGCCCACGCTCAGGCCGAGGTACTTGAAGAACAGGAACATCAGGATCAACGCCAACAGGAAGTTGGGCGTGGCCAAGCCGATGAAGCCGACCGTGGTGAACGTGTAGTCGCCCACCGAGTACTGGTGGGTGGCGGAGTAGATGCCGATCGGTATCGCCAGCAGATAGGTGAATACCAGCGTGGCCACCGCGATGGTCAAGGTCAGCGCCAGCCGCTCGCCGATCAGGGCCGCCACCGGCACGTTCCACTCGAACGAGACGCCGAAATTGCCGCGCAGCACTCCCCACATCCACTTGAAGTACTGCACGTAGATTGGCAGGCCCAGGCCGTAGTGGGCGCGCAGCGTCTCGATCTGCGCCTCCGAGACGTCCTCCCCCTGCTCCTGCAGTGCCATGATATAGGTGGACAGGTAGTCGCCGGGCGGAAGCTGGATGATCACGAACGACACCACCGACACCAGAGCGAGCAACAGGAGCGTGAACAACCCGCGGCGGGCGATGTATTCAACCATGCGGCGCAGCGCGGGGTGGAGGCCGGCGCCCCACCCCGCCCCGACAGATCAGGCCGGCGCTACTCGGTGTAGAACCACTGCTCCGGCATGTACGGCATCCAGAACCGGTAGGGCCAGTCCCACAACGCCTGCTCCGGAGTATTGCGCAGGGTATCCTTGAAGATCACCGGGTAGGGCTCCATGCCGAGCGCGGTGATGGTCCACAGGTTGCGCGTGTTGATCTCCAGGATCTGCTTGCCCAGTTCCACGTAAGCATCGCTGTTGGGCTCCGTGGTCAGCCACTCCTCCACCAGGCGGAATAGATCCTGTACGTCGTCGGGCGGCTCCATGCCCTCTTGTCCGCCGCTGATGTGCCACTGGTACCACGGCACGTGGGTATCGAAGGTGGGAAAGGCGAACGGCCCGCCGAACCGCGTGCGCATGTTCATCTCGTTCACCTCCGCCTTTTCGCGCCACACCAGGTCGTGCTCGTTGGCGCGGCGGCGGGCGTTGATCAGCGACGGCTCCTCCTCCTTGATGATGGTACGGATGCCGAGTGCCTCGAAGTAGTCCTTGAACACGGCCGCGTCGCGCGCGGCGCGCTTGATGTGGTCGATCACCAGGGTCAGCGGCTCGCCGTCGGGGCGCAGCCGGTACTTGCGGTCGCCATCCCACTGTAGCCCCATCTCGTCCAGCAGGCCGTTGGCGCGGTCGGGGTCGTACTCGATGAAGTAGTCCGCCATCCACTGCTCGAACAGGCTGCTGAACGGCGCCACGTGGTAGTTGCGCGGCGTCGCCAGCCCGAAGAAGAACGTCTCGTTCAACTCGTCCCGGTTGACGCTCAGCGACAGCGCCTGCCGGAAGCGGATGTCGTTGAAGATGTCGCGCAGCACCGGGTCCTTGTGCAGCGAGTTCAGGATGATCGGATGGGTGTTGCGCGGTGCGCGCCACACCAGCACGCGGAAGCCGCCGTCCGCCTCGTTCTCCCGGTACAGCGGCACATTATCCATGCGGTGCCAGGTACCGGAGTAGTCGATCTCGCCGGCGATCTCCTTCAGCACCAGCACCTCCACGTCCTCCACGAACACCGCGATGTGCTCGTCGATGTAGGGGAGCTGGTTGCCGGCGGTATCGATCTTCCAGTAGTAGGGATTGCGCACGAAGTAGCGGTTGTTGGAGCTGTCGACGCGCTCCAGCATCCAGGTGTTCATTACCGGCAACTCGGCTTCCTTGCGCGCCCCGAGGCGGGTCGGGTTGTGGAACAGGAAGGCGCTCCACCAGTTGTCGAACCCTTCCTCCTTGGCGAGCGCTTCCGCGTCCTCGTTGTGGTCGATATGCCAGCGCGAGACGTAGTGGGCGGGTGCGAACACCGGCGTGTTGATCAGGGTCGCCAGCACGCTGAGCATCGGCGGATAGGGCTTGTTGAAGTCGAACCGGACCGTGGTGTCGTCGACCTTGGTGGCGCCGATCAACTCGCCGTCCAGCACCATCCAGCCCGGCTTGGACGGGCTGATCTGGTCGTTCAGGATCATGTCCTCGTACCAGAACATGATGTCGTCCGTGGTGAACGGGGCGCCGTCGCTCCAGCGCGCGCCGGAGCGCAGGTACACGGTCAGGCTGGTCTTGTCGGCGTTGAACTCCCAACCCTTGGCGATGTTGGGCAGCAGGTCGGTCAGGTCCGGCGATACGCGCAGCATCGGCTGCCCGCGCATGAACTCGATGTCGTTGTCGCCGGCGGGGCGTACCGACTTGCCGCGCAGGGTGCCGCCGTAGCGCCCGATCTCGGCGTAGGGCTGCACCACCATCGGCTCCTCGGAGACGCGCTCCTCAACCGCCGGCAGCTCTCCGGCGCTGACCCGCGCCGCCAGCATCGGCGACTCGCTGATCGTGGAGATGCGGTTGCCGGTGTCGGCCTCGTACGCCGCCAGCGTTGCCCAGATCCGCGGTCCGTCGAGCATGTCCGGCATGGCATCCGCCGGTGCACTGCCGGCGCCGCCGGCGCCGCTCTGCTCCTCGGCTCCGCCGGCGAGTGCCACGCCACTGGCGATCACCGCCAACGCCACTGTCAGGGGCAAGAGGTGTTGTCTCATCATCGTATCCCTCCTTTGGATATATCGCATGAGTCGATTCTATACCTGTCCCACCGCGAGGGCAAACGCTCCGGCGGGCGCGCTCGGCGCGTTGCGCGAGCCCGCCCCCCGGCCTCACCCGCTCCCATGTGCCCGAGAGCGCAACACGTGCCACCACCGGACCTGCTGTCGAGCGAGCACGGCGGCGGCGGCGAGCCCCGGTTCAATCGCTCCGCCGAGCAGGCCACCGGCTACCGCGAGCACGAGGTCCTCGGTCTACTCTACCGGGCGCCCGCCAGCCACTGGACCTCGTAGGGACCGAGCGTCAGTTCCCACGTCGCTCCGGTCGGACGCGCCGGTGTACCGCCGGTGATGAGCTCGACCACCGCGCTACGGCCCGAGAACAGGGCGGCGTCCAGCGCAACCCGCTGCGCGGCCGCGGACACGCTGGTCAAAGCAACCACGCGGCGCGCGCCGCCGTCCGCGACCAGCGCCACCGCGGCAGGCGGCGTGTCGAGCACCTGCAGGGGTGGTCCGCCGGGGGCGAACGCCACCTCGCCCGCGCGCACCGCGATCAGGCGCAGGAGCCGCTCCAGCACCTGTCGCATCCGGCCTCCGCGGTCGTCCAGTTCGGCGCACAGTGCCGCCTCGTCGAACTGCTCGCGGTTGATCGAGCGGTTCTCGTCCAGGTGGTCGGGGTCGAGCCGGTTGGGAACGCCCAGCAGGCCGTTGATGTAGAACGCCGGCCCGCCGCGCAGGGTCAGGCCGAGTGCGGCGCACGCCACGTAGCGGTCCACCTGGAGCTGCAGCGGCTCATCGGCGTCCGCGCGGTTGATCAGGCTCCACGGAGTGGCGCACAACTCGTAGATGATGCGGCCGCCGCCCGGCTGCCTGGAGTAGTTGGGTAGCGCGCCGTGGCCGGCGACCATGTCCCGCACCATGCGTTCCAGGTCGGCGTCGGGCAGCAGGCCGAGCACCGGCTTGCGGCCCATGCCATCGTGGCTCCCGTACACCGTAATGAACTGCCGGCCCCCGAACGGCTCCAGGGTGCCGAGCCAGCGCTTGTAGTGGCTCGCGTCGCCCGACAGGAGTGCGTGCACCGCCAGCGGAAAGTGTGCGAACTGGTATACCAAGTCGCTCTCCACTCCCGCTTCCGCGCTGCCCAGGTAGGGCAGAATGGTGTCCTGCGGCTCGTTCACTTCGGCCACGCTTACCAGGTCCGCTCGCCCCGCCAGCGCATCGCGCAGCACCTGCAGCAGCCGGTGGGTGTTGGGATGGTGAATGCTCGCGGTGCCGAGCTCCTTCCACATGTAGCCGGCGGCGTCGAGCCGCACCCAGTCGGCGCCGTGCCCGCGATAGCACAGCAGCACCTCCAGCATCTCCAGCAGCACGCGTGGGTTGCGAAAGTTGAGGTCGACCTGCCGGGTGGCCGCGCTGCCATCCGCGTTGGGTGGGCGCGAGAACGTGGTCCATACCCAGCCGCCGCCATGGACGGGCGTCTCATTGCCCTGCGCCCCTTCGGCGGTCGGCGGATCGAACGTCGCCCGCGTGTGGCCACCGGTGGCCACCAGGTAGTAACGCGTCAATACCGGGTCCGGCCGCGGCCGGGTGAGCGCCGCGAGCGCGGCCGCATCGGGTTGCTCGCCGTCGTCATAACGGATTACGAAGTCCCGGTAGAGCGGATCGCCGGTCAGCGCCCCCTGCACCAGCGGGTTGTCGAGCGAAGCGTGGTTGATCACCAGGTCGGCCATCAGGTGGGCGAATTCGCCGGCCAGCGCCTCGATATCCTCCCAGGTGCCGTTGCGCGGGTCCACCGCGCGGTAGTCCTGCACCGAGAAGCCGCGGTCGGTGTCCCACGGGAAGAACGGCAGCAGGTGCAGCGTGTTGATCGATCCCCCCGACAGGTAGCGCCGCACGAAGCGCCGCAGCGCGGCCAGCGGCGACCCGTCGGCGCCGCGGATCGAATCGGCGTACGCGATCATGGCGATGTCGCCTGCGTCGGGCATGCGCACCGCTCCCGGCGGTGCCGCCGACGCGTCTTCGCGCGCTCCCACGTCCAGGCCGTGGCGCAGCCACAACTCGCCCAGTTCCGCGAGCGCGCCGACGGCCCGCGGGCCGTACAGATGGCGCAGATTCGCCTCCAGTCGGGGCGGAAACTTCACGGTGACGGGCCACCTTCGCCGCCGGCGCTCCGACGGCCGGGCGCGCCAAGGACCGCTGCAACAGCCAGCATCACAACACCCTGCACTCTATGATACCGCGGCGCCGGGCGCCAGCCGTTCCGGGAGTCGCGGGCAGTCGGGGCGGCAAGGCCACCGCCCTTCCGCCGCCGGACCGGGTACGGCATCGCGTTCGCGGGTTCGCGGGTTCGCGGCCGCGCGGTATCTGCAGCAGCCGGGCAGCGCCGCCGCACCCACCCAGCCGCGGCAGACGGTGGAAGAGATGGGGATGGGACGGATTGCTTGACACCGTCCCGGAAACGGACTACCAGAAACAGCCGCCGGGCGCCGGGCCCGCCCCCCCCCCCCGGCGCGGGGGGGGGGGCCGTCCCAAAAATGAACCCACCGGGCACCCGGGTTTATTGCGCGGTTCCAGTTTGGCGCCTTTCCGACGGACGGCCCGGCGCACGCCGGCACCGCCGTCTTACTCGGCTC
>JAPPKD010000301.1 GCA_028820215.1 Spirochaetaceae bacterium | reverse complement strand
CCCCTCCTATATCTCATTGCCATCATTGCACTTGGAACACCGCAATTGGCTCGTTGCGAGCTGGTACTCTGGAGGCGTGATGGAACGCTTCGACGGGATCCGCTCCATCCACTACCAGGCCCGCGACCCCGGCCTCGTCTGGACGAAGGATCCCGAGCCGTGCATCGGCCCCGACTCGCCCCTGGACTCACTGAGCATCCTGACTCCGAACGTGGTGCGGCTGCCCGCGGGCGGCTACCGGCTGTATTACACCGGCTGGGGGCCGGGCCGCGCGGTGCCCGACGCCAACGGCTACATCCTCAGCGCCGTGTCCGACGACGGCGCGGCGTGGCGCAAGGAGCCGGGCGTGCGGCTGGACGTGCATGAACCGGACGCGACGCTGCGGGTACTCTGTCCCGATGTCGTGCCGCTGCCGGACGGCCGCTGGCGCATGTACTTCGAGGCCGCCGCCCCCGACCGCCCGAACGTGATCAAGAGCGCCGTCTCCCCGGACGGGGTGACCTGGGAGCCCGAGCCCGGCGTACGCGCCGCCGCTCCGGACGCGTCGTTCGGTTCGCCGCGCTGCGTCTTCGTCGAGTCGCCGTCGGACCCCGCCCGGCTCCGCTGCCGGCTCTACTTCCACAGCTATGCCCATCCGCGGCGCACCGGGCTCGACGCGCCCAACCACATCATCAGCGCCATCTCCGACGACGGGCTGTCGTTCCGGATCGAGCCGGGCGTGCGTATCGCCCAGGAGGACGCGAAGCGCGACACGCTGTCGGTGTATGCGCCGGAGGTGATCCGTCTGGGCGACCCTGCCGAGATCTGCTACCGCATGTATTTCGCCGCCTGGGCCACCGACATCCGCGGCGGCATCTTCGCCGCCTCCTCATGGGACGGCCTGACCTGGACCAGGGATCCCGGTCCGCTGCTCGATCTGGACCGGCCGCTGGATGTGAACATGGTCTCCGAGCCGTGCGTGATCGACCTCGACGACGGCCGCTTCCGGCTCTTCTACGAGGCGCAGGACGAACAGAACCGGCGGCGGATTCTGAGCGCCACCTCGGGATAGGCTTACGCCGTGAGTGCCGACGTCCCGCCTCCGCACCCGCGCGGCGAGCGCCGCATCGTCTTCAACAGCGATCCGTCCACCATCGCCACGTGGATGCTGCCGGACCCGGTCGCCGCCGCCGACCTGCGCCACTGGGTCGACCTGCTGGCCGACGCCGGGGTCGATACCATGGTGCAGGACTGCTACAACCAGGGGTTCACCCCCTTTTGGCGCACCGACCGCTTTCCGTACGATACGCGGGCTCAGCACCGCCGATTCCTGCCGCTGCTGGACGCGGGCGTGCAGCCCATGCAGGTACTGGGCGATCGTTGCCACGAGCGCGGCATGACCTTCCTGGGCGGCCTCCGCATGAACGACACCCACGACTTCCCGAAGTTCGCGGAGTTCGTGGAGTCGCATCCCGAGTTCCAGCTCCCCAAGCGCTGGGACGTGTTGGGCATCGAACGGCCGCCGGAAGCGGCGGTCCACGTTGGCGGCAAGCCGCTCGACTTCACCTTCGAGCCGGTGCGCACCTTCCTGCACGCCGTCGCCGCGACCCTGCTGGACACCATAGACGTCGACGGCGTGGAGCTGGTGATGCGCGATCCCGGCTACTTCCCGGTGCCAGACGCCCGCGACCGGGCGCACCTGATGACCGACCTGATCCGGCGCATCCGCGGGACGCTGGACGATCACGGCCGCGCGCGCGGCCGGCGGCTGCTGCTGGGGGCGCGCGTGCTTTCCACCGTGGACGAATGCCTGATCATGGGCCTGGACGTGCCGGCCTGGATCGCCGAGGGGCTGATCGACTACTGCGCGCCGATGGACACGATGTTCTGCGATTTCAGCGCGGGATACGCGGAGTTTGCCGCCTTGGCGCGCGCACCGGACAGCGCGTGCATGGTGTATCCCGGGCTGCATCCCTGGATCAGCCACCGCCGGCGCCACAGGAGCGAAGTGATGAGCCCGTCGATGAGCCGGGCGCTGGCGCACACCTTCTACGGCAGCGGCGCCGACGGGGTGTCGGTCTTCAACCACTTCGTTGGCCACCTGTTCACGCCGCCGTACTATCCGCAGGCGCTGCAGGTCTTCCACGACCTGCGCGACCCGCAACGGGTGGCCGCCGGCGAGCGGCACTACGTCTTCGATCCCACCTGGGGCGGCGTGCCGTGGATGGGCATGGACCGCACCGCCTCCGGCGTGGCCAAGGCGCAGCGGGTGACGCTCGACCGGACTGCCGAGCGTCCGGCCGGCACGTACCGCTTCCGGCTGTACGAACGGATGGATCGGGTCCGGTGCGCCACGCTGGCGCTGCGCGGCGCCGACCTCACCGAGCGGGACGAGCTTGCCGTGGTGCTCAACGGCGTGCCGCTTGCAGACGGTCCCCTGGGCCGGGCGGACACGCGGGCGCGCGAGCGCCCGGCCGGCCCGATTAACCCGGCCGTGCCGGTGCGGCCGGTGTGCCCGGACACGCGCTGGTTCGTGCTGCCCGCCGGCGCCCCGGCATACGGAGAGAACGGTCTGGCGATCACGCTGGACGAGGCCGACCCACAGCAGTCGACCCCGGCGGTCATCGACGAGGTGGAGGTGTGGATACAGCCATGCTGAGCGAAGCGGACATACGCTCGTTCGAGGAGCGGGGATTCGTAACCGGGGGACGCGCCCTCGAAGCGGACGCCGTCGACGAGCTGCGCGCCGAGCTGGCCCGCGTGTCGACCGAGCACGACGCGACGGACGGCGCGAAGCCGGTGCTGGACCGCGACATCGGCCAGGCGCGGGCCCCGGTGCAGCAGGTGGTCAACATCTGGCAGGCCAGCCCGGCGTTCCGCCGCCTGCTGCGGCACCCTCGGATCGTCGCGGAGGTGGTCCAGCTCACCGGCGCGCGCGAGCTGCGCGTCTGGCACGACCAGATCCAGTACAAGCCGCCGCGCACCGGCGGCACCACGCACTGGCACCAGGACGCACCGGCGTGGCCGGTCATCACGCCGGACGTGCAGGTCACGGCGTGGGTGGCCCTGGACGACGTCGACCTGAACAACGGCTGCATGTGGATGGTGCCGGGCTCCCATCGCTGGGGCACGGTTTCTCTGCCTGATCCGGGCGAGGAGCTGCCTGCCACCCACCGCGGACACGACGTGCAAGCCGAGCCACGCCCCGTGCGGGCCGGGCACGTCCACTACCACCACTGCCTGACGTGGCACGCCTCGTTCCCGAACCGCAGCGATGGGCCGCGCCGCGCCATCGCCATCCACTACATGCCGGAGCAGACCCGCTACGTGCAGGCGGGCGATCACCCGATGAAACCGTTCGTCAGCGTGACCGACGGCGCGCAACTCGCCGGCGACGCGTTCCCGCAGGTCTATCCGTCGCCGTCCTGACGGGCAGCGACCGGGATCAGAAGAAGCCGCCCGCTCCGCTGTCCTGCGCTTCCTCCGAACGCTCGGCCAGCCACTCGTCGAACTCGGCCTGCTCCATCAGGGTGATGAAGCCGCGCATCTGCGCGTGGCCGATGCCGCAGAGCTGTGCGCACGCGATCTCGTACTTGCCGGTGGCGGTGGCGGTGAAGGTCAGCGGGATCACCAGTCCCGGGACCGCGTCCTGCTTCACCCGCAGTACCGGCACGAAGAAGCTGTGCACGACGTCCAGACTGGACAGCTCGATCACGATCGGCTGGCCGATCGGGACGTTGAGCTGATTGTTGGTCATCACGTCGTCCTTGCCGAACAGGTCGTCGCGGTCCAGGCCGATGTGGTTGTTCTCCTGCGGGCGCACCAGTGCCGGGTCGGTGCGGCCGAAGACGCCGTCGGGGCCGGCGTAGTGGATATTCCACTGGAACTGCTGCGCGACGACGCGTATCCGCATCGCCTCCGAGGGCTCCGGCACCTTGGCCACGAAGCCGGCCCAGAACGGGATCGACAGTGCGAACAGCAACACCAGCTCGATCACCACGATCACGGCTTCCAGGTAGCTGGTCGCATGCGTGCGGACGCCCTGCGGGTCGGCAACGGGGTTCCTCCGCCGCCGGAAGCGGATCATGGCGTAGATGAAGAACGCGCCCCAGCCGACGAACAGCACGAACATGACCAGGTGCACCCAGCCGATGATCGCGTCGATCCGGTAGCCGTGAGCGGAGATGTCGAGCGGCAGGCCGAGCGCCTGCGCGAATTCAACCATCGGTTCCCCCAGTCAGCGCGGCGCCGTGCGCGCCGCGCTCATGCTGCCGCTCGTTGCGCCGCAGCATGGAGACCGCGAACAGCGCCACCCCGGTCAGCACCGCGACGATGACCCCCACGAGGAACAGCACGGCGACGGTCAGCCCCCTGGACGACGGCGAGTCCGGGTCCCCGAAGCAGACCGCGCAGGCGCCGGCAAGGCGCGGCATCAGGAGCAGCGCCGCGGCCACCAGCGCCGGATGCAGCCGCGCAACATGACGGCGGATCACCGGGTCCTCCGCGGCAGGCTGGCCAGCACGCGCCGCTCGGTGATGATCAGCGCCACCAGTCCGGCCGCCGCCGAGACTCCCAGCGTCACGGCAGGACCGCGGTCGAGTCCGGGAGCGAACAGGAACGCCCAGGCGGAGAACAGCGCCAGGAACAGCCCGGCGATGGAGACGAAGACGACATGGAACACCTTGAGAGACATGCCGCCTACCTTGAGTCCGGGTCTCCGAGGTCGAGCGTGTCTCCGTAGCTCAGGGCGGTGAGCAGAAACAGCACCAGCAGGAAAATGCCGGTGTAGATCAGCACCGTGTAGACGATCTTGCGCTTGTCGCTGAACAGGTGCATGAAAACCCCGGCCACCAGCGTGCCTTTCACGCTTGCGATGATCAGGGCGAGAACGATGCCGGCGCCCACGCCGATGTCGATGCGGCTGGCCAGCACGGTGATGATCGTCAGCACCAGCAACGCTGCGAACACGATCAGGTACTGACGGACGTGCTTCTCGACGTGTTGGTCGGCCATCATCGACTCCTCAGATCAGGTACAGGACCGGGAACAGGAAGATCCACACCAGGTCGACGAAGTGCCAGTACAGCCCGGCGATCTCGATCCGGTTGGTCAGCCGTTCCTTGTCGTCCCGGTACCAGCGGCGCGCGGTCGCCAGGTGGTAGAGGTTGACCGCCACGCCGGCCAGGATGTGCACGCCGTGCAGGCCGGTCATCGTGAAGTAGATCGCCAGGAAGGTGTTGGTCTTGGGATAGCGGTGATGGGCGAACTCGGCCCCGTACTCGAACCCCTTGATCACCAGGAAGGCCAGCGCCAGCGCGATGGTGGCGCCGAAGTAGAGCTGAAAGCGGCCGAACCGCTCCATCTTCAGCGACGCCCACGCCATCACCATGGTGACGCTGGACGTGATCAGGATGACGGTGTTGACCGTGGCCAGCGGGATGTTGAGCAGCTCCGCCTGCACCGGCCAGTTTCCGCCGGCGCCGACCCGCAACAGGATGTAGGTTGAGAAGAACGCCCCGAACAGCAGCACCTCGGAGGCCAGGAAGAGCCAGATGCCGAGCTTGCCGTTATAAAGGCGCGTCTCCGGATGTTCGGCGGTGGTGTAGGGAATGTCCATGGAAGTGCTGGCTCAGTGTCCGGCGCCGGAAGGCGCGGCGCCGGCTGGATCGGGCCCGGCCCCGGCGGGACTGTGCTGCGGCAGGAACCCGGCCTTGGCACCTGCCGGGCTGTAGTCGTAGGGCGGCCGGGTCACGGCCACCGGCTCGCGGAAGTTGACGTGCGGCAGCGGCGGTGAGGGCGCTGCCCACTCCAGAGTGGTCGCCTCCCACGGGTTCTCTTCCGCTTCCTTCGGCTTCCGCAGGCTGATGATGAAGTTGACGATGAAGAAGATCTGCGCCAGCCCCAGCCCCCACGCGGAGAACGACATCACCTCGTTGAGCCAGAGCACGTCCTGCGCGTGGGCGTACGTGGCGCCGCCGTCGTACAGCCGCCGGGACACGCCCGCCATGCCCTGGATGAACATGGGGAAGAACACGCCGTTCATGAAGATCAGCGACGGCCAGAAGTGCCAGCTCGCCAGCCGCTCGCTCATGCGCCGGCCGGTCACCTTGGGATACCAGTAGTAGATCCCGGCGAACAGTCCGAACAGCGACCCCGGAGCCACGACGTAGTGGAAGTGGCCGATCACGTAGTAGGTGTCGTGCAGGTAGATGTCGGCGGAAGCCAGGCCGAGCGGCAGCCCCGTCAGGCCGCCGATGCCGAACATGGGGATGAAGGCCAGCGCGAACTTCATCGGCGCCGTGAAACGGATCGAGCCGCCCCACAGCGACAGGATGAACGCCGTCAGGATGATGATCGACGGCACCGAGATGATCATGGTCGTCAACTGGAAGAAGGAGCTGATCACCGTGCCCATGCCGGTCAGGAACATGTGGTGCGCCCACACGATGAACGACATGAAGCCCATGAACAGCGCCGAGTAGACCAGCGACTTGTAGCCCCACAGCGGCTTGCGCGTGTTGTTGGCGATGACCTCGGCGATGACCCCGAACGCCGGCAGGATCAGGACGTACACCTCCGGATGGGCCAGGAACCAGAACAGGTGCTGCCACAGCAGCGCGCTGCCGCCGCCGGACACCTCCAGCGGTTCGCCGGAGATCACCAGTCCGGTGGGCAGGAAGAAACTGGTGCCCGCTACCCGGTCCAGGAGCTGCAGCACGCCGGCCGCCTCCAGCGGCGGGAACGCCAGCAGCAGCAGGAACGAGGTGATGAGCTGCGCCCAGACGAAGAAGGGCATGCGCATGTAGGCCAGCCCCGGGGCGCGGAGCTGCACGATCGTGGTGATGATGTTGATCGAGCCGAGCAGCGACGAGGTGATCAGGAAGATCATGCCGATCAGCCACCACGTCTGCCCCACCGTCTCGATCACGGACAGCGGCGCGTAGGAGGTCCACCCGGACTTGGCGGCGCCGCCCGGCACGAAGAAGCTGATCAGCATGACCACGCCGCCGATGAAGTACATCCAGTAGCTGGTCATGTTGAGCTTCGGGAACGCCATGTCCGGGGCGCCCACCTGCAGCGGCACGAAGTAGTTGCCGAACGCCCCGACCGCCAGCGGCACGACGCCCAGGAAGACCATGATCGTGCCGTGCATGGCGCCGAGCTGGTTGTAGAACTCCGGCGGGATGGCGCCCGGCTCGGGAAGGTTGAGCAGACCGCCCAGCAGCGGCAGCGGGCTGCCGGGGTAGGCGATGCTGTAGCGCATGATCATCACCAGGCAGAACCCGAAGAACAGGAACACCAAGGCGGTGATGCCGTACTGGATGCCGATCGTCTTGTGATCGATCGAGAAGATGTACTTCCGCCAGAACGGCTCCGGCGGATGGTCGCCGTGCGAGTGCGCGGCGTGGTCTGCGGTGCCGGCGTGCGCCACTACGTCAGCTCGCTTGCGTCAACTCGGTGGCTGCAGAGCCAGGTCGAGCGTCGCGGTGCCGCCTTCGGTAACGGTGACCTCATGCGTCGACGCGCCCAGCAACTCGTGCCAGACCTCCACCTGGTACGTGCCGGCCGGCAGGTTCGGAATGCTGAACGTGCCGTCGGGAGCCGTCACGGCCGCGTACGGGTGATCGAGCACCACGCCGAACGCGTTCATCCACGGGTGCACGTCGCACTTGATGGCGAACGGCTCGGCCTCCACCT